>CAZYOE010000234.1:0-5721 GCA_964648725.1 uncultured Pseudobdellovibrionaceae bacterium | reverse complement strand
GTGAGAGATGAAGCGTAGCCAACGCAGAAGTTGGCCTTTTTCAGCAGAATCTAAATAGGTTTTAGTTGCGACAAAATGGTGCTGCTGGATCGTTGGTGCAATGATAAACTTTCATAGCTTGAACATTTTCTTTGAGTTCCGCATTCTCATCGCGAAGCTTTTCTAACTCTTCGCTCTGCTGATCGAAACGACCAACAAATTCATTGTGATCCCACCTGAATATTAAAAAAGCCGGTGGTATCAACGCTGATAGTCTGCTGCTCCTCATAAAGTAAACAACTCTTATCTGGGTTCAAAATTTGAATGACGATACGGGTGCTCGAATATTGCTAAGGTCTAGACGTTCGATTTGCTAGAGTGTTCCACTAAGAGTAAAGCTTTGCGGCGCATCTTCCGCAGCGATAGCTGAAGGCTGCTCCAAAAGCAGCATTAATCCTATCAAAATTGGCGCGCAAACTTGTCTTAGCATTTAGTTTCATTCCTCGCTACGGAGTCGTAAATGACACAGTTGCTGTATTACCGTCTTCACCCGAAGCTCCAACAGCCTTAACTAAACAATTATAATTTGTCGCTGTAACCAAGGAATTGACCACATATACATTTAAAGTACTGGCGATAGAAGCCGTAGGTGTTGCTGGCATTGCTCCTGAACTTGGGTAGCAGTAAACATGCAAATTGGAAGCATTTGGCGCCGCGGGAAAGTAAATGGTCGCACTGGTTGAACTCGTCGCTGATCCTGATGAAATACCAGCATAGGTAAAAGCGGATTTCATAGTTTGATTTCCATCGGTCAATGAGTTGCTGTCTAGGGCGCGAACAATAAAATTATAATTCTGACCAGAATTCAAACCCGAGACTGTATAGCTTGTGGCATTAGCAGCGGCATTATAAACCGTCAATGAATCATCCGCGTTAATTTGATAGATTCGATAACTCGCTATTGTAGTGCCGGTAGCGGGTGTTGCCGCGGTCCATTGTACTAATACCGAAGTCGCATCGACATTGCTTGCCGCACCAATCCCATTAAACCCAAAAGGAGAACTCGGAGAAACCGTTTGCGGAGTAAAACTTGAGAGCAAAGGATTGGTGTCTTCACTTCCATCTGGTAAGAGCGCCTTCACTTTGCAACTATAAATGGTCGAAGTTGTTAACCCTGTTAGTCTGTAGGTGGTTGTAAGCGCGCTCACCGTTGCCATAACCGTCATCGCCCCTGAAGCACCAGCCGCACAATAGATTTTTAAACCTGTCGCATCACTGGCGGTGGGAAAGTTTAAATCGGCCGTTGTGGCATCTATAACCACCGCACTCGATAGTCCGGCGTAGGAAATCGCACTCACCTTTTCAATATTGGCGTCTGCACTGCCTGCGCTGTTCACGGAGCGAACCACGTAAGTCTGAATTTTACCCGGTGTTAATCCCGAATGAACAAATAGGTTGGAAGTTGCGCCAGCGACTCCAATCAAACTTAAACTCGCATCAGCGTTAACTAAATAAATATCATATTCTGATACACTCGAATCGGTTGATAAATCCCAATTCACTTGGATTGCAGTTCCACTGAGATTTTCCGCAGATTTTGCCCCTAGAAATGTTGCTGCGCCCGGGACAACTCCTTGATTTGAATTAACGGCGTATTCTCCTTTCAAACAACCTTGAATGAAAATACTTAATACCAGAAAAATTAAATGACGCACTGTATTTGTTTTCATCTATTCAAGATATCGGCATTCTTTCAATAGTACTTTAGTTGAATTAATCATCGAGAGTTTCGAGAAGCGTACTGAATCCGTAACAGTTTCATTTCAAAAAGAGACACTTTTACTCTGAATCGCTCAGGGCTGTCGCAGAATCGAGGATTGCTTTGCCATTAGGTCCAGAGCTTGAACAAATCTTAACTCAATAACCCGTCATTCACCGACTTCTTACAAATGAATATACAAACCTAACGTTAGTGAGACATAGATAATACTACCACTTCCGATCAGTGTGGATGCCAAAGTGCCTTCCGTGCGCATTCCCCATGCACGCTGAATCGGCCATTCAATTCCACCCTTTGCGGCACCATAAATTCCGAGGGCATTCAAATTCTGATCTACAATGCTCGCTTGCGAGATTCCCGCTCCTACTCCTAGGTAAGGACTCAATGCCCGCATCTCCATGTATCCTAGAGAGGCTAAATCACTTTGATCAAGTTTTACTTGAGGATGGCTGTACCAAAAAAAATTTTTAAGTGTAATGCCCGTAAGCCCTATAGCCGTACCACTCCGATTACTCCAAGTACGTTGGTGTTCGGCCCCTATTTCCCACTGACCATTGAGCAAATACTCCACGGCTGCTGTCCCCCCCAATGGTCCCTGGCGATCCTGACCACCCGCCGAGGCTCCCTTCGCTAACGAATCAGCAAGTCCAGCTGTTGCGACCAGTCTTAGTCTCGACACTTCGGCTCGAGAGACCGCAGTACAAGTGACTAGTGCTACAATTAACCAACCTTTACTGTTCAATTGGCACCTTTTTTCTTTTTGATTTCTGCAATCATTTTTACGGCTTCTTCAAAACCGTTGTCTAGGCTCAATGCTTTTTCATACCAAACTAAACTGTCATCCCAACGACTTTGCACAAAGTAGATTGATCCTTTCATTGATAACGCACGAATAAAGCGAGAATCCTTTTCTATCGCCTTGTCAACTTCTTCCAAAGCTCTTTGATAATTTCCAGCATTAGCAAATTTTTGGGCATTATGCAGATATTGCAAGAGACTATCAGCAGTGGCTGTGGCCTCTTCAATGGATTTAAGCTTGGCCGTGATCGTCGCGGAGGAGAGTCCCATTCTAACCGTCGGAACCATCAGAGTCACTTGTTCACTGCCTTCTTTTTCAAAAACCAATGGAATCATCTCGCCCGTTACCGAGGCCAGTGGCGATACTTTTTCCAAGTCGCTATACAAAATACTAAAAGGAGTCCGGCCTAATTCTTGTTTTTCACCATTTCGCATTGTTGAGGTAACGAGTGCTCCCGGTGGTTCAGACCTCACTGTTAATGCGGGAGTACAACCAAGCCCTATCAAATAAAAACTAAAGACCAAAATTCTACTACGAACTTTTTGCATCGGAACTCCACTTCACGAAAAAATAGGAGAGATCATCTTCAAGTTTTTCTTCTCTACGAAACTCACGGACTCGACCAACAAAGAGTGCTTTTTCTTGATCAGCCGTTCGGGATGCTTTGTAAGACTCACCCAGCCACTTTAGTAATTGACGATCTCCCAATTTACCCATCTTAGCACTGCGAATGTCCGTCACCCCATCCGAATAAAAAAATATATGTTGTTGGGGGTTAATTTTGATGCTGGCCATTTTGTAATCTGAATCAATGCGTTCACCTAACCGCGGACCATGAATTTCATCAAGAAAAACAAATTGCTTTTTAGTCACTGTACCATCTGTTGCAGGCAGCACGATCGGCGCTTCATGGCTTGCGTTGGTATAATCCAAATTACCTGAGGTAAGGTCGATGGCGGCAATAATACAAGTCATATTTATTGAGCCCTGGGCTGTTTCATAAATACTATGGTTCAATACACGCATGGCTTCAGAAGTAGAGGAGAAATTCTTCGCAATAATGGCAAAGGCCGCACGACTCGCACTTGTTAGTAAGGCGGAGTGAACGCCATGACCAGTTACATCTCCTATACAAACCACAAACTTTGTTGTTGTTTGAAAATAAAACCACCAGTCGCCACCGCAGTTGCTAGCGGGTTCGTAATATCCTGAAAACTCAACTTCGGTGGTCTTGTAGCTCTCTTTGGGAAAAAGTTTTTTCTGAATATCACTCGCCAAGCTCATTTCAACTTCAATCTTAAGTTTTTGTTCGCGTTCTACAATTAGCTCCTGAATCTGCAATACCATCCGGTTGAAGTAGCCACCGAGTTCACCAATCTCATCACGTCCCAAATTTGGCAATTTGATCTTAAAATTTCCTGCAGCAAAACTCTGCATGTAGGTGCGCAATATCTCTAAAGGCCCGGTCATTGATTTGGAGAGCCACCAACTGGCTCCAACCGCAATTGAGATCAGCACCACCAAAGTCAAAACTGCTTTAATGAGAAACAGTAAAGAGGCTCTTAACGCCGACTCCTTAGGTGTTGCTAATAGTAGCATGGCGCTTTTGCTGGGTATCTTTATGAAGTTATAAATGACACTTTTATTTTTCAGATCAAAATCTTCAAAACTGCCTTCATCGACGCGCAGATCAGCCAATTTTTCGAGCGCAGAATTTGGAACAAACGATGAAAGAGTTTGCCCTACCCACTTAACATTGCTGCTGACTAAGATTTTGCCCTTCGTATCGAAAACCACGCCTTGTATCAAAGGCAAATGTCTCAACGCCGAGCTGGCTTCTTGCCATTCAAGGCGATCCATTTGTTGAGCCAAGGATGATGCTAATGTCATATTGGCTTCAAGAATATAGAGAGTTTTGTCCTGTACCAGAACACGAAAGGCCATAAATAAAAAAACGAGCAGCGCCAGACTCGGAAGACCCACTAAAAAAATAAAAAACTTGAATCGAAGCTTCATCTAACCCCTAAGTCCAATTCCACCTATTTCTATAGACAATCTCTAGTTATTTTATTTACCTTTTTAATAATGAGGGAACTACTTTTAACACTTCGACGAGTCCTTCGTCCGGCCATTCTAATGAATCTCACCATTAGCCTAATTGGTTTTATGTCATTCATTCTCTTATTAAATGATCACGCCCTACTGAAGATCATTCCCATCAATACCAAAGATCTGAACCCCATTGGCAAAGTGACAGCTTCGAAAGGGCAAGTGGTGCGCAAGTTGATTACCGATTCACTCCAACTTCCTTTGGCAGAAGATGACGCCGTCTACGAGGATGATTTGGTGACAACCGGAGAAGGCGCCGCGGCTGAGCTTAGTCTAAGCCACGGAAATTCCCTCACCACAGAACCTAACACTATTCTGCGAATCCGGAATGAAAATGAAAAACTTTTTCTGCAATTGCATCAGGGTTCGGTTATCACAAACTTCTCCAACGAAAGCTGGATCACTCTGAAAACTGGCGTTCGTAACCATCACATTCAAATTCGCAAGGGTACTTACCTGATTCGCAATTCCTCTGGAGGGATCCAAATCACCGCTTACTCCAGCCAACACTCTGTCAAAAAAGGCCTTAATAAGTCAACGGCTCGCAAGACGGTCCAAGCCAAGGCGGAAATTGAGGGAGAGCTCAATAACGATCCTAAATCCCCTGACGATTCAATGGAACTCGGTTCTGAAGCCGCCGAATTGTTAGAGGAAGCCAAGCTCAGCGTTCCACTATCACTTCCACAGCCTGAGAATAAGATTGTTTATCTCTTACAAACTGGCCAAAGTATAAAAATTGCCGCAAGCTCAATGTGCGAAGAATTCTGTGAACTTAAGGTTTTACGGGGAAAAACCTTGGTTGCAAATCGAAAATTTGCGAAGGGGCAAGTTCCCATTTACGAAATCTATATTGAAGAAATCACGACAGACACTTATAAATGGAGCTTTACCGACCAAGGCCAAACAGAATCCTTTGAATTCCAAGTCGCGCCTCTTTCCGTCGAAAACCTCCAAAAGTTTCTCGATCAAGGCCGCAACGTCGAAATACTCTAACTAGAGTCCGCTGAAAAAGTCCAACTTCTGCGTTGCCTTCACTTCATCTCTCACTCAACGT
>CAZYOE010000233.1:2782-5758 GCA_964648725.1 uncultured Pseudobdellovibrionaceae bacterium | reverse complement strand
TCTTGCGACCACGTCCTTACCCTATCCCGAAAAAATTATTCTGACGATTCTTTTGTCTGTAATTCTAAACAAACATCTTCTAAAAACGTTTCCATAAAATGGAGGAGGTAAGAAAAAACTTGTTTTAAGCACCGTGCTCTCTGTCACGTCTTTTTAAAATATTCTCTTCTCTCCGTCGCCAACTGTGCACAAATCTATACAGATAAAAGAGAAGTACATAGAGAAGACCGGCTGCCCACAGGGGAACCGAAAGGGACTGCCAGCTTCCAAAACCCATATGCTCCGGCAAGGACCCTATCCAAAAAATAGCTCCGAGCAATCCTATGGTTACGGAAAAGCTTAACATGCGTGCAAAATGCTTTTCACTAAACGTCATTCGGATGATTTTAAAGGTTCCCAATATGGCCGCAGAAGATCCCATTCCAATCAGAGCTCTCCCGATAATGGGGTAAACCCAATAATCCGTGAAAACAATGGGCAAGAGGCCAATAACTGTCAAGAGAATGCAAATGCTCATGACTTTTCTGGGGCCATAACGATCCAGCATAATCCCTATCGGTAAATGCATGGCACAATAACCAATGTAATAAACACCAGCAAACTGACCGAAAAGAGCGGCATCCATATCAAATCTCTGCATAATATTTTCTAACATTATGTTAGGCATGACTCTTATAATAAATTGATAAGCATAGAATGTAGATGCAATAGTCCACATTGCCCATGCAATTGTACGTGACTTAGACATGTTTTAATTCCTCAGTAAAAAATAAATATTAATACCTTATCATAAAAAGCTTTCTGCTTTTTTAAAGGTGGGTATAAGTTATATAAAGGGAAAATTGAATAATGCTCCGCCCTAGCGGAGGAGAAGGCCGCGGAGAAGGAGTAAAGATGAAAATGTGTACTTATTTTGGTAAGTCATCGCTCTATATCATTACGTTAATAAAATTAGGTTCGCACAAAAGTACTCTCATACCATTTATATGGCATTGATGAAGATAAATGTCAAGTTAAAATTAACAAAAATTTTAGGCCTTCCATTTATAGTGTGGGGATGACGTGAGTCCGAATCGCCCAATATTTGCTTCATGAAGTTATCGCGAGATAGTCGCGCGATATTTATCATAAAAAAACAGATTAGGTCATCCATTTTTATTCTCACGTAGCCCAGAAAGTAAGGAACGATAATCGGCGAACAAGTAAACTTAAAATCAAAATCATTGAGCGCATTTTGAAAGAGGTCGCTTTAAAGCAACCCCATCCAAAAGTTGCATAATGGATATTATGGAAAATAATTCTAAGGATTTTTAGGCAACGCAAGGATTTTCTAAAAATTCAACAAAATCAATTTGTTGTGAAAAATATTTCTGTTTGTATGTTTGAGATCTAAAACCGTAAAGGTCTGGGATCTTCTGTGTAGATATTATACATTCGCTCATCGGCTTCAACGATATAAGGATCTTCCACGATGTGAGCCGTGAGGAAAATGACAAGTTCCGTAATCTTACGATCATCATCTTTGCCTTTTGCAAACTCTCCAAAAAAGGGGATGCTATCGATAATCGGAACGGATGCGGTTGTATAACTTGAGCGATCTTCCATAAGTCCTCCCATAACGAGAACTTGCCCCGACTTCATTTTAAGGACTGAATCCAGCTCTCGTACTTGAACGACAGGAACGGTTGATTTGACCTTTTGGTGTGATTTGATTGCAACGGCTGGATCTTCAACCTCCTTTTGAACCCGTGAAATAGTTGGCCTAAGAGCCATGGCAATTTCTCCTGTTTGGAGATTTATGGAAGGTTGAACGATCATCACAAGACCAATAGGGACGGTCATCGCATCACTTGATATATTTTCCACATCCGGTTTGCCTTCTGCTTGAAAGTATCGTTCAAACTCAATGTGGAAAAAGACCTCATTTGTCGCCACTTTGAGCATGGCCGGTTGGTTATTCATCACCGTAAGACGAGGATTGGAAAGGGTTCGAACCGTTCCAAATTTTTTGACTAAATTAAGAACAGCTGAAAATTTTTCATGAGCAACAGAAAAGGTAAAGATGTCATGGGAAGGAAGAGAAGCATGGGGTTTAACAGGAGCCAAAGGTGCCATAAGATGCACATCTCCACCCAACTGTTCCCAATTGATACCCGTTTTAAACTCATTATCAAGCGCAACTTCGATAATTTTTGCTTCAATAATCACTTGAGAAGAAGTTGCCTCTTTGAGTTTTTGGAGGTATTGAGCCACCTGTTCCTGCTGACGCGCTGTTCCGTGAACAGTTACAAGTCCGGCCTGTTTATGGAGGGAATATGAGACCGCTCCTTTTGCCTCAGCGCTTAAAATCATTTTTAAATTGTGCTCTAACTCAACCCAAAAATCCATGAGGCTATTACCTGAAAGAACGCTAGCCGATCCATTATCCGTTCGAGCCTGACTTTCAAGGGGGGTAAAAACATCCGTTGAAACAGCAATGCGATTTTCACTTTTTCTCGTATGACTTAAAAACTGAACACTATAGGTTTTGAGATAAGGTGAATCTGGCTCAATCAGAATGCGATTTCCTTGAATTTGAAAACGAAGATGGGTGAGCGAGCATATATCCTTAATCACTTCTATGAAGGAAGTGTGAGTTACACTGTAAATAATCCCTACCTTTTCTGAATCCAATTGTGGACTTAAAGCGAGCCCAACCCCTGCTTGATAGCCCAACTCCAGGAGCACCTCTTTGAGAGATACATTCTCATAGACCGAAAGGGATACAGGCTTAGTCATAGAAGGCGTTAAAACAGGCACGAGAGGAAGAAGAGGCGTTTTAGGACAAAAAGGAGGAATAGCTTTTTGAACCTCAGGGGCCTTTGTCATATTCTCATAATCTTGTTTTTGAAGTTTCAAAGCGGGATCATGAAATTGACGATGCTCAACCAGATCACAAGCGCTGAGAAAACTCAATAGACCGCTTAACCAAATGTT
>CAZYOE010000233.1:0-2772 GCA_964648725.1 uncultured Pseudobdellovibrionaceae bacterium | reverse complement strand
CGTAAAGCCTCTTCTTTTATATTTAGGAAGAGTAAGACGACTTAATCGAATGTTTCAAGGAAAAAGGATGACATTCGTGTTCCCGTTCCAATAACTATCATCCCCGGGCTAAGAATCTCCTAGTTTTTCTTTTCAAAACAATAGGTTTTAACCCGGAGATGACAGCTCAGTGGCAGTTTATGTGTATCTATTACGCCGAACTCACGTTAAGATAGCATGAGTGCTAAGCTTACCCGAAGCGAACGGTCCATTTTTCTTGTAAAACCATGGATGCTTTTTTCATCATAGGCTCCTGACTAACCAATCTTAGCTAATTGTTGTTTTCTATCTCTTTCAACAACTTTTTTGCTTCTTTGCTTCCTCCTGTGACGGCTTTCTCCCCCCACCATTTTGCTTCTTTAATATTTTTTTCAACCCCCTTACAGTAGCCTGAATATATGAAGCAAAGTCGTATCCCCTCTAAAAGTGAGGGTGGCCTAATTTTTGTTTAAATTTCTTGGTCATATTTTGGTCAAATCTCCCTGTTATTTTTTTTGTTTAAAATTTTAACAAAAAGCTGTATGGTATTTCTATAATTCGTAAGTTGAGAGAAAGTAGTGGCACAAAAACCCGCGGAATCAATTATAGAAATGGATGAGCTTAACAAAGCCATAGAATCTATCAATTTTGAGAGTTTAGATCCGTCTCTTAAAGGTTTGTTTACTCTTTTCCTCAACAAGATAGAAGAACAAGAAAAATTCATTAAAGAATTACTGATTGAGAAGCAGCAGTTGCGAGATGAGAACAATCGTCTCAAAGGTGAGCAAGGAAAACCTGGCATTCGGCCTCAGACGTCTTCCAAGGACATTTCCTCTGAGACAGAGAGGAAACTTCCCAATCAAGAGAAGACGAAGAATTCAAAGGCCAAGAATCACAAAATCAAGATTGACCGTATAGAAAAGTGCAAGGTCGATAAGAGCACGCTGCCTTCTGATGCCGTTTTTAAGGGTTACCGGCCTGTCATTGTCCAAGACCTTGTCATTCACACGGACAATATCCAATTTGAGAAAGAAGTTTATTACTCTCCTTCACTGAAACGCACCTTTATGGGAGAAGTTCCAAAAGGCTATGAAGGCGAGTTTGGTCCTGGCGTAAAGGCTTTTGTTTTGAGTTCTCATTACCAATCCAATATGACCGAATCGGCTATTGTTGCCACGCTTAAAACCCACGGGACTTTTATTTCAGCCTGCACTGTTTCTCGTATTTTGACGGAAGACAAGCAAGCGTATCATGAAGAAAAGAAGGAAATTGTGAAGGAAGGCCTTGCCGCTTCTCCCATCAAGCAAATGGATGATACGAGTGCTCGCGTAAAAGGTAAAAATTATTTTGATCACATCCTTTGCAGCAGCAGTTTTACAGCTTATTTTACACGATCTCACAAGGATCGATTGACTCTTTTAGAAATTTTAAGCATGGGTCCTCTGACCTTTAAATTCAACGATTTTGCTTATGATTTTATGGAAAAAATGGAACTTCCCGAGAAGTTTCTTAGTCTATTAAAAGAAAAGGATTTTGAGGAAGTCCTCAATGCAGAAGAGATGGATGCTCTTTTGGAAACTCTTTTTCCAGATCCAACAAAACAGAAAAAAAACAGGAAAACGGTTCTGGAAGCAACAGCTATTGCAGCCTATCGGGACTTACCCCATGCTCTTTCTATGATTTTAACGGATGAAGCCCCTCAATTTAATGAAATCACTGAATGGATAGGGTCGTGTTGGATCCATGAAGGCCGACATTACAAAAAATTGACGCCTGTCTTTTTCTGGAATCAGATGCAAGTGGAAAATTTTTTGAAAAAATTCTGGGGATACTATCATGAATTACTTGAGTATAAAAAATCCCCAAATAAACGAAAAGCGAATAGACTTTCCAAGAAATTTGATGTTTTATTCTCCGAAAAGACGGGCTATGATGAGCTAGATAAACGAATCGCTCTGTCAAAATTAAGGAAAGACTCACTGTTGCTCGTTCTGAAATACCCTGATCTTCCTTTACATAACAATACTTCCGAATTGGGAGCGCGAGCACAGGCACGAAAACGAGATATCAGCCTTCATACGATGAGTACAAAAGGAACTGAGGCAAAAGATACCTTCATGACAATTGTAGAAACGGCAAAGAAACACAGCGTGAATGTTTATCATTACTTGTATGACAGAATCACCAAAAAATACGAGATGCCCTCGTTAGCGACTTTAATAAAGGAAGCGGGCAATCCAGATCGAGCAAAGGCTGCTTAAAACCGATGACCAGTGAAGAAGAACTCCGCCTGAAGCTCCGAAAAATTGAAGCCTTGTTTGAAGGAGCAGGAACGACAGGTGAGCGAGATGCAGCGGGAACTGCTCGTGAACGTATCAAAAAAAGACTTGCTCAAGCTGTCAAGGATGAGCCTCCTCTTGAATATACATTTACGTTTGTAGATCAGTGGTCCAAGCAGCTGTTTACAGCCCTGTGCCGTCGCTACTCTTTGGAACCTTATCGGTATGCGCGACAAAGGTATACGACGGTGATGGTTCGTGTGCCAAAAGCATTTGTTGATGATGTATTGTGGCCTCAACAAGAGGCCTTAAGTAAGGCACTGACAGAATATCTTGCTGAAGCAACAGCAAAAATTATCTCTGAAGAAGTCCATCGGGATACGACGGAAGCCCAAGAAATTGTTCAGTTGCTAGAAACTGGTTGAGAAAATCTAAAGACTAACAGAGAGCTTGCCCTCAGTTATAGAGGGGATAC
>CAZYOE010000232.1:0-5808 GCA_964648725.1 uncultured Pseudobdellovibrionaceae bacterium | reverse complement strand
GGAAGTATGCATGATCAATTCGAATCCGGAGACGGTTTCGACGGATTACGATACTACCGACTTTTTATTGTGCGCCGGGCATGGTGCAGTTTCAGGGGGTGTAAGTCCCCTGTGGGCCTTTAGGTGAGGAACCACGAATCTAGGCAAGGGTGTCCGTCGTGAGATGAAATCTGAAGGAAGCCGAGGATGTAAACTTGGAGGTGACGCACAGAAAGTGGATACAAGGCAGCTACAACTGGGTAATGCGGCATTGGACGTCAGAAGCCCAAACACCTAACGGAAGTTGTAGAAGTAGATCCACCTCATCCAAGTGAAGGAATTGCAAATTACCCCGGGAGATCTTTATGGGTATCCTTAAAGGATAATCGTGGTGGCGACACGGCCAGAAGTTATTAAAGAAGTCAGCAGAGGCCGTAGTATCTTAGAGATCATGAGCTTTGAGAGAAAGGCTGAATCAAATGTACCAAGGATAGTGATCTTTGGCTTTAAGGAAGTGGAGTTGTAGGAAAGTATGATGAAAATCAAAAGCCACGGTACAAGCGGTGAAGGCGTAACTGGAACAGCTGTAAACGAGAAACAACAATTTTCTTTAGCACCAACGAACATGAACTCCTTGACGGAGAATCTCATGGAAAGGATTTGTACCAGAACAAATCTGTATCAGGCTTACAAGAGAGTGAAGTCGAATAAAGGCAGTTCAGGATACGATAAGATGTCTGTTGATGAAATGCACAAGTGGATTGGTGAAAACCGAGAGCAATTGATTTCGTCCCTGCTCAACGGGAGTTATCGTCCTAAACCAGTGCGTAAGGTTGAAATCCCAAAACCAGATGGTGGAACAAGACAACTGGGGATACCCACAGTTATTGACCGTCTAGTGCAACAGGCTATCCTTCAAATTTTGGACCCGATATTTGATCCCGCATTCTCTGAATCCAGCTATGGTTTTCGAATTAGACGAAGTGCTCGCGATGCTGTTAAACAGGCGCAAGAGTAGGTTCGTGACGGTAGAAGCATAGTTGTTGACCTGGATCTGGAGAAATTCTTTGATCGCGTGAACCACGACATACTGATGTCTCGGTTAGTGCTTAGAATTTCAGACAAACGTCTTCTGCGAATTATCAGATGTTTTCTGCAAGTGGGAATAATGGATCATGGAGTATGCGTTGACCAGTATGTTGTACAAAAATAAAATTTGTTTATGTCTCAGCAGGCATTTGATCCTGCCAAGTTGAATGATCAAAGATCATGTTTCAGATTGAGGCATCAGCTAGTGACCAGAAAGTATCAATGGGGCTGAGCTTAAATAAGGGCAGATAGTTTGTTTGGTTTTTAAATATTATGCGGAGCATTTCAATGTATCCACTACATCTAGTGCTGTAGCGATATAAATGAATTCACTTTTTCATGGCCCCTCTTAAAGAAAAGGGGTTAGAATGGAAGAGCGAATTGATTTATTGCCAATCGGCAAAAGGACCGTTTCAGTACAAAGGAAATTCCGAGAGCGTGCATCGAATATAAGTTCGTCGGATAAAGCTCTAGCAGTTAAAATGTTCAAAGAAAGCACGTAGGCTTTGCTATTCCAATAAACAGAAGTTATTTGATGATAGGTCAGCCTGAGTTTTCAACGAGCAAGATGTGTCGAATTTTTGAATACGTTGCGATGAAACTGCTTCCAGTTTATTTAGTATTGGCTGAGCAGTTGTCTGATAGTGAGCAACTTTCTGGTGATGATACGAGCACTAAGATCTTAGAGACTTAAGAGTCGGGAAAGGATCGCCTGGCTTCAAAAATTGATGAGCATTTAGGCTGGGCCTCGCAAAAGGCGAATGGAGCAGGAGTTAAGAAAGCAATCAATGTGAGTCTTTTAATGGGTCGTAGTGAGAAAGATCCACGAAGTACCATTCGATTTTTTCGCACCCATACGGGAAGCGTGGGTAATCTTTTGAGTCAATTGCTGGAGTGGCGAGATCCGCGGTTGAAAAAGTTGATTTTCCAAGGAGATTTGTCGAGCGCAAATTTGCCTAGAGTAGAGCTTCGCAATAAATTTGATTTGGCTATTGCGGGATGTGGCTCTCATGCGAGGCGCCCTTTTTGGAAATATCAAGAGGAAGACCCAGATCTTTGTTATTTTATGCTCCGAGGCTTTTTGATGCTGAGTCAGCTTGAGAAGAGAATCGATTTACGAGGACGCACACCGAAGAATGTCTTGAAATACCGAGATCGCTACGGTCGAATGATTTGGACAGCACTTAGAAATCGCAGTCAGTCGTCCGTTCACGGGAAAGTGATGAGTCATATTCCACCTAAGTTTGGAATACAGCCGATGCTCTGGCCACCAGGAATGGATTTGAATCGCGCTTGTAACTACGTCATCAATCATTTTAATGAACTGACACTTTATTTGACTGTACCCCGGCTTCAATACACGAACAATGGTTCGGAGAGAGCACTTCGTATTGAAAAATGTATGTTGAATGGATCGAAATATAGAAAGACCAGAAACGGCAGAGCCGTACTTGATGTGCTTCGCACTCTCAATGCGACATGTACGGGTGCGCAAATCGATATCACGGAGTATTTGAAATTTGTGTTTAAAATCTTTGAAATGCAAGCGGCCCCGAAAAATTTACCCCTTATGCCGTGGCCTTAGCTCTTGAATAATTAGCGGCCACAAAATAATAGCGTCCAGTCAGCAAGCTAACCCAGAATTAATTTTGATTCTACAGTATTAGATGTAGTGGATACTTCCTAATCGTCCACAACATTAGCTACCAGTCGACTAAGGCGGTCGTAAAAGACAGCGACCCCCAATTCATGGAGGCCATCAAAGGATTTTGCCCGCCGACATCTCTGGAGTGGGAGGAAGAATGATTAATCTACCGAAGTCAGTTGAAGTCGGTTGAACTCAGCTGAGGTCAGTAGCTCTCAAGCTATTCGCCATTGGCGAACTTAAACGTATAACTCAATTGACCTTCTAGTTGATCCCAAATTTTATATTTATACTTTACTTCGTTGGGTAGCATGAAGCTGTTGGCATTTTTAATTTGATCCATCTCTTTTCGCATCTCGATAAAATCTTTTTTCTGCCGAATCGCATGAATTAAATTGCGCTCAGAGTTGGTGTTTTTTGAAGCAAAAGTGGGGGTTAGATCGTAAGTTGGAATTTCAATGAGCAACTTGTTTTTATTTCTCGACAACTCTCTGACGGCATTTTCATAAGACCAACAACTGGCATTGATAAATAGCAGCTCCGCACCTTTGTTTTGGAATCGTTCGTCGAGCCATCCATTGAGCTCGTTGGTTTCAATGTACTCAGAGTTGAGTTTATTCTGTGAGTTCAATTGATCATCGGGATATAAGACATATATCGTCTCTACAATGCCGGTGATGCCATACTTATGCCCTGTAATGAGTCTGTTCAGGTGAGCCGTCTCCAAAACATATTCTCGCCCTGCAGTGTGGCCCTCCTTCAGAAAATAGTCGAGTTCGCCGCTAGCAATCTTTTCTTTGAGCCAGGCCTTGCCATTAACGTTTTCTTCAATCGAAGTAGGAAAGAGATAGGATTTCGAAAAAAGTTCCGAAAATCCTTTTGTATCTTTTTGCCAACGAACCGTTGGAAGTCCAAAAATAAAACCTTGGGAATGGTAATAGTGAACAATGCTTGCGGCCAATCGTTCGAAGTCAGATCCTAGATTGCGACTGACAATAAAGGCGCCGGTAAATTTGCCATCAGCATTGAATTTAGCGTAAGGGAGGGTCTTCGCAATTTGCGTCGGCACAAAAGCAGCCTCCCTTTTTGCCGTGACTTCAACACTTCGCTGGATATTGTTTTCTAAGTATTGAAAACTAAGGGATCTCGTTTCACCGCGATTGAGTCGAAAAGGTGTTAGCGGTTGAAGTTGGACACCAAAATAAGTTTGGTCCTCATACGAGGAATAGGAATTATTATCCATCGATGCATTCGTGAGCCGATTATTAGACAATAGATACGGAAAAATATTTCCTGAGCCGGCATTGTCCTTAAAATACAAATCGGTACGATTCTCCAAAGGAAGGCCAAAATCAGGCTTCAATGCGGCAATAATGGTGTTTGCAAGTTTCGATGGAGGAACTACAGCAAAACTCTCGATGGATCGTAAAGTTTTCGTCATCGCAACAGCTAGTTCTTCGATCCAAAGGTCTTTTTGTTGCTTTGGCGAGTTCTTGAAACTGGGTGTGAGAATGGGTCTGAAATAAATCCAAACGAGTTCAGCCAATCGAGGTTCTGCAGTTTTTAAATGAATCAATAAATGCTGATAGATCCAGTCGAGTAAAAGTGGATGTTCTGAGAAGTAAGTAGTGAAGGCCTTCTGCGCGACCTGGGGGCTTGCCTGTAAGGCGGTATTCAAAGCACTCAGCGCACCTATAAAGTTGTTTTCGATGTGGTTAATGAATGCTGCGTTTGTGTCGGTGTTTTGCAGAGGGGAAATGGGGCCATTGTCTTTTGCTTTCGAAGGTTGCAATGAGAAATCAGGCCGGCTATCAAAACTCAACTCCACAATTTCATTGGTTGTCGCTAGGGATGGTGTCCAATTTACAAACAGGTGCCCCTGTCGGTCGGACGATGCCTCCCTGAGATCTATAGCATTGAGCAATACAGGTGCATTCTGGAAGGTTTTTTCATCAAGATTTACAACTGAAGAAAAGTAACTTGGACCCATCTGATTGGAAGTTGCATTGTACTTTGCAGAGGTATTGTCCGCACTATTCGTGGACCTATCTGAATTTCTGATTATACCCATGGCCAAGTGGTTTTCATCTAAAACCCTTACAGTATCATAATAACTGTTGAGCCAGAGCTGTCTAGATTTAAATCCATCGATGCCATCGGTCACATCTATAACGTAAATACTGCGCTCTTGCTTCTGGAAAACAACGAATAGATTTTTTTTCAGAGGTAAGATAGAGACTGGATTACGATTGCTATCAAAATAAAGGTATCGTCGTTGTTTACCTGAATCTAGTGCATAAAAAGAGATTTCATGGGAGTCAAACCAGTATAAATATTGGTTTGATAGTAATCCCATGGACCTACCAATTCCATCAGCACTTCCATACCCTTCATAAGTTAGATATAGTCTTTCAAAAGTTTCATTTTTAAGGTCAAATTTTACAATTAAAGAACAATTATTACGTCCGTCAGAAATTCGAAAGATGAGTGAATCGTTGATGCCAACGAGAACCGTTTCGCTATTAAAAGAGGTGATTTGTTTGGTCTCATAATCTTGACTGTTATCGTTATCATTATTGTTTTTGGACGGTTCTTGTCTTTCGTCGACTTTAAAGGCCCCATTTGTATTAGTAAGAGAGTAAAGAAGGCCTCTTTCAAGATGAAGAATTTTTCTCCAAAACTTTGTTTGACGGGTCATTTGAAAAATATCTTTTGCGGTGTGAGCATAGAGTCTTTGGCTGGCACCATCAAACCAAACGGGTAGCTGTTCCTGGTTCCGGGCAAACTTTACGACTTCGCTGGGAAGTCGATCATTGAGAATCGTTTCTCCCATGTGGTTGACGATGAGAATTCTATTGGCCGTACCTGAATTGTTTTTGAAAATATAATATTGATTGGTGGAGTCTCGCGAAACAGGGATCCAGCCCTCTGCAAAGGAAATTTTAACTTCAGGAAAATGCAAGTCATGCAGTTCAAGTTTACGAAACATTGGGAATAAGCCCTTAGTCTTTAAGGGGCGAACGATAAGACCTTCGGTACCTATTAGTTTTCCGTCAAGAAAATTAATCTGTCCACTTAAACCGCCATTTTCTTGA
>CAZYOE010000231.1:0-5815 GCA_964648725.1 uncultured Pseudobdellovibrionaceae bacterium | reverse complement strand
TTCACCCAATCAACTAAAAACAACCAAAGACGTGACCCTTTTTCAGCAGAATCTAAGTAGGGACTGTTCGGTAAATCCATTTTTGTGATTTTCCATAACTTTTACTTATAGCTTCGTTACTCCTCCTCGCTTTAGCGCCTCAGGCTAGAGCTTCGTCGGAGTGCCTTGCTATAAATAAAACTAATGAAAAATCATCAAAAAGCGATTTACCGAACAGCCCCTAATTAGTGTCTAAAAGTTTAACACTTCTTCGCAATCATGTAGGTCATCAACTTTCAATGAAACTTCGTCGAGAAACTCACAAAACTCCATTTCAACTCAAAGACTTAATGAGCCCTTGAGTAAGCACATCGTAGACCGCGTTCTTTCGTCACCGAATAAAGTCTGGCAACCTTCGAAGGCACGGAGGTATTTGTGGATAAAAAGAAATTTTTAGATCAGTTATTAGTATTGGAAGAAGATCTTGGTTGGCGAGGGATTAAGTGCTGGCCGAAAGAGATACAGCAGAGATGCGCGCAAATGTTGTCAGCGGGTTTAATCAGTGGCTCCGAGCTTGCCAGTGCTATGAATGTTTGAATTCAAACGATTTATTCGTAGAAAAAGAAGTATGTGAGGCAAGCCGTTCGTAAACAAGACTTACTAACCCCCTTTGAATACGAAAAACGACGACGCCTACAATAACTCAAAGTTCGAAGAACCAAGCGTTCCTTTAACGGTAATGATGCGGCCTATGCCGTGTTTACAAATAGAGCGTTAAAACCAAAACACCTTAGGACCGGTTACAACTATAAACCTAACGTTTCGCGAACGAGATAACAGGAATTGGCAAATAACTGCTATTTATTGAGGATGGGCTTCGTAAGTTCCAGACTATGACAAATGAGGCCAACTAAGTTTAGTTCGAAAATTAATTTTATATTCCTACATTCTTTCGTAGAGACCTCGAAATTTTTTCGTACTTTTGAACTTGTGAGGATAAATGTGCAACCGTCAGATTTTTCGGTGAAATCTACCTTGGCCTCGTTCACATCAACACCAAAGGCCGATTGTATCGCCTCCCTCATTCCGCTAAAGTCGTCGCCGTCGGCAATCCGAAAAGTACATAATGAAAATCCCGGTACAGAAAACACCAAAGAGGCGACAAAAAGAAATTGGGCAAAAACCAGTTTTGAAAGACTCACTTTTCTTCTCACAAATATCTCCCAGTTAGGTTCAACTCAAAGTATTGCAACGACCATGCCATGAAAGTGTTTCAATTCGCGACAACTGATCTCAGTCCATGTCGCTCAGATCACTTTTAACTGTGGAAGCAATTTATGATTCTAGAGAGATTAGGTGTTTTACATCTCAAAGCCAAACAGAGCTCAAAATTGAGAAATTGATATATGGTGATGCTGCGTTGGCCACCACAAACACGACACCATTCCCCTGAAATCATTTGAGCAAGCCTATCTGCTGCAGTCCTTCACGCCAGTACAGAAAGTGAATTCCATCAATCAGGCGTGCATCGGGGCATTGACTTAAAACATAGGCGGCACTGTCCTTAAAGGAATGTGTAAGGGCTGCAAAACTTTTTAACTTTTCATCTTGCAATGTGAGGGGGCGAGCCGATGATTTAATTTCGATGAACACTTTTTTATCCCCAGGACGGTCAATGATCAAATCGATTTCGGCATTGTCTTTTGTTCGCAGATAAAAGAGTTCCCAATCTGGTTGATGATATTTAATCAGTCGATAAATTTCAGTGATAACAAAATGTTCAAAAGCATTTCCGTAGGAAAAACTCATGGGCTCAATGGGAATGTTGATTTTCCGTTCTAGGGTTCTCTTGATTCCAAGATCAAATAAGTAGAACTTTGGATTTGTGCGCTGACGTTTACGAACTGACTCATGATAAGGGGGTAAATAAAATCCCACATAAGTGTCAACGAGTATATCAAAGTAAGATTGCACGGTGGGTACTTCGACATGAATGTCCCGACCAATTTTAGAAAAGTTAACTATTTGTCCATTTGTTTGGGCCGCGACTTCTAAAAAATTTCTGAATGGCTGAAGATTTCTTACCAGTTGTTCAGCAACTATTTCATCTTTGAGATAGGTGTTGACGTAACTGCGCAAGTAACTGATTCGGTCGTCTTCATCAAGTTCAAAAATTTTGGGAAGACTTCCCCATCGAAGGGTATCTTCCAGATTGAAAAATTCCTTCATCTCACTAGATGTATAGGGGAACAACTCGTAAAGAAAAGCTCGGCCGGCGAGAAGATTTGCTTTTCCCCTCTTCAGTTTGCGGCTGCTAGATCCTGAAAGAGCAAATTTAAAATGTTTTTCTTCAATGAGCTTATGAACGAGATCTAGCAGGGCCGGCACTTTTTGAACTTCATCAATAAATACCCATTGTTTAGTGGGATCACTTTGTTTTAACTGGTTGAGCTGTTCCAAGAGAAAACTGGGGGAGCGAGAAAGTTGTTCTTCAACCTCAGGTACCAATAGGTCTAAGACCAAAGCCTCCGGAAAAAGGCTTCGAATTAGGGTGGACTTACCTGTACCCCTGGCCCCAAATAAGAAAAAACTGTTAGTTTTTGATAGCTTACAGATCCTGTGTATCACACTTTAAATTATACCGCCAATTTTAAAGTATGATCAATAGGATATTTCCCTTTTAGACTAAACCGGGACCATGCCCCCCTCTCCCTCTCTGAGTAACTACTCACATCGAGACCATTATAAAGTTTTGTCATTCAACATAACTAATTGTTTTTACTTAGATTTATCTGATATGTATTTTTTGTAGAGGTAGTACTGCCAATATGTGATAATAGTACTATGGCTTCAGGGAAATTTGTTCTCAGATTAGATCCGGAATTTCATGCGTCCCTCAAGGACGAGGCTCGATCTGCTCGAACTTCTTTAAATTCACTCTGTCTTAAGAAATTACAGAGCGTCCCTGCGAGTCCCTTGTTTGAAGTCCTATCAAAGATCGTAAGTCGATTTAATCCCAAAGGCGTACTCTTGTTTGGATCTATGGCTAGAGGAGAGGCGAAAGCGACAAGTGATATTGATCTTCTTATTGTGCTGCCAGAGGAAGTCGAAATAAATCGATCGCTGTACTCCAAATGGGACCTTGAGTTCTCTGAGTTTGATAAGTGTTCACCTCAATTTGTTCATTTTCCAAAAATCCCTGACGTCGGGAGTATTTGGCTAGAAACTGCTATTGAGGGCGAAATACTTTTTGATCCTCAAAATGAAGTCAGAAGAAATTTAATTGAGATTCGAAAATTAATTTCTGAAGGCAGATTCATTCGAAAATTAAGTTATGGACATTCTTACTGGATAAGGCAGGATTCTGATGCAAAATAAAAGTCTAGCAAAGGATTATATTGAACGTGCAAAAATTAGATTTGGCGCGGTTGAATTTTTATTTTCTAAAAAATCATGGGCCGATGTCGTGCGCGAATCTCAAGAAATAGTTGAGTTAGCACTTAAAGCACTTTTGAGAGAATATCACATTGAAGTACCACGCATTCATGATGTTTCCGGTATTTTGATGCAAGAAAAGGACAAGTTTCCAAAAGAATTGAACAATGAAATGGACAAAATTTGCGATATTTCAAGAAGTCTACGTCGTGACATAGAGCTTGCTTTCTATGGAAGTGAAGATCTCACCCCATCAGAGTTTTATCACGAAAAAGATGCACGACAAGCACTTGATTCTGCTCGTTTTATTGTAGATAAAACAATAAAATTTATTAAATAACTTTGATAAGTATTCCGTAAATGATGACTCCTTTTCCCTTCGAGATAAACCCAACATCACCCCCATGATCAGTCCTACTCCCGGGTTCTCCATCAAAAATGTGTGACGTTAGCTCGCTTTAGGTCAATATGCACTTGAAAGGCCCCACAGCTATCTTGACTTAATATCCTTGTAAGGTGCTGGTGCGACCCGAATTGAGTTCTCAATGACCCGCTTGAAGAGTAGACCCAGGGCTTTTGAGGATCGGCGGTTATATTTAAAAATGCCCTCAATCAACGCTGAGTGTTTATGCGAACATTCAAGTTGAAGGCCCTCTTCCCTTGACCAACAAAAAGAGTTTAGCCTAACCTTGTTTCATGAATATCGAAACGCATATCGAAACTAGGAATCAAACCACTCAGCCCATCGGCCCATTACCTGTTTTCAATAACCCTGGGGTTGTGGCCCTCGGTTGGTATTATGTCTGCCCCGCCCGTGAGGTTAAGCTCCTTCAGGCCAAAAGCTTTGAAATCTGTGGTCACCAGTTGGTGATATTTCGAGGGGACGACCATAAATTGAGAGCCCTCGATGCCTATTGCCCACATATGGGAACCCACCTAGGAGTGGGCAAAGTGGTAGGAACCCAAATCCGCTGTTTCTTTCATCATTGGAAGTTCAACGAGCGCGGAGACTGCACTGAAATTCCCTGCCAGAGGGAGATTCCCGTGCGCGCCAAACTCAAACCCTATTCGGTCATCGAGAAATATGATTCGATTTGGATTTATCCCAATGAAAATGAAGACAGACCCTTGGCCGATTTTGATGAGCTGATGGGTCACGAGCTACTCACGGTCTTTGGAAAATCCTATACCCGCACCTGCCACCATCACGTCACCATGATTAATGGCATTGATCCTCAACATCTCAAAACAGTTCATAACCTGAACATTGAGATGGACTTAGAAATTTCGGAACAGCACGGAGGCCGACAAATTGATATCACGCTCTCCGGAAAAATTCCGGATGTGACTGTCAAAGAAAAAATCGCGCAATTCTTATTGGGCGCTAACTACGGGTATTCTATGCGCTACGACCATGCCTCAGCGGGCTTTTTAACTCTGATGAAAAATGTATCCCTGTTTGGTGGCTCATTAAAACTGCCCACCCTTCATATGATATTTGCTTACAGACCACTGAATCGTGAGGCCACCTTCGTTCAACCCATTTTTATCACGAAGAAACGTTCCGGATTGCTCGGTTTTTTGTTCAGTCGTTTCTTAATCTTTTTAACTCAGCGGGGTTTTTATGCGCTCCAGGGAGAAGACGGCATGGTTTATGAGAATATGCGTTTCTATCCACAAAATCTTTTACCTATCGATAGACCCGTGGCGAAGTTCATTCAATATGTCAATAAACTGCCTTTATCGCCTTGGCGTTTACGGTAATCCCCTGGTCCCCAAAAATAAACCGCTACCTTTTTTGGCGAACGATGGATAAGTGAAAAACCAAAATAGGTTAAAAAAAACGGCAAACTTAGTCATAGGACTCGACGAATGGCTTTTTTGATGGCGTACTTGAGCGGCATCAACAACGTCATCTCGGCAAGGCATGGCAACTCATATCCTTCTTTCCAATTAGGATTCGACTCTTCAAAAAAACGAATGCGTTGATTCTGACGGTCCGCCTCACTGATCTCCGCCACTCGGTCTTTAAGACGACAACTCTCACCTCCGGGTTTAATCAAAAATGAATCGACGAGAAACTCATCGTTGTATTTTTTGGAATAGAAATGCCTCATGAGAGCTTTGATGGACGCTGGAGTGTCCTCCTCATACCGAGGATAATGGGTCGAAAAGTTATTCGCCATCAGCAAATAGGTTTTATATCCCTTCGAAATTAAAAACCAATAGAGGGGCGACCATGGTTTTTTCATTTTTTGCTGCCAGAGATATTTAAGGAAAGCTTTGCCAAGCGCAGGATGCCCCCAGTAGGCCCTCTCAAGAATGGTATCCCCACTAAAAATTCCTCTAACTAGGGTCTGTTCGGTAAATTTCTCTAAAAAAAAGCTAAAATCCACTAGTT
>CAZYOE010000230.1:0-5906 GCA_964648725.1 uncultured Pseudobdellovibrionaceae bacterium | reverse complement strand
AAGATACATCAAGCCCAATTATCAATAGGTTACACTTTTTTGATGGAGACCCTTAAAATTGGCTAAGATTTAAACGCTGAAGTGCCGTATTTTGATTAGCAGTACCCCATAGATAGACTCAATTGACTTTAAGGTTTCTCTAAATGGGAATAGCATTTGCATTCAATAAAAATATGAGACTATTTATCACACGCGTGAAGGCGTTTAATCTTCATAAAACAGGTTGGATGGTTATAGTTGCAATTACCTCATTCACGCTGATTGTTCGTGCCAATATTGAGGGTTCCTATCAGGCGATGACGGAAAACGCTGGTCTTCAAGAGGATGCTCAGTTTAAAAATCCTTTTGAACAAGACTTTGATGTTGATGTTGCTGGAATAATTGGTACTAGCGACTCAGTAGAAGACGGTAGTGGTGAAGAAGGAAACCCTGTTGGCTATTTGGGCACCCTGGAAAGTGAAAACGGAGAGAATCAAACTATTTTTGTTGGTGAGTTTGATATTTCCGAATCCAACGCCTCCCTTTCAGGCTGGTATGGTCCTGGTTTTCATGGTCGCAAGACTTGCACTGGTGAGCGCTATGATCAGGACAAGTTAACTCTGGCCGCGCACAAATGGCTTGGCAAAACTGTTTGTGTTTCAGGGAGTGGTAAACGTGTCACTGCTAGAATCAATGACTGTGGCCCTTATGAAAAACGCGGTGGCAAATGGGTACCTCATCGTAAACGAGCTTTTGATTTGTCGCGCGAACTCATGCGCCGAATAAAGGGCAAGGCCTCAGGTTTAGTGACCATCACCGTAAGGCTTGGATCTTGTTAAATAGCAATAGGGTTCATTTCATGGTTCAAGGCTGAATAAGATTCAGATCAGGGTTGTATCAGCAATATCCAACACTATCTTGGTCAATAATACCATTTCCATTTAGTTCGTAGCCCATCGTTGGCTGGGTCGTCCGAGGCACCCCTTCACAGAGGGGAAACCCCGCCTCGTGTGCGTCTTACCGGGAGTAAGGCTCCGCACCTTCTCCATGCCGCCTTGGTCTACTTTCTAACTGGAAATGGTATAACTTCTTTTAGAATACCAAAAAGGGTCCGGCGGTCAGCGAGAACCATTTTCCACTTGCTCACATACAATAGTCGAATTAGGTTTTCGGATTCAACTTCAATACCTGGATCGTTTATGAAAAAACTTTATTTAGTCGATGTTAGTTCTATGTTTTTCCGCGCCTTTTATGCGGTAAGACCTTTGACAGCTCCTTCCGGATTACCGACAAATGCGGTTTATGGTTTCACATCAATGATTGTGAAGCTGTTAAAGGATGAAAGACCCGACTATCTGGCGTTTTGTTACGACCTTCCCACGCCATCCTTTAGAAAAGAAATCTATCCTGAGTATAAAGCTCATCGAACAGAAACCCCTCCCGATTTGATTCCTCAAATTCCTTATATCAAAAAACTAGTGGACGCATTAGGATTGCCGGCGTTTGAGGTTCCTGGATACGAGGCCGATGACCTTATTGGAACCTTGGCTGAAATTGGACACAAACATCATTGTGATGTGGTAATTGTGAGTGGTGATAAGGATTTTGGTCAACTTGTTCGACCAGGCGTAATTTTATACGATACCATGAAGGACGCACGCATTGATGTTGATGGCGTTAAAGCAAAGTGGGGCATTCGACCTGATCAGTTTATCGATTATCTAGCATTGATTGGTGATGCCTCTGATAATGTTCCTGGCGTGGAAGGTATTGGTCCGAAGACAGCCGAAAAGTTATTAAGTGACTTTCAAACTCTGGATGGAGTGTATCAAAATTTAGAAGCTCTTAAAAGTGCGAGTCTCAGAGAAAAATTACTCAAGGGCAAAGATTCCGCCTATCTTTCTCAACACTTGGTGACGATTGTGACCAATGTACCTTTGGCAGATCGATTGGAACAACTCAAGCCTGGGCAACCCAAGCGAGAAGTGTTGAGCGCGCTTCTCAAGGAACTTAATTTTAAAACTTACGAAAAGACTCTGTTAAATCAGCAAGAACCCGTGCAAAGTGCTGCGGCTCCGACTCACGACGAATTAGGAATTCCCATAGAGGCGACGACAACAGTTCCCGTTTCGAAAGATGTGGAAGTTAAAAAGTACGCTGAGACTGCTCCCACCCTTGAAGAATTAAGTCGGCTCTTACCGGCTAAAAGTGAAGTTTGGGCCTTCGCCAATGAACGCGGGCATTACGTCGTGTATAAAGACAATTTGTGGATGTTCAGCTTAGATCTAAAAGATTACGGAAAACTACTCACTGAAAAAGACCTTGAATATTCGGGGTTTGATTTGAAATCATTCTGGCGGGATATGGGGATTCACCATCCCCGGATCAAATGGGATTCTCAGTTAGCGGCCTACCTCTTAAAAACAGATCAAGTTGGAAGTTTTGAAGAAACTTTGTCTGAGTTTTTACTTAAGAATTTACCACCCTTCTGTTCCCCTTCTGAAGAGTTTCATTATCACGGCGAACTCTTTCATATACTAAAAACAGAAATTGAGCATAATCAGTTTCATCAATTACTTCATGAAATAGAGCTTCCACTGGCTCCCATCCTGTTAGCGATGGAGCAAGAAGGAATTCTTTTGGACTTGGAAATGTTGTTGAAGCAAAGTGATGGGCTCGCTAAAGAAATTCAAAAATTGGAACATAATATTTGTTCATTGGCGGGTGGTAATTTTAATATCGCCTCGCCCAAACAACTTTCGGGAATTTTGTTTGAAAAACTCGGATTGCCGGCGGGAAAGAAAACAAAAACTGGTTTTTCCACAGACAATGAAGTTTTGGAAAAACTGAAAGAAGCTCATCCAATCATTCAAGAAGTGTTGGAGTATCGTGAACTGACTAAGTTGAAATCGACCTATGTGGATGCTCTGCCGGTTTTGGTGAATCCAAGCACACATCGAATTCACACTCATTTTAATCAGGCTTTGACTACGACAGGAAGGCTTTCATCCACTCAGCCCAATTTACAGAATATTCCGATTCGTACACCTCGAGGTCATGCCATTCGTCAAGCCTTTATCGCGCCCCCTGGAAAACGACTCCTCTCGTTGGACTATTCACAGATAGAACTTCGAATTTTGGCTCACCTTACAGAAGATCCAGGCCTGTGCCGAGCTTTTTCAGAAGGGCAAGACATTCATGCGGCCACTGCAAGTGAAGTGTTTGAAGTTTCTCTAAATGATGTCACACCAGAAATGCGGAGAGCCGCAAAGGCTATCAATTTTGGAATTGCTTATGGTCAGGGAGCTTATGGGCTTGCCGAGAACCTTGGAATTGGTCGCACAGAAGCGCAAAACATTATTAAGCGCTATTTCACCCGCTTTCATCGCGTTCAAGAGTACATGGAATCTACAATTGCTGATGCCAAAAAGTATGGTTATGTGATTAATATTTTTGGCCGCAAAAGAATTTTACGTGAACTCAAATCAAGTAATGCCATGGTCAGAAAGTTTGGCGAGCGAGCTGCAATCAATGCTCCGGTTCAAGGCGCGGCCAGTGATGTGGTTAAAAAAGCCATGCTGGCCGTGGCTGATGTGAAAGAAGCCAAAATGCTATTGCAAGTTCACGATGAACTTTTGTTTGAGTGTGATGAGTCCATTGTGGAAGAGCTTAAGCCGGTTCTTGTATGCAAAATGGAAAATGTAGTAAAGCTCAAAGTCCCATTGCTCGTAAATGGCGGCATTGGCTTAAATTGGGATGCTGCCCACTGAGCCGGCACTATCGGGTAGCCCTCCTTGCCAAGAGCGGAGTGCGAGTCAAAGATTAGGAGTTTTTGGCGCTTGGAATGACTTTGCCCGGGTTTGTGGATCGTAGTAAAGTGATTGCGAGCTTTCGGAGTTTATGACTTTTGACTCTTGCTTCGCTTTATCCTATTTAATCAAATGTAAACAAAGTTAGAGTCCGTTGCTAATGATTATATTCAATCTTTTTCTATTTAGACTTTTCGAGGCGATCAAGAACATCGAGGTATTGTTCCTCAGTTTGGACTAAGCTTTGTGATACCTGACTTAACTCTCCTGCAAGGCTGGCTGCTTCCGCCGCCGGAACTGAGACGAGTTTTTCATTGAGTTCACTCTGCTGAGTGGTTAGTGTTTGCATCAGCTTCTCAAGTCTTTGTGATTCTTTTTCCAACTTTTTACGCTCGCTCTCCATGCGTTTACGTTCTTCGTAGGAATTTTCTGGCTTTACTAATGAAACACTGCCTTTGTTTTGGGTCTCACTAGGCTTCTTTGCGAGAGTCGCCTGATTAGCTGCATTAATCTCAGCAAGGACACCTTTTTCCAAGCTCCACACATATTCATCATAAGAGCCTGGATAGAATTGTACTTTACCTTCACGGATCTCTAGAATTTTACTGGCTACGCGTCTGATAAAAGAGCGATCATGGCTCACCACCACCAGGCTTCCTTCAAATTGAGTGAGAGCCTGTGTGAGGGCTTCAACCGTATCAAAATCCAGGTGATTCGTCGGCTCATCCAGCAATAGTAGCGGACTCTTTTTTAATAATACCTGGCCAAGGGCTACTCGGGATTTTTCACCGCCGGAGAGCACTTGAATTTTTTTATTGATGTCGTCACCGGAAAAAAGAAGGGCACCGGCCAAATTTAAGACTTCCTGTTGAGTCACTGATGGGTGGGCCGCTCTCAGCAAGGCCTGTAAAATATTTTCGTCTGGCTGGAGTTGATCGGCAGAATGTTGCGCATAATAACTCAATGAAACTTGATAACCCAAGTTTATAGTGCCATTCAGAGGATCGAGAGCGCCAGCGAGAGTTTTTAAAAGTGTCGACTTACCAGCGCCATTGATTCCCACCACTCCGAGATGATCACCTCGTCTCAGTTGTAAATTAACGTTATTTAAAATGGGGAGGTCAGTTTTGTAACCAATGTGCACTTGAGACAACGCTATGATCTCTTTACCTGTTGCAGAGGGGAGAGGAATTGGAATGTGCGCCCTCACCGGTAAAGGTTTAATATCAATGGACTCCATTTTTTCGAGTTGTTTCACTCGAGATTGGGCCTGTTTAGCTTTAGTGGCCTTGGCGCGAAAGCGTTCAACAAAATCTTGGAGATGTTTTCGTTTGGCCTCTAGGTTCGATTGTTGTTTTTCCAGGTTCTCCCGCAACTGTTGTTTAGCTTCAAAGTAATCATCAATGGTACCAGGAAACTTTTGGATATCCGCAGCCTCAACCTCAAGGGTGTGATCGGCCACTTGCTTCAAAAACTCACGATCATGTGAAATCAACAAAAAGGCACCCTTAAAGGATTGCAAAAAAGTTTCAAGCACCAAAAGAGTTTCAAGATCCAAAAAGTTAGTGGGCTCATCGAGCAACATCAAATGCGGGTCTTGGCTAATAAGATCCAAGAGTTTAAAGCGCATGCGGTAACCGCCAGAAAATTGCCGAAAGGGAGTAGCAAACATGGTATCGTCAAGGCCGAGACGATGGCCCCATTGCTTTACTTCCCAAATGGGCCAGCAATGATCGGTTCGTGCTGTGAAATATTCTTCCGGCGTTAAATCCAAATGAGCCCAATCGGCTTCTTGCTCCAAATAGCCAAGGCGAAGCCCATTGGCCTTGACGATATGGCCAGAATCAAGAGTTTCCCGGGCAACCAGAATCTTGAATAAAGTCGTTTTGCCCGCGCCATTAGGTCCAATGACCCCAACGTGTTCTCCCTCATTGATTGAGAACGTAGCGCCATCAAAAAGAAGTTTTGAACCGTATTGTTTTGTACCTTGAACTAATTGAAGTAATGTCACTCTGAACGTTCACCACGAAATCCAGCCAGAGGCAATAATAATTCACTTAGGGCTGGATTCTCCATCAAAAAAGTGAATGAGTGTCTAGATTTTCGTCGAGTTTAAGC
>CAZYOE010000229.1:0-5955 GCA_964648725.1 uncultured Pseudobdellovibrionaceae bacterium | reverse complement strand
ATTGTGGCTAGCAAAAGTTCGACTGCCCCAGTCTTTGGCGTAGAGCCAGAAATTTTAATAATTTTAGAATCCGAGTAAAAGCCTATTGTGGCTAGCAAAAGTTCGACTGCCCCAGTCTTTGGCGTAGAGCCAGAAATTTTAATAATTTTAGAATCCGAGTAAAAGCCTATTGTGGCTAGCAAAAGTTCGACTGCCCCAGTCTTTGGCGTAGAGCCAGAAATTTAGAAGGCTGAGAGGATCAAATTTACGAAGATTATCGTGCGGGCGTATTGGACAGCACGGGCTACAAGCGTCAGTTTCAAAAGGTGAGAGAAGATCGTGCCCACTTCACCAATCTTATGGAAGGGGCTCAGGATGCCATTAACGATGTGAGAGACGAAACTTCCAAAACCATTCTCGAACTGGCTACAAACGCGGATTCACTATGGAATCTTATGAGTGCCCCAGAGAAGAGGGTCTTCCTTTCCAAGCTACTCTCGAACCAAGTTTTAGATGGCGTAAATGTACGATATGAGTTGATTAAACCACTTCGCACTTTGAGTGAAATGACGTCAGATTCGAATTGGCGGAGAGAGTGGGATTCGAACCCACGAGCCCCGCGAAGGGCTGCCAGTTTTCAAGACTGGTGTTTTCAACCGCTCAACCATCTCTCCGTCGATCGTTCTACGAAAAACTACGCTCTGGATCAATCTCTTTTTAAAGACTCAGATAGAATTATCAAGAGAGACGCATTTGGTCGAAGACTAAAAATGTAGCAATGGTGAGAGGGGTAATCCTACTCACCATTGTTCAGGTTAACTAAATCAACCCAATAATTTGAGAGCCAATTGCTGACTGTTGTTCGCTTGACTCAAGATACTCACCGCTGCTTGTTGCAGGATCGTATTTCTCATCAATTCGCTAGATTCAGTAGCAATATCAGTATCACGAATTCGCGAGTTAGCTGCTGAAAAGTTTTCGTCAGTAACGCCCAAATTGTTAATGGTCGAGACTAACCGGTTCTGCATGGCTCCAAAGTTCGCTCTAATCGCATTCACCGATACAAGCGCGCTATCAACGACGTTGATACTATTTTGGGCTCCCTCTTTACTTCCTACCGACTCAGCGGTTAGGCCGAGGGCTTCAAGGGAAGAGTTAGCTGCCGAAGCATTAAAGGAAATTCGATCTTCAAAGGGATCATTTTGAACCCCTACCTGAATATCAATGATTCCTCCGGTTCCATTTAGCAATTCGAAACCATTATAACTCGTGTTTTCAGTAATACGCTGAATTTCCGATTTAAGTTGCTGATATTCAACATCCACAAATTTTCGTTCGGTATCGCCGATCGTGTCTGATGATGCTTGAATGGCGAGTTCTCGTAATCGAATCAGCATGTTTGAAACTTCGTTTAAGCTTCCTTCCGCGATTTGCACGAGAGAAATACCATCTGAAGCGTTTCGGCTAGCTTGTTTTAATCCGCGAATCTGAGCTTTCAGATTTTCGGAGATTGCCAGGCCAGCAGCATCATCGGCGGCTTGATTAATTCTGTATCCAGAACTTAAACGCGCCATCGATCTCTCTAAGCTATTGCTTGTTGAGTACATATTTTTGCGTGCGTTGATTGCAGCAACGTTTGTTGCAATTCTTAAACCCATAGTTTATCCTCCTTGCATTTCTTAATCCTCCTTGATTAGTGCCATCCTATTGGCAATCAGAAGCCTTCTGCTTCTAAGGTTTAAAACAATAAATTTCTAAAATTTATAAAATATAAATTCAGAAATTGTAGTGTCCCATGGCATAGATCGGTTGGATGTCGAAGATAATTGAGTCCAGTTTTTTATTCTTGAGGTCTAGATTTCTATGAATTTTTTATTGATGAAAATCATGGTGGCCATGAACGGCTATACGTGATCGAGCTAAGACGAGCTCATCACAAAAACAGTTTAACAGTGCACACAAAAGTGGGAGTCATACTGAGTCAGAGTATGACCCCGGGTGCAGGAAACAGAACATTAGTTCAGCTAGTAAACAGGCTGACGCTAAACTGAGGGGGCGATGTAGATCGCGAACCTTGTCAATGTTACGCTTAGTCTTAGATAACTAAGCGTTATTTACGGTCAGATAAGGGTGTTATCTTAACCTTGCATTGACTTGCTCAGTAGAGACAGTGCAGTGTTTGCCGACTGGTTAGCTTGCGCTAGAACCGCGGTACCGGCCTGGAGCAAGATATTATTTTTTGTAAAGTCACTAGTTTCTTCAGCCACGTCGACGTCTCGGATACGTGAGTTAGCAGAAGCCATGTTTTCAACGCTCACCTGGATATTGCTGATGACCGATGAGAGACGGTTTTGAATGGCACCAAAATCGGCGCGCATTGCAGAAACGCTCACAATTGCTTGGTCGATCGACGACAGTGCGTTTTGCGCTGATGCTTTATCGGCCACACTTGTGAGGTTCACTCCCAGTGCTGCTGAGTTGGCGTCTGCCCTTGAAGCGTCGAATGAGATTCGGTCAATTTCGGGGTTATTACGCGTACCAACTTGGAAGTCTAAGATAGACCCTACTCCAGAGAGCAGCTGAGTTCCGTTAAACTCAGTTCCGTCAGCGATACGGTCGATTTCCGAGATGAGCTGATCGTATTCCACATTGAGAAATTGCCTTTCAACGGGACCGATGGTGTCTGAGGCAGCTTGGACGCTTAGTTCTCGTAGTCGTATTAGAAGGGAGCTGATTTCGTTCAGTCCACCTTCCGCTACTTGCACGAGGGAAATACCGTCCTGAGCGTTTCTCGAAGCTTGTTTGAGACCGCGAATTTGGGCCTTCAAATTTTCTGAGATTGCTAGTCCGGCAGCATCGTCACCTGCGCGGTTGATTCGATAACCTGATGAGAGTCTTTCCATACTCTTATCGAGGCCTAACTTGGTTCCCCACATCGTTCGTTGGGCGTTCAACGAAGCCGTGTTGGTATTAATCCTTAAACCCATAATTCCTCCTCCTTGAAGATTCAGCTGACGCATCCTTGGTCAGTAGGGGTCTCTTAAACCCAATGGGTACTTCTTCTTGAGTTACTGATCGGTGGCTCTGTAAAAACCTTTAGCACTTTTTCGAAAATAAATGCAAATCTGGACCAAAGATCTGTAAAGCGAATAGATACCTATCTTCTCAGTAACGACGCTCCCACGTGGTAAAAGCAAAGGGAATTACACTATCAGCAACCTCTTTTCTCTCTACCATTTGAAAGCAGTTTGGTAACTCTGGATAATAAGCATCACCATCAAACTCTTCTTCAATGATGGTTAAATAGATCTTATTTGTAACCGGGAGACTCTCTTTATAGATCTCACCGCCACCAATAATAAACACTTCCTCAGGCCATTCCGGCAATATAGTTTTGGCTAAAGCAACCGCCTCATTAACGGTGCCAACCACTTTTACTTGAGGATGCTCATAGTGATAATTTTTTTGACGAGTGATGATGATATGAAAACGACCGGGAAGTGGTGTGCCAAGCGACTCAAAGGTCTTTCGACCCATAATCATGATATGCCCTTTCGTTTTAGCGCGAAAAAATTTCATATCTTCAGGAATTTCCCAGGGAAGATTGTTGTTAATACCAATCACCCGATTTTTCGCCATCGCACTGATTTGAGAAAGGATCATATGGAAACCTCTGCCTTGATGGCTGGGTATGGATCGTAGTCAGCAATCTCGATATCTTCGAATTTGAAATCGAAAAGTTTAGTCACATTAGGATTTAATCGTAGTCGCGGAAGTGTTTTTGGTGTTCTAAGGAGTTGCTCCTTGGTTTGCTCCAAATGATTCAAGTACAAGTGTGCGTCTCCAAGAGTATGGATAAAATCTCCCACTCCCAGTCCACAAACTTGTGCCACCATGTGGGTGAGCAAGGCATAGCTAGAAATATTGAATGGAACGCCTAAGAAAACGTCTGCACTTCTTTGGTAAAGCTGACAAGAGAGCCTTCCATTGGCCACATAAAACTGAAAGAACGCGTGGCAAGGGGGAAGGGCCATTTGATCGACATCGGCAGGGTTAAACGCGACTACCAGGAGGCGTCTTGAATCAGGGTTCGTTTTAATTTGTTGAACCACCTGAGATATCTGATCGATGGTATGTCCATCTGGGCATTGCCAAGAGCGCCATTGCTTCCCATAAACAGGCCCGAGATTGCCATTTTCATCAGCCCATTCATCCCAAATAGTGACCTTATTTCCTTTGAGGTATTGAATGTTAGTTTCGCCCTTTAAGAACCATAAAAGCTCATGAATGATCGAGCGCAAGTGTAGCTTTTTAGTGGTTAATAACGGAAAGCCTTGTTCGAGCGGAAACCTCATCTGGTAGCCAAAAACACTGAGCGTGCCGGTTCCAGTTCGATCAGATTTTTTGGTTCCATTCTCTAATATATGGCGCAGTAAATCATGATAGGTGCGCAAGGGTCCCCCTAGGAATAGTCTTTGAGTTTAAGTAAACAACCAACTCTAGTAAATTTTCATAGGAGGGGTCAACTGTTTGGACTCTTGAATTGTGCAATCTATAAAGGCACGATAAGTATTCATATTCATTAGGAGGTTCCGTGGAAATTCGCGATCCGGTGCATGGTTCAATCTCAGTCAGTGACGAAGAAGTCATCATTTTAGACACTCCAGAGTATCAAAGATTACGAAGTATTAAGCAGTTGGGGGTTTCTGAATTTAGTTTTCCGGCGGCTACGCATAATCGGTATTTGCATTCCATTGGGGTTTGTCACTTGGCCGGGCGGGCGTTTGATCAAGTATTTTCGACGGTTCATTTTATCAATTCTAATACTCGAACTCGCCTGCGCCAATGTTTTCGATTAGCGGCCTTACTGCATGATGTGGGGCATGGTCCATTGAGCCATGTCACTGAGGCGGTTATGCCGCAACTAAAAGTACTCAATGTGCAGGCGTATCAGCATCGTTTAAAATCTATGTATCAGTTAGGTATTGTACCTACCTTAGAGCGCCAAGCGAATCATGAGGACTACACGATCAAATACATTACCGATTCACCCCTGGCGGAAACCATCGAGAATACTTTTTGTGATATTACGCCAATACATATAATTTGTTTAATTGATAAAACCATCGCTAGCCCCGATGATTTTTTTATGGACAATGGCATCGATTATCGGCCGGTGCTAAGTCAAATGGTGAGCTCGGAACTTGATGTGGACCGACTAGATTACCTGGAACGTGATTCTTATTTTTGCGGCACCAATTATGGTAATATTGATCTTGAATGGATTCTATCTAATTTACAGATGCATATGGTGGAAGGAAAGATGTACTTGGCCCTGGGTCGAAGGGCCCTCTATACCTTCGATGACTTTTTGTTGTCCCGTCACCATATGAACCTGATGGTTTACTTTCATCACAAAAGCATTATTTACGAAGAGATGCTGATTCGTTATTTAGAGTCACCCGATTGTACATTCAGACTGCCTGCCGATATCAACCAATACACCTTTTACAACGACTATAAGTTATTTGAGCACCTCACTAAAGTACAGAACCCCTGGGCAGTGAGAGTTGCCCAACGAAGACCTTATCGAAATCTTATTGAGTTTCACAATGTCACTGATGTTAAACGGCCAGAGAGAATCAAAAATCGTCTTGAAGAGGTGGGAATTGATACGATTTGGGCAAGCTCTCATGTGCGGTTGAGTAAGTATCATTCATCATCAGCCGAAGACCGAGCTTTACCGATTTATGTCGTCGATCAGTACGACAAACGGGAAAAACCGGTACCGATCGAACAAAGCACTAAGATTTTTCATTCCTATGAAGGTGAACGAGTAATTGATCGAGTTTACGTGCCGCCCGAAAAGTATGAGCAAGCCCAAAAATTGATCGAAGTTGAAAAACTATAAGCATCTGTTATCTGGGTCTCTAACTTTGAGTGGGGTGACGCAAAAAGTGTTACTTTTTAAGTGGC
>CAZYOE010000228.1:0-6015 GCA_964648725.1 uncultured Pseudobdellovibrionaceae bacterium | reverse complement strand
ATTGACTTTCAATGTCTAATTTGATATGATACGTAAGGAGGTGATAGTATGGCGGGAACACTTTTTTGTATTGCGGGGCTAATAGTAGCAATTACGTCTCTTGTGACCGGCCAGATCATTCCACACATTCAGATAGCTATGATGTTTGTGTGTATTGGTTTGATGCTCGGAAATCGCAACAAGCGAAATTAAGTAGAAAGGCAAACATTTTATGTCCCTAGCGGACCAACTTTTTAGAGCCGGAGTGCTGACGGAAGCAAAATACCGACAACACCAAGCCCTCAGACAGGTCGAAGCAATCCAGCCTGTAAAAAAGGAAGGAAAGCCGCAGACCTTCGTCACTGCAAATGACCTGGACTCGTGTGCATCCATGACCGAGTTCAAACACGCCGCAAAGGAAATTCTCGAGCGCGACCCGTCGCAGATTGACGCAGTGGTCCAGAGCGCTCATCGTTTCAAGAACGACCAGGACCCGGCGGCCAAGAAGTTCATCTGGTTCTTCTATGAGCTCCGCGACAGGATGAGGAAACTCAAGCCTGTCGAGCGCGAGGCGCTGATGAAAAAGGCGTTTCGACGTCGCGGTTCGACCTTCGAGCTCGAGTAGCCCCAACAGCGCGAGAACGCGAAGGAGGTTACATGTTCATCAAACGATAATCAAGCCGGCACCCGAATAGGTACCGGCTTTTTGTTTTGTCCCCACACTCTTCGCAAGATAGACCCATGCAGAAATACAGAGAAGGGAAGTATTCTTTTACCTCAGTCTCTACTTTTAAAGCTTCTTCGAGCGCAATCTTGTTCCGTTTAAATTTGTCCTCTTTCGTATCCTGAGTGCGAGCTAGGAAATGCGCGGCAATACTCTTTTGTTTTGGAGTTTCTGCTTTGCTCCACCCATCCTCGTAAAACTTGTTAGCAGAAATGAAATCTTTTTCTGATTCTGCTTTCATTCCGCTTTGTATTAGGGAAATTATTTTGGAGTACATATTTTTTATGACGGGTTCAGTGCTGGTTGTGTGGTATGAGGTTGAAATCTTTTAATAATTCTATCAGAAAACCCGCCCACCGAAGCGAGAGGGTTCTCTCGGAGGTAAAGCGGGTTATAGGCTTTGCAATCTATAGCTTGCCGTGATTCTTTTGTACTGATCCTCCGGCATCATTCCAAGTCGTTCGACAGCAGATGCAAGCTGGGTGGCACCAACTCGTCCGAGACCACCCATACCATTGCCGTTAAGACCGAGACCGATGTATGAGTCGTCGGAGACTTTGACGCACTGCTCGGCTCCGACACCGACTCGGTCACAGTAAAAAAAGAATTTCTCGCCAACCTTCAGGTCAGTGAAGGTTCTAGATTTTCGTTTAAGTGGGTCGTATCGCATTACATTCTCCAGTGAATATAGTACAAGCCATAATACATTATGTCAAATAATATATAGCTTCTCGGCGTCGGAATTATTTCTCTGCAAAAAATTTCGGTGATTAAATACTGTACCGCAATGGGTTAATAGGGTTTGCGGGATGCTCGATTTCCTTTGGTCAATACCTTCTTGAATTTCCGCATGTTTTAGGGTATTTTTATAGCACATTGCGGGATCGTCTAATGGTAGGACATTCGCCTCTGGAGCGAAGTATCTTGGTTCGAATCCAGGTCCCGCAGCAAAGCAAAGGCGAAGCATGAAGCTTTGCTCGGTGAAGCAAATTGAAAATTTGCGCCCTGGATTCGAACGGATTGGCGGTTTACGAACTCAGCAGAGTTTGTCGACAATCCGGCGCCTAGAATTTTCTTGCGTGGCGACACAAGAAAATTCGGAGGAGAAATTCCAGGTCCCGCACCAGTCAAGTATCGAAGCAAAGAGTCTAAAGCTACTGACATATCCGGTGTTCCAGTATCTTGAATAAACATAACCCTCATGCGGCCACTTGCTAATTGTGGAAACAATTTATAAGAGTTAAAGTTGTATTCATGAAAAGTCACATCGTCTCCATTGGAATTTCACAACATCAAAACGCGGGGGACAATTTGCAATATGCCGATAAGGATGCGAAGGAATTTTTTAGCCTATTTACATCAAACTTACCTGATCTGGGTTATAAAAAACTTTTGATTAACTCAGAAGCTACTCTAGGTCAAATTAGAAGTGCCATAGGTACCGAATTAAAAGATGCAATAAAAGCGGGTGACGCTTTTTTCTTTTTCTACTCCGGGCACGGCGCTATAGGGCAAAGTGAGTCAAGTCAAGAGATCGCTTCAAATTACCTTATACCATTTGACGCAACCTATGACTTCGAAAATTCAGCAATATCTATTGATTATCTGAAGGAAGTATTCGAAGGGTTGCCCTCAAAAGCAAATTTTATATTTGTTGATTCATGTTTTAGTGGAAGTATGGCGAAAAATGCTAAAGGTTATCAAGTACCGAAAAAGAAAACTTACAAAAGTGTTAAAAGTTTTGCTAATACAACGATAGGAAATGGGACTTTAATCTTTACTGCTTGTAAAGATGATCAGCAATCTATAGAAGATCCTGAATATAAGAACGGACTTTTCACGTACGAGCTTTTTGAGGAACTTCAGAAAGAAAGAGATGGTGAGGCTTATGATGCACTCCATATATTTAGCCCGATATCTGAACGGGTTGAGTTGAGGGCCAAAGATAAGTGGAATCATCAACAGACCCCGACGTTTTCTGGAAGAATCGAAGGAAAAATGAATTTCCCGGTATTTAAGAAGCGATTAGAAGTTACACCAGAAATAATAGCTGTGCCTCGACATACAGAATTAGATCAAGCTATTTTTACTACAGCGCAGATCGATATCGCGGATAAGCATCAAGAGAAAATAATAAACGAAACACTAGGATTTGTTGTGGAGACTAAAAAAGATAAAGAATTTGGGTCTTCTAACTATGAGAGACATTGTGCCAGAATGGTAAAAAAACTTAAGGAAAAGTGGGAGGAATTTTTTATTGAAAATGGAAGTAGTATTGAAAAAATTCCAGAGACAGTGGCTAAACTGGAGGGAGAGAGTTTTCAATTCATGCTTCTGGGCGGAGTGACCGCTGCGTATGGATCAGATGCTCAAATGTCAATATATGCAAAGTATGCGGGCGCTATTTTGCCTTGGACACAAAATAGGTCTGGTTTAGTGGCTCTTATTTCTGTGCCTGAAATAATATTAGCAAATGTAACTTATTTGATCGGGGTAGTCTCTCTTGCAACAGAAAACCTTAATCCTCTTGGAATCCTATTGAATACTGAAATCGATGATTTGAAAGATTATAATGCACCTCCAAAGAAACTTCTCAGCTACTGGCATATATTTTACTGTGACGCTCTGAGTGGCTATTCTAACAAAATACATGATCATATAAGGGAAGTTCTTAAAGGCCTTAATTGGCTACCTGAGTTGGTTCCAAGTACTGATGGAAAGATCGAAGATCTTGAACACCAAGCCAATTTACTTCTAGGTGTGTGGATGACACTGACTGGGGGAAGGTTATGGTGTGACTGGGCGAGATTTTACCCTCAGAGGGTTATGCCTTTGGTAAGAAAAATAAAATATGAAGAAGGATTTAGAAAGAAAATAGCGACGATTTTTGGTATAAAAGATACTGAGGTTAAAAAGCTATTTCGAGATAGTGTAAACGAATATCGAAAAATCGGACTTGGGGGAAGTTATTGGTGGGCATCTATTGACGGAGAAGATTTCTTTACGCAGGAAGAACTCAAGACCATTAAGTAAAGTAGAAAAGTCCAAAACCACAACTCCTATAATATACCCGGAGAGATCAAAAGTTGGAAGAAGAAATGCCAAAATGCTCTTACGTTCTAATTACTCAAGTTCGAGACTGGAGCGTAGCGTAGAGTTGAGTGAAGCAAAGCGTGCTCTGCTCCCTGGACTCGAACTCTTGACTTAGTTTATATAATATTACATGATCTACGCAGAGGATTTACTCCATGAATCAGTTAAAAGGAAAGTGTGTCCGACTCTCTCAATCAGTGTGGGAAGACGGCAAATGTCGCCCCATGCTGTACGAAGCCACAGTTAGCGAAATTTCCGGCACCATGATTCTGTTTACAGAAATGGTGACCTATCCATCGCTATTAAACGTTCCCGATACGTGGATCAACACGGCGTCCTATCTGTTCAATTTCATGCAAGTGCTCAGGTAGTGGACATTGACGGTTCCACCACCAGACCGCCCCCGAAGGCTTCCTTCTCGGGCGGTCTTCTTTTTTAAATAAACAATGTAAACTACCTGTAATATCGTCGTTGGTGGCTAACGGTTTAATTGCCTGAGACATAAAACATGAAAACAATTACTAAAAAAATAGATACGGAGTGGTTTGAATTAATATTGGCAGGCAAGAAAAAATATGAGCTGCGCCTCGCTGATTTTGATATTGAAGAAGGTGATATTTTGAGACTGGAAGAATATACAAAAAACGGCTGGGTGGGGAATAAGGAGGACAGGAAGCCAACCGGAAGATTTATTGAAAAGAAGGTGACTTACGTCAGGAAAACAGATTTAAAGACATGGATTGATCTCCAGCCAGAACTTTTGGAAAAAGGATTTTACACAATCCAGTTTGAATAATTGATTTCATTTGTATATCAAACATCACCCCTAACCCATGTTAGAAAAGTTTAAATTTGAAATAGAAAGGAAGTGGCTGCTCAGCAGTTTGCCGGATGTGGCAGCGGGGATTACGCCGATAGAATACGAGAGGTATTTTCTGCCAAGCGAGCCAGCGGAAGAAATACGTATTCAAAAAGTAGGGGAGAAATATACGTATCAAAAGAAAATAGAGGTGCCTGGAGTGGGCCGCGAACGAGTAGAGGACCGGGAGATATCTGAAGAAGAATTTTTGAATTTAAAGAAAGGGGCAACAGGAAGCATTTTGAGGACTCGGTATGATCTCGCTCCAAATGTTTCCATTCAGGTCTATCATGGCAAGCACGAAGGGCTTATTCGATACGAAGTAGAGTTTCAATCTGTCGACGAATCAGAAGCTTTTCAACCAGAGCCCTGGGTGGGGCGCGAAATCACAGATTCGCCCTTGGGGCGTGACTCTCGTCTTCTTTCTATGAGCGATGAGGAATTCCAAAAGGAGTTAGAAAATAACAAGAGCAATGAATAAGATCATAATCACAGGAGATGCTGGCCGGGGCAAATCGACACTTGCAAGCAACCTCTCTGAAAAACTAAATATACCTCACTATTCTACTGACGATTATTTTTATGAGGTTAAATTTACAAAGCCGAGAGATCGGCAAGTTGCGTTAAACCAAATTAGAGAAGTATACAAAAAAGACAAATGGATTATTGAAGGCACGACGGCTTGGCTCTTGGATCCGGGTATGGAAGCTTCGGATACTGTTATATATCTACGGCACAGAAGTATCTGGTCTCAGTGGTATATCTTGCTTAAGAGGGGGCTGTTCAGAAAGAATGAAAAACTTAGCGGGACTTTTGCTCTGATGAAGCATGTGTTTTATAAAAGATACGGACTAGGATACAAGAAAGGCAAAATGACTCATTCTGAATTTGTCGAACCCCATAAACACAAACTCATCGTCCTCTCATCTTTCAAAGAAATTGATAATTTTCTAAAGAGTATTTAAGAGGGGTGTCAGGAATAATGTGCAGTACGGAGCCTTTTTGTGCTCGGTATTATTTTGATTTTCATTCAAAATGTGATATAAATTGATCGGGAAATTATATGTATGAACGTGTATTGCAAGTTTTATCGCTTACCATCTGGAAGCGGTCTATACAAATCGAGGATGAGGTTATAGAGATAAACAAAGGAAAGCTACCATTTGGTAGCGTATACGTTACGCTAGACACTCTTGTTGAACGAGGGTTGGTAGAGAAAAGAGAGGCACAGTTAACCGAAGCTGAGCTCCGCACAAGACGGGCGTTTGAGTACAGGCTTACTCAAGAGGGATTGAGGAGAAAGAACCAAGAGCAGGAACGTGAGGATGACGCTTGCGACTTACTGCCTCATATCGCTTAG
>CAZYOE010000227.1:0-6100 GCA_964648725.1 uncultured Pseudobdellovibrionaceae bacterium | reverse complement strand
AGTTGATTGAGGTGCTGATTCTTAGAGACCTCTGTTGATATTGCAAGGTGAGAACCTGCACCGTGGTCTGCGTATTTTCAATAATCGTGGATTTTAAGGAATCCCAACGGGAATTCAATGTGGAATGTAGTGAAACTGAAATCGCTTATACTTTATTTTTATTGTTTCCCGATTTTATTGGTGTTCTTAGTTCAATATGGATTGGTATTTTATCAATAACGATCATCACGCGCAATTTTTTGGACAGATGTAGCCAGATGTGAACTTACCAATAGGGGGTATCAAGAGTGATGTCACCGTGAACTTCAACCTGACAGCTAATCCGTGCGTTTGGGGGAAGTTTATTAATCGTTTGCAAACGAATCTCATCACCATTCACATTACTTAGGTTGGCCCCTCCTTGCAGGACCTTGACCCAACATTTGCCGCAAACCGCATCCCCTCGGCAAGATGATGCCACTGGAATTCCATGGTCCAAAAGTCCTTGCATCAGATTCGTACCATTCTTAACCTCAATGGCAGCTCGATTCTTCAGAAATTTAATTGTTGGCACACGCACCCTTCCCTTAATTCAACAACTTAAATTATCCTGGTTAGCGTCGATTTATCAAGCAGAGAGACATGCCCCCACTCTTGGTAATCAAGGACTACTGATTATAACGAGCTGCTATGTCTTCCTTCATTGGATGCGTATGATCGACCTGTTGGTTTTGGACCGTATTTGTATAGCCCTCGGCTAACCCCTCACATAAAGTCACTAGCAGCTTTTGCAGGCTGACCTGCTGAGCTTCCCCTGACTCGGAAACACGTTTTGCCACTGGAACTGGTTTAAGCAAGAATTTCAGGCCAACAGAGCCAAGGACCGCTAGAATGCTAAATGCGGCGACAGAAAACGCTGGTCCATTGCCAGTTGATAATAAATAAATATTGATTTGTTGCCCTAAGGAGAGGAGAGAAAAAATTATCACACTCGTTAAGATCAAACCGAAAAAAAATTTAACAGCAAAATTAAGGAGTTCTTCGTGAAGAGCTTCTCTGACGAGATTTGTGGACTCCGATACTCTCGATGAAAGGTCGGAGGTTTGGCTCAAAAATTGTATCAATAGGGGCAAAACTAACTTTAGATTACTCACAACTTATTTCCTTTGAACCGTTTTGCAAACGGGCGCCTTTACCCTCGAGCAAAAGCGCCTCCCATCATTCACATTAATGTTTACGATTAGAAACCATGGTTAAAAGACTTCCCACAGCTAATCCGGTTGCCGCAGCAATTGCGACACTTTGCAGAGGATGATCTTTTACATAGTTGCGAGTGGTGGCGACATAGTCTTCAGCTTTGTCAGAAATATCATGTGCCACAGTACCAATTTTAGTACCGACATCATGGGTGAACCTTTCAATAGCCTGTGCCGGACTATGCCCTGATTTCTCGGCTACGTTGCGGGCCATTGCCATCTCTTTACTTTCAGCTTCTTTGCTAAGTTGTGCCATAAACTTCCTCCTTGTTAAATTTAACCCCCTAATAGCAATCTTAGACCATTAAGGGCGTTCAATAATAAAGTTCAAACGATTGTTTCTTGAAATCAAGCGACTCTAATGATTGTAAAGAAAACAAGATTTTCCCTATCACAAAAAATGTTAATTTGGGGCATCATGCCTTCTGCTATTAATAATTCGATAAACGCAATCGTCCCTTCCCTACTTTTGCCACTTAATTTATACTAAGGAACCTATGTTTAATACCAATGAACGAATCGCCATTTTAGGAGCCAGTCGAGGCTTAGGACTCTCGCTCACCGAAAGACTTTTAAACTCAAGCTCAGTGCAACTCTGGTTGAGTTCGCGAAAGATTGAGCAATTGGCAGATACGCCAACTTTGCATGGGCGCTCTGATCGAGTAAGGTTAGTGACCATGGATTTCAGTAAATCTGAAAATCAAAGAGAGCTTTTTGAATCACTCAAAGTTTTTAAGCCCACCCGGATTTTTTATTGTGCTGGAGGTGGACCTTTTGGCAGATTTCAAGATAAACCATGGCACTCCCATTTATGGGCTTTGAATTTGAATCTCATTTTTCCTTCCCAACTTTTACATACAGCCCTCAATGAAATGAACTCTTCAATGGCAGACTTATCTCAGATGATCTTTGTCGGTTCAGCCATTGCCGAATCCAAAGCTGACCCTGGAGCCGCCAGTTATGCCGCCAGCAAACATGGTCTCAAAGGATTAATTTGCAGCATAGTGGCTGAAATCCCATCAGAATCTCTAGATATTCGCCTCTATAGCCCCGGTTATATGAATACAGGGATGCTTCCACCAAATTCTCGGCCTCGACAGGATGGTTCATTGATTGCCGATCCACATAAAATAGCCGATGATATGCTCCATTGGGCATTAACCCCTCCGAACTCTGATCACTGGCATCAGGTTCTCAATTTTGGCGAACATCAACCTAAGGATTAAAAATGGAAACTAAAGTAGAAAACGTGATAATTATTGGCTCTGGACCTGCGGGATTTACCGCTGCAATCTACACCGCACGAGCCCGACTTGAACCCCTAATGATTGAAGGTGAAGAAGCCGGCGGTCAATTAATGCTCACCACGGAAGTTGAAAACTATCCTGGATTTGAACATGGAGTTACTGGATCCGAACTCATTGACGTCATGAAAAAACAAGCTACTCGTTTTGGAACGCGATTTTTGACTAAAAACGTAACCAAAGTTGATTTTAATCAGCGCCCATTTAAAATTTGGGTGGGACAACAAGAGTACCTGGCGAAAACCGTGATTATTTCTACGGGCGCTAGTGCTAAATATTTAGGTCTTCCTTCTGAAAAAACCTATATGAATAAAGGGGTTTCCGCTTGTGCCACTTGTGATGGAGCTTTTTTTAGAAATCTCGAAGTCGCAGTTGTCGGAGGTGGCGACACAGCGATGGAAGAAGCTCAATTCTTAACTCGCTTTGCAAACAAAGTCCATGTCATTCACCGACGAGACTCCTTTAGAGCTTCAAAAATCATGGCGGAAAGAGTACTCAATCACCCGAAAATTCAGGTGATTTGGAATTCTACCGTCAGTGAGGTTTTAGGTGATGGACGTGCTGTTCACAGTTTAAAACTTCAAAATTTGCAGACTAATGCTGAATCTGAATTAAAAGTTCAGGGACTTTTTCTTGCGATTGGTCATAAACCGAACACTGATGTATTTAAAGAGTTTATTCATTTGCATGATAATGGTTATATTAAAACAGTACCAGGAAGTTCAAAGACGAACATCCCTGGTGTATTTGCAGCTGGAGATGTCCAAGACCACGTTTATCGTCAAGCAATCACAGCAGCGGGCACAGGATGCATGGCTGCTATTGATTGCGAACGTTGGTTGGAAGAGCAAGAACACTAAGAGTTTTTGTTCTGAACATACCCTCCGTTGCGAAGTTGTTTAAACATCCAGTGGAGGGTAACTTGAAGAAGATAAATACCAGAGATTTAGTCGATAAAATTGAGCGAATCACTCGCGCTAAAATGGCCCATCAAGAAGTTGTTCCGCTTGGCTCCTTTCGTGATCTTAAGAAAAAAATGGATCCCAAAGTCATTTTAGTGGTTGAAGATGATGAAACCATGCGCCTCGCCTTAAAGCGAATTCTCGAACAAGATTCATATTTGGTTAAATTAGCTTCCGATGCCACTGAACTGGCTCGAGTCCTTGATGATAAAGCCATCGATCTTCTATTATTGGACATTGGACTTCCATGGATTGATGGCTTCGAATTAGGCCAAATCTTAAAGGAGCATAAAGATCTGCGCCACATTCCACTCGTCTATGTGTCTGGCCATGTTACTGAAGATGACTTAAAGAAAGCCTTCGAAATCGGCGCCAATGAATTCTTTCAGAAACCCTTTGATCCTGAAAAGCTGCGAAAAACTGTTGAGCACCTGTTGAGCTTGCCCCAAGGACCGCAATTAACACGGGTCTAAATATTTTCTATTTAAGATCAAGGGAGCCTCCCCCTAAAGAGAGGCTCCCTCAATAAGCTCAAATTACTGTAAAATCTTTCCGCGAATCACATTCCACTGAATGGGCTCTCGTTGGGCACGGGCCTTCATTTTCAAGGATGGATTCCAACTCGGACCAAACCGCAACTGAGTTCTGGTCATATAATTATCTCGTTCCTCCACCGGAACGGTTTCTAGTGCCTGTTGGGCCCGCTGAAGATTTTTATAGTGAAAGGCCCGAATGGCCAGCGAGGGAACATCTTGAGATGTACCAAAGGTAGGCTCCTTGCGAGTAAGCTTTCCATCGACAACATCAACAAATCCCAGGCGAGTGAGCCTCTGAACGATTTCTTCGCAATGGGATTTTTCGAGACCTAGCCGTATTGGCAAGGAATCGATATCGGTATCGGAGATTTTAGCCAAATTTAAGATCGCCAGATGAACCCAATCGGCAATCATGCTAAATCGATCTTCTGATAGGATCGCCTCTGTTTCATCTTCAATCATTCTGGTTGAACCTAGAGCGTATTCTAATTTTTGTGGTGACCAACTCAGTCGCAAAGCTAAATGTTCTAGATTTTTTTTTGAAAGGTGACGTTGCCCCGAGAGGACCCCATGAAGTGCTGTAACGCTGACTTGCAGATCTCTGGCTAAGGCGCGAATGGAATAACTGGTGTTGCGACTCCGTCGCTCTGCCAATATGCACTTCAATTCTTTGCGATAGTCAAACTCACCTATTGCGTCCATAGATTCGACATTAAGTAACTTTATTTATTTGCTCAATCAGATCGGAACAAAACTGTTCCGATCTTTGGCGGAACGCATTAACGACTCAGGAGACCCAAACGTATCAGTTGCGATCACTTTCGCATGTATTTACTTCCGATAGCAACTCTTCTTCTTGAGCGTAGAGACGGTTTTTCTTGTCTTCCATGTCGCGGATCTTATCGCGGAGTTTTTGCTCTTCAAGTGCAACCATCTGACCTTTTTCATCGTAACCAAATTTATCGGCTTCGATTTGACCAAGTTCATCATCTTTCAGCAACATCTGGCGTGCCACTTTGGGTTTTTGTTTCTTACTAGACATGCATTCTTCATAGCGTCCATAGAGACCACGAGTATTAAAACGCCTACTGCCATAAAGCTCATCTTGTTTTTTACGAACCTGATAGGAGATGTCTTTTAAATAATCTACTAACTTAGTTTTCTTTTGAACAATAACTTCTTCGTCCTTATTCACTCCCACAGTCTCTTTGGCACTGATCGTCTCGGCTTTTTCAACATTGGTCGAAATTTCTTGAACTTTGATATCAGCATCTTTTTTAGACTTAGAAGAACATCCCGCTATTAAAGCCAGAGCACATAACGTCAAAATTAATTTTTTCATATTTACTCCTTCACTGATGCGCCAGAATTTTCATTGTATTTAGGAAAGGGCTTTGATGCCGCAGAACCTTGCTCTGGATTTTTAAGTTTCAAGCTGCAATTCTTGATTTCAAGTTCAAACCAGTCTTCTTGATTCTCGTAAGTTGACTTGTAATCTTCAAATCGCTTGATCCGTGCTGTGATTTCTTCCTCAGAAAGAATCACTAAGTTTTTCTTTTCATCAATACCAGCCTTTTTCTTTGGTGCGCCCAGTTTTGTGAGAAGAATTTTTTCAGGCATTTCCACCATGCCCCACTTGCCAGTAGTCTTCTTCGCCAACTCAGTCATACAGTTTTCAAGTGATCCGTATTTACCAATATTTCCATAAGCTTTATTTCCGTAAATTGTTTCTTCACTGGTATAAACTTGGCGCTCTAAATCAACGAGATAATCAACTAACTTTGTTTTCTCCTGAATCACGGTATCACCAGAACCACTTTTACCAATGGCAGTGGTCGCATTGATCTGAGCCTTATCTTCCATTTCGGTATCAACAGACTCTAATTTCTTTTTGGAGGAGCAAGCTGCAATGGCAACCAGGCCTATAAACAAAATATATTTTTTCATTTTTACCTCACTCATTGTGACTTACTTATGAAAGCCACTGGGTTTCAATTCAAACTCTCTTTAGATTCTGCTGAAAAAGAGCCAAATTCAAGGCGGCAAGCTTCAAATCGAACTAG
>CAZYOE010000226.1:2842-6287 GCA_964648725.1 uncultured Pseudobdellovibrionaceae bacterium | reverse complement strand
CTATGGGTGCCGCAATTGCAGTTCTGGCAGCAACAACAGGTCAGTTGCCTAAAGCAATCTTAGCAGTACATATTGCACAACTACAGCTCATTAAAGATTCTCAGGCATCGAAATGGCCACGGGCTGCTCTATTGCCAGAAACAAAGTGACAAAAATGAAGCTTTTAATCTTTTAATTCGCCTAACCTCTACGAATTGCGCGATAAATCAGCGAGACAACCTTGACGAGAAGTCTGTCCAGACGCACATTTCGGGTGAATATTCATTCAAGGGGGGAACTTTTGCGTTCATTAAATCTTAAAAGATACCGCGTTACAAAATTCAGATCTGTTGAAGACAGCACATGGCTGGATATTGACGATGTGATGTCCATGATCGGAGTCAACGAAGCCGGAAAATCAAATCTACTGTTGCCGCTATGGAAGCTCAATCCAGCAAAGGGCGGAGAAATTGATTTGCTTCAAGATGCGCCACGAGGGCAGTACACTGAAATTCGCAACATGACTCACAAGCCCATTTTTATCGAAGCTGAGTTTGAATTTCGTGCAGGTGCCGCAGCTCAAGCAGCAGAAGTGTTGACTATCGAGGTGGATGCGATCGGACACTTGAATGTGAAACGAAATCTCGGAGGCAACTACCAATTCACTGTGATTCTTAAGGATGGCAAACAAGTTGAAGTAACAGAGGAACAATCTGAACTCTTTCAGAAGTTCCTTCCAAAATTTGTTTATTACGCCAACTACGGCAATCTTGATTCAGAAATTTATCTTCCTCATGTGATTCAGGATTTGAAACGGAAAGATACGAGCACAAATAAGCAGGCGAAGATTCGCACATTAAAGGTGCTTTTCGATTTTGTCGGCTTGAAACCGGAAGAAATCTTGCAGCTTGGTCAGGAAAATAATACCGACGAGAACCAAATCAAGCTTGATGCGAACAAGAAAAAAGAACGTGATGTCCTTCTTCAGTCAGCTTCCACTAAGTTAACTCAAGACTTTAAGAATTGGTGGAAACAAGGTGATTACCGATTTCGTTTTGCAGCGGACGGGAATCATTTTCGAATTTGGGTTTCAGATGACCGCCGTCCTGAAGAGGTCGAGCTAGAATCGAGAAGCACAGGACTGCAATGGTTTTTGAGCTTTTTTTTGGTTTTCTTGGTTGAGAGCAAAGACAATCACGCTGGCGCCATTCTTTTGCTTGATGAGCCTGGATTGACTTTACACCCTCTTGCACAGAAAGATCTTTCTGTTTTCTTCGATAATTTAGCTGAGAGAAATCAAATCATTTATACTACTCACTCGCCATTTATGATTGATGCCGACAAGCTTGATCGCGTTCGAGGAGTTTATGTTGATACAAAAGGGAAAACTGTAGCGACCCAAGACTTAAAGTCAGCGGCCAAAACTCGTCAGAGAGATTTGTCTCTTTACGCCGCTCATGCGGCTCTGGGGCTGACAGTTTCTGATGTCATCCTTCAGGGCTGCACTCCAGTGATCGTTGAAGGTCAGTCAGATCAATTCTATTTTTATGGAATGAGATCAGCTCTTGTACGTGCGGGTTTTCAAAAAGCAGACACCGAATTGACTTTCGTTCCAGCATGGGGAGTAAAAGGCGTGAAGGCCATTGTTTCGTTGTTGACCGCTAAATCAAGTGAACTTCCATTGATTATCTTGGATTCAGACAAATCAGGATTGGATCTTGCGAAAAACCTTAAAAACGAACTTTACAAAGGCCAAGAAGAAAAGATTACTCATGTCGGTGATGTTCTTAAATTGGAAAACGCCGAAGTGGAAGATCTCGTTGGAGATACTGTTGCTGAAGAATTTGGTAAGTTGTTCCGCGCTCCAGATGTTGATTTCACCGAGTACGATTTGACCAAACCAATCGTTCCTCAAATGGAAAGTTTTGCTAACGAAGCCGGTATTGAATTGCCGGATGGCTGGAAAGTCGATCTCTCTCGTCGCGTGAAGAAGAGACTTCAGAAGGAAACTTTTGAAGAATCTGATCTTTCCAAGTGGAGCGCCGTTCTTAACCCCTTGGCGGCTCCGGAAGGCCGCAATGTTCGTACTTTGCGCAAGGGCGAGACCCAGAGCCCGTCCGTTACTCATTAACATAGTCAACATTTCAAAGCATAGAACGAGGGCAAATCAAAGCCCTCGTTTTGGGTCTACTGCCAGAAGTAGCGTTGCAATCAGTATGGACTTGCAGCCATCTTTCCAATGAGGTGCTTCACTCGATAGTTTACTTGCACGTACTTCTTCATCTTTTCAAATGGTTCTTTGTAACCACTGTCGCTAGTCTAAACCACCACTCCAGACGGACGTTCCAGCCCCCCCCCCTCAGCTGGACCCCAACCTATTCCGAACAAAGGTCCTGTGAATAAATTTAGTAATCTGACCGATAAGTCAATGGCTTTAAGTATTTAGAAAGAAAAGAGCGTCCCCAAATGAGGTTTACTTGGATACCATTTTTTCATGAAATGTTTATTTCAGTCGTTGAAAATTACGACAAGGCTTCTTTGGCAACTGTTTTAAATCAAATTTTTACAGAAAAACCACCCCTTGATGTCGATACAAATGACCAAAAAATTCAATTTAAAGAATTTGACCCCTGTAGTTTTTTGGCAGCATTTAATAGAAGTGAAAATCAGGATAAACGAATTGCCAACTGCTCTCGTGCTAAAAAGATTTTAAATCTCACAAGTGATGTTCCTTCCGATTTTGATGGGATTCCAATTTTTTCTGCAATTAATTCTCGATTTTTTCCACATAAAAAACACCGCGATGGAACAGAAATTCCAACACTTTGGAAATTTAGTAAAGCATTGGCATCAGGTAACCTCACCGAGGCAGAATTCAATAATGCATTGGCGGTTAAACAAACTGGACCAGTTTACCTTACGAATATTTGCTATATTGTATGGCCTGAAAAATATTTGCCTCTTGATAAGAATACACAAGTATTTGTAGAAAATAAGAATCAGGATATAAGTCAAACTTTTAAATTGGAAAGCGCAAACCCTTTTAATGAATACTTAGAAATCTTAAAAACGATTAAAACACACTTCCCCAATTTGACGAACAAAGAGATTAGCTTACATGCCTGGGAAGCTTCAAAAAATTCTGGCGAATCAGAAAATAGTACCATTAGCTACTGGGCATTTCAGTCAAATCCGTCAATGTTCAAAATTAAAGATTGTTTAAACAACAACCATCTGCAAACTTGGACGGTCACTTCACATAAAGATAAAATAAAAGAAGGAGACAAAGTAATTCTTTGGGTCACTGGTGAAGATGCAGGAGTATATGCACTTCTAACAGTAACTTCTAATCCAACTGAGATGGCTGAGTCAGAAGTAGAACGATCATATTGGGTTAATAACCAAGAAAAAACTCTCGTTGAACGAGTTTCCGTAAAGGTTGATTCTAATTTCGCAAATGATCCAA
>CAZYOE010000226.1:318-2832 GCA_964648725.1 uncultured Pseudobdellovibrionaceae bacterium | reverse complement strand
TACTAAAGCTGAATTAGATCAGCTTGATTGGTTTCAGGAACGAAAATTTGGAAAACCCGGAGCGATGGGAACCAATTTCGAAGCAACTAAAACACTTTATGATAATATACTCCAACTTGCTTCAGAAGATGATGACTTTAAATCAATTATATCAAAGTTTCCTTCGGAAATCATTGGTGGTTTCATTTCTATACTTTCGAATCTAAGCCAAAAATTCTTTCTGAAACAGAATGATGGGCGAGTTGTTTTCAGCTGCAAACGGAGTCGCCTCAGTTTCATTGTTGGACAACGCTACTGTTTGTCATTAACTTCTCAGAATGACTTACCTTCATTTAAAGTGATATCTAAAAACCGTCTCAATGAAGAAGATGAAGTGTTTTCAGGAAAACGAACTGCATACTGGTCAAAAGTTTCCGGCTTAAAACACATAAATGAAAATTTAGATGAATTAAGTGCTCTTGTTGAAATGGAATTATCCAACTCAAAAAGCTCAGGATTCAAGCGCTTTGATAACCGTGACTTCAGGGCCGCCGTATTTTCTAAATCATTAAAAAGCGAGGCTTCAAAAATGCCTAATAATTTTAAGTTAAAATCATTGAATACTATTTTTTATGGTCCTCCTGGAACAGGTAAAACAAAGCTCGCGTCCGATTTGATTAAAAGCTTCAATGCTGAATTTAAACCTAGGGGTGTTAATAATATCAATGAGGAAATAGGTGATCTTTCGTGGTGGCAAGTAATTGCATTGGCCATATTTGACCTAGGAAATCATGGTGTTTCAGTAAAACAAATAATTGATCATAGGTATATTAAATTAAAAACTTCACTTTCAGCCACAAAACATCTGAGAGCCACTATTTGGGGGCAATTGCAGGCACACACAGTTCTTGATTCAAAAACTGTTAATGTTGAAAAACGCAATCCTCCTAATATTTTTGATAAAGATGCCAATTCTAATTGGAAATTAGCAGGAAATTGGAAAGAAGACTTGCAGGATATTCTCCCCACCAATTCTTCAAATAACAGCGAGAAAGACGATCAGCCATCTAATACTGCCTTTATTACATTTCATCAGTCCTACTCTTATGAGGATTTTATTGAAGGCATCCGGCCAGTATTAAAAGACGAAACAAGTGAAGATGCCTCTGGAGTAAATTACAAAATTGAACCAGGAAGTTTCAAAAGAATGTGTGATATTGCTCGACTTGATCCTGATAACAAATACCTATTTGTAATTGACGAGATAAATAGAGGCAATATTTCAAAAATTTTTGGTGAGCTCATTACTTGTATTGAAGAATCGAAAAGGGAAAATGAACCCTATTGTATTCCAGTAAAACTTCAATATTCTAAAAAAGAATTCGTAGTTCCAAAAAATGTTTATATTGTCGGTACTATGAATACTGCCGACAGATCAATTGCAACTCTCGATTTAGCATTAAGAAGAAGATTTTCTTTTGAACCGCTTTATCCAACTCCTAATGATATTACAAATATTGATTCACTTGATTTAAAAAGTTTGTTTATTGCAATGAATCGTCGGATCAAAGCATTGCTTGGCGAAGACTACCAAATTGGTCATACCTATTTTTTAGATATAAACGGGAGCATTAGCTCACTTAAAGATCGATGGTTTTCTAAAATCCTACCATTATTGAATGAATATTTCTATGGGGATTACCAAAAACTGAACTCAATAGTTAAACCTTTTGTAAAACGTGAAAGCGTGGAAATCGATTTTGAAACTGATAAAGAAACACGAGAATTGTTTTCACTTAAAAATATTTCTGATTATGAAAATGATGCAGACTTTATTAAGGATTTAAAGCTTTTAATATGAAGAAGCCAATTTCTTTTTTGGAATTCGAAACAAAAGAATTTCAAAATCCTGACTTGAGGATTTTATCTGCTGAATTTATTGATTCGTTTGAAAGATATTTGGATTCATCATTTGTTGATTCTCCGTTAAAAGTTAATCGAAGAAATATTACCGCGAAAAATTTGGTTGGCTCAATTTCTTTTAGAAGTTATCAGTTCGAAGTACTACCAAAATTATTGGCTGGAGGCCGCGACTCGTCAGTTCTATTGTATAAGAACCTGCTTGCAATGTTAAATCTATCAAAGCATTTAGAAGTAAAAACAACTGATATTTTGTCTTTATCAAAATCTCAAAACTCGCTCCTTGAAGTGTTTATAGGAATTTATGCTGATATCTTAATTAACGAAACAACTTTACGACCAATTCGTCGTTATGAATCCCAATCAGAAAATCTAAATACAGTAAGAGGACAAATTTTATTCCCAGAACATATAAAACACAATTTCGTCAATCAACAAAAGATCTATTGTCTATTTGATTCACTTACTGAAAACAATGCAATCAATCAGCTTTTTAAATTTGTGACAAACTTACTTTTGAAAGTAACACAAGATGAACACAACTATTTCAAACTCGGAAAAATAAAACATCTTTATTCTGACGTTCAAGACCATCCATTTACATTTTCATCTGCA
>CAZYOE010000226.1:0-292 GCA_964648725.1 uncultured Pseudobdellovibrionaceae bacterium | reverse complement strand
GAATTTTATTCGACATGAACAAACTATTCGAAGAATATATTTTTGAAGTTTTAAAAAATTATTCTCGATCACAAAACTTTAAAGTATGGACCCAAAAGCAGTCCTCAATTTCAGTGGGATACAGAGACTTGAGAGTAAACGAATATGTTAATAGTTCTGTTTTTGGAACTCGATCGGACATAGTTATCGAACTTGAAAATAACGATATCATTGGCATTGATACCAAATATAAAGTCCTCGACCTAGAGTGTTCTAAAACATTAGGGGTTTCAAACTTTGATGTTTGTCAGGG
>CAZYOE010000225.1:0-6306 GCA_964648725.1 uncultured Pseudobdellovibrionaceae bacterium | reverse complement strand
CAGAATTTTGATAAATGTGCATAAATCCGAGTCCGTTTTCTTCAGGTAAGATCATGCTAACGAAGAATTCAGAAAGAAAAATGCAGTCACAAAACAAAAAATATTTTCATATAGCCTCTTCCATTCTCTTATAAGATACACTTAACAGCGGTAAATGAATCTATGGAATCACTATGTATATGTGTCAGTCCCACTTGTTTTGGTGTTTGATCTTCAACTGCAGTTGAACCTTTAGACCAATTTTGATTTAGACCACTTATATTTATTGTAAAAATTCCCTGCGTGTTAAATGTTAAACGTAATTTTGAATTGTTAAAAAAGTAGGTCTGACTACTGTAATCATTCCATGGATTAAATGAGACTTCATAAAATGAAGATTCGCCTGAAATAGATTCAACAATTTCACAGTTGTACACGATTGGAACAGCAAAGCTAAATTCACCTATCATCGCAATAGCGGAAAACACACAAAGTGTTGGTATCTTGTTCAAAAATTGTTTTAACAATTTTTTCTCCTCTAAAATTTGTTTCATAAATATTCTCTTTTTTTGTCGTTACTGTTTATAACTAAAAGTCCTATTCGTCTTAATAAAAACCGATTCTTCGGCTTATAAAGGTGACTGTAGCGCCACTTTTAAATCTTTCATGCCGAATCTTTTTTGTACCTGCTCGATCAAAGCCTCCCCATGGAGCCGGGATTCTCCCGTCAAAAGTATCTTCAAGGTCATTTCCAAGCCTTCAGCCAAGGCGACATATATCATTTCTTCCTGAGCGACGTATTAAGCCGAAAGAAGCTATATGTAAAATTAATTGATTTAATAGTATAATTAGATATTCTAATTATACGCGCGCTGGGCGGTAAGCCCCTACAAGACTAATGTGAATGATCTCCACGATGAGGAACAAGGCTCACCAAGGTATTTTGCCAAACGTTGCCATGTATCGAGTCTTGTAAATTGGAAGGACATGGGTGCCTTCATGGAACGACCAAAGTTCAGATTTCAAACACAAACCGAAGAGCCGGATGAGTAAATCGCGCAACTCCGGTTCCGAGAGGAGAGGTGGCAAGCAATTGCCATCGTTTACTCAATGAAAATAAACGCCGCTCAACTCGAAGCTTTTTTTGCCATTGCCAAACACCATCATTTTACAAAGGCCGCCGAATCCCTTCATGTCACCCAGTCAGCTCTTTCCCAGAGAATTGCAAAACTGGAAGAAGAACTTGAGGTGACTTTATTTATTCGCGACCGCACATCAATTCGACTGACCGACTCCGGGGAGCAACTCTTAAGATTTTGCCAGTTCAATGAGATGGCAGAGGCAGATTTGCTTTTAAAGTTGAAAAATGCAAAGGATGACTTCGCGGGAACCATTAGAGTTGGCGGATTTTCATCAATTAATCGGTCACTAGTCATTCCAGCATTGAAAAATATGATGCAAAAAAACCAGAGACTTTCCCTTCAGCTTTTCACAAGGGAACTACGAGATTTAGATGGTCTTCTGAGAAGCTCAGAGGCTGACTATATTATTACCAACAAAAAATCAGCTTCCCGCAACGTCCAAAGTCTCTTTTTAGGCTTTGAGGAAAATGTCTTGGTTCAATCAAAAAAGCTTCTATCTAACGATATTTTTCTGGATCATGATGAAAATGACCCAACAACTCGAGGATATTTTTCTCAGAATAAAATATCAATCAAGCCATCTAATATGCGCTATCTTGATGATGTTTATGGACTTATCGATGGCGTCAAAAATGGATATGGCAAAGCGGTATTACCAGTTCATTTGATTAAAAGTGAAAAGGACTTAGAGATTCTAAATCCTCAGCGAGTCTTATGGGTTCCTGTTTATCTCCAATTTTATCTTCAACCCTATTTTCGTCAGATACATGACACCTTTCTCAAAGAAATTTCTGGGTATTTTCAAAATCATCTTCGCCAGGAGAAATAACTTGCTTGGGTGGGAAAATCTTGAGTCACCATCCGTCATTACCTAACGGCGCGGATAATTTTCCCGACTATTCCTCCAAAACTACTTCAGCATTGAAGTTCAACGAGGAATTCCAAAGCGGAAAGTGTTGTTTTCCAGAGGCCCCCAAAAGCCGGTTACAAAGAGCTTTCGAGTGCCTTGAATGGGGCGTTTTCAACAATTTGCTGCTAAACAAGGATTATGTTTCAGCGAACAGGCGTGAAAATGAACTAGTAAGGATGCTTTTTTCAACATTCAGCTTGGGAGTCACGTCCTTGGCCATTGCTGAGATTGATAAAAGTGCGGTTATGAATGTGAGTAGAAATTGTTTCATAGATCCTCCGTTTGCCGGTTTGATTCGGCAGTTGAAATGTGGAAGGCAGCCCAATGCCTATTCCTGTTTTGATTTATGCTTGGAGGAGCAAAGAAAAACAATTTCAATTTATTAAGATAAGAACGTCAAACTTTAGAAACACTAAAATATAGTTTCCGACGATTGTGGTAACTGCTTCAATTCACGGGGATTCTTTTAGGATCAATTTCTATGATGAAATTCAATCGAATTTCAATTGTGTTGCAGGTTTTTAGTCATGAACTAAGCGTCTGCAGCACCTATAGCTCCCATACCAAAATATTTCGGTACGGACTTTATTATTTAGGGTTCAAGATAAACTAAAACTGTTTGGAACTGTTGGTCTCCCATTTTCACATAGACATCGATAGGGAGCTGGTTGCTCCGGACACTACTATTGAGCTTTACTATGAATCGGTCCCGTCCATCCTCCGTTGGGCCAAGGTAGAGCCCAGCTCCATCGGCATAGTCAGCTCTAAACGAAAGTGAATCATCGTGTAAACGAACAGTGATGGATTTATTGAAGTCCCAGGTTTCATTGTGTTCATAAAGGTAAATTTGTTTGTGGTAGCCTAAGTTTTTGACCGTAATCTCAACTATCTGGATATGGCTGTATAGTGTATTAAATTGTAAAGCGCCAAGAACTTCCACAACGCCATCACTTGATTGGGATAGCACGGATTGGAGGTGGCAATCTGTGCCGATATTCGTGCACTCTTCAGAGAGTTAGTAGGCCTGAGCTTTTCCTGCTCCTAGCAAAAGACTCAGTGTTGCTATGAGTTTACCGAAGTTTTTCGTTACTGTGTTCATTTTAGGTTCCTTTCATTGTGTGCTGAAATGCCTTTGATGGAATGGAAAATAATTCTTTCGCACTTTTTTGGCTTATGGTTTTTGGCCAATTCTATGCGGTGAATTGGCCAAAATGGGGAATGGACCCGAATCTTTTAGTCTGCCAAAAAACTTGAGGGGAGCTGACCTGTAAATTTTCTAAATGTGAGGATAAACAGTGAAACCGAATTATACCCGACCTCAAAGGCAATATCCGTCACAGTGAGGTTCCCGAGGCTCAGCAATTCTTTCGCTTTATAGATTCTAAACAGAGTTAATGCGGACTTCGGTGTCACTCCCGTTTCAGTTAAAAAGATGCGGTTGAAGTTGCGGGTGCTCATTGCTGAGTCGCGAGCGATTTGTTCAATGGAAAGTGATTGTTGAAAGTTTTCTTCCATCATCTCGAGGGCTTGCTTCACTCTGGAATCCTGTGTGAGACCCTTTAAATGCGAAGGATGACCTTGAGGATGAATGGCGGTATTTTCTAAAACTTCAAAGGTGGTACGCATGACGGCTTCGATGAGAGCATTTGATGCTTTAGTTTCAGGGTGAATTAGCAAATGAAACAGAAGTTCTTTACTGAGTTGACTGATAGGAGTTATTGATGGGGAATACTCACTGCCGCCATATTTTTTCCAAATCTCAGACGATATCAACACGATCAAGCGTTCGCCTTGGGACCGGGTATCTGACTTAAAAGTATGTTCACAGTTGGGCGGTAGGTATAGCATCTTGCCTTGGCCCGCTCTGAAGGTTCGGTCTTGAGTTTTAACTTGGATTTCTCCCTGGAGCGGAAAAAACAATTCGTGGTCCTGATGAATGTGGTTATCCACTTTATGGTCGCGAATCTTTTGATGGATAATGAAAACACCGGGAAACTGTTTTGAGAGATCAGTTTTCTTCATGAATTACACTGAGTCCTCGGCAAGCCATTGATCGAAGGTTCCATCATCTTCCAGTTTCGTTAAATCGGTGTAGCCACCCACGAAGCGTGAGTCCACAAAAATCTGTGGTACTGTTTTCCAATGGGCTTTCATTTTAAGTTCTGCAAGTTCTTCAGGTTTATGCGTCAAATCGAAGAGTTCATAGGGCAACCTTTTTGATTCCAGAATTTTTTTGGCGCTGATGCAGTACGGGCAATGGTGGGTGACATAAAGTTTCACTTTGGCTTTTTGTGGCATGGCTCATGCCGAGAGTCTAGCATGCTTTGGGATGTTATTGTAGGTTCTATTTTTGGTAAATTCTCCTGAACTAAAGTGAGGGCCAATTCCATTAGAGCATAAAACATAGATGTACACACTTCTATTTTGGAATATATAAAGAAATAGCTTAGGTAATTGTTATTATTAGATTTTTATCCTTACTTTAGCGATCTGCCCCAAAGGTTCGCTGGCCGAAACACTTTATCAGCGGCCGTTTAGAGGCTTGGTTCATTAAACTCTTCGTTATTCCAATCTTCATACTGTACAGGTGGAGTACCAACGATTTTAATAATTCCCTCTTCCATTTCATCAGTTTCGGTCTCTATTGTAAGGACATCAACCTGAAACCGATGATCATCACCGAAATCAAAAACATAAGCAAAGCTCATTCCCTTTAGCAGTGATAAATTCTGTATATTTGTGTTGGCAGCTCTTCCTTCGCCCAATGGATTTGCTGAATATTCTGATTTAGGATTCCAGAATTTATTATCCATAAAGAATGCAAACATATGATCATTGCCCCACTCAAAAGCATTCTGAATAAAATTATGGAGATCAAATAGAGTAGCACTACCTGATAAACGAATCTGACAATAAAAACTTTCAAAACCTATGAGTTTTACTTGAAAGACGAAGCTATCTATTTTGCCAAGACAACACTTCTTGAATTTTTTTCCAGATCCACAATGACAAGAATCATTTCTTCCAATCTTCATCTCAACCTCCCCCTAAAAATGATGAGCAAAAACCAACCCCGTTTTATTCAATTGTTCCAAGAGAGCTTTATCTTTTTGCGCGAGATTTTTGAGTCGCCGTTTTTTATATGGGCAAACAAGTGCAACTTTTAAGACAATGCTAGCCAACTGCCCTATGTCTCTCAATTCAGAACTCATCAACATTTTTAATCTTGAGATATTCTTTTTTGAGATGTGGGATTGACTCATAAAATTAAAAATTTCCTCTGATTGAAGAGAATATTGAATAACTTCTTTGGGTTTTAGCGAACATTTTTTGCAATTGTGATTTTTATGTCCACCGCCGGAAAAGGATTCATTAGATTTTGAATGGCCGCAAATAATGCAAAAATGACCCATCTATAAACCTCCAGAATTATCCAAAATCTTATTTAAAGTCGTTGACTCCCTTTTTGTTAGAGGATGGCTTTTAGATTTTCGTGAATGCAATATTATCTGCGCGCAAGCCATAGCATCCGACAAAGCTTCATGGTGATTTAATTTTATCTTTAATTGGCGGCATACATCAGAGAGTTTAGTTGGATAAATTCCAAGTTCGTTTCTTGCGATCTTCATACTGCATCCATATGATAATTTTGGTAATTTAACATTGTATGTTTCACAGCAAGCATTAAGCACTTTTTTGTCAAACGAAACATTATGTGCAATAATGCACTCAACGTCTTTAAAAAGATATTTTATCTCAGGCCACAAATCACCAAAGGTTGGGGATTTGGAGACATCACTCCACGACAGCCCATGAATATAAGTAAACACAAAGTGATTTGTTGGGGGTCGAATTAAACAACTTACAGTTTCAATTATTTGGTCGTTCTCAACGCGAACAAGCCCAATGGAGCACGCACTATCAGGACTGTAATTCGCAGTTTCAAAGTCGATTGCCAAAAAATTAGATTTAACAGTTTTTGATTCTTGCATTTCTTTTCTGTTTCCCGCTGCCTTGCCGAAGTTTATCCCCTATTGATAATCATTTAATTCAAAGGATTCAATTAGAAAAGGGCCACACCAAATCGACTTAAGTTATTAAAATGACCCTCTATCCCAAGATTGAGGCATCCTGAATTTCATAACCCATGTTTTTATAGGCCTATTGGTGGGCTTTTTGTTTACACTATTCCGTCGTGTATTAAACCGTGCAACTTTTCGATCTGATCTTCCCCCGAAAAAATGGACACGAAAAAGTTAACTTGCGAGTGCTAAA
>CAZYOE010000224.1:3499-6338 GCA_964648725.1 uncultured Pseudobdellovibrionaceae bacterium | reverse complement strand
GAGAAGTAAAAGGCGAAGCCTGATTCTCCGTGAGCGAAGCGAAATTTTCCTTAACTACTTGCTTGGCGCAACTAATGTATCAATGTAGTTTATAAATCAAATCATTATGGCTGATACAATAATAATAACTCACGGGATAAAGGGATTGCCATATCATTTTTTTTGCGGAAGTGAATTATTGCAATTGAGCCATTGCCCGGCAAAAAGAACCAAACCACAGAAATTTCTGAAGAAGCAGAAAAATGGCATGTGTAGGGGATATTTTATTGACCGAAAATTCAGGTCTTTGACCTCTCTTGAATCAAAGCGTTATCCTATGATTAGGATAATTTTGCAGGAAGAAAGTTTGCCTTTTTAATAATAATAATAATGAACGGACGTTGTAAATGCGGCAAATGGGGATGGCTTAATAAAAATGAGCTATGCCCATCCTGTAGGCCAGACCCAGTAAAAGGGCCGAGAACAGTAAAGGAAGTGCTTACCACGTTACGCAGGCAGGCTATGAAGCGCAAAAGAAAAGTGACAGGCGAAATGGAGCTATTTAAAGAAATGGCCAAAGAGCGGCCTCACATTTGTTTTGTCACAGGTACGCCAATTTTAAGGCTCACACACTGGAATTTTATGCACGTTCTATCAAAACAAGCCTTCCCTCGCTTCAGGCTTAAAAAAGAAAATGTTGTACTTGGTCAGCAATGGGTACACGATGTATATGACAAGGGAGACCGATCAAAACTTGAAAAATATCCCGGTTATCAAAAACTGATTGAACTTCATGACGAACTAAAAAGAGAATACTACCAAGGAAGATGAACGCTATACAGACAACCCATAATTTAGATTTCGAGGCTTGCAAATGGCCTGTTGACCCCGAAGCAATGGCTTTCAGAGTAGGAACCTGTGAAGGGCTTTATTATCCTAAAAAAGATTCGTTGGACATTCTTGTGATAAAGAATAAGAAAAAAGGGAACGGACACCTGAATGATGTCTTCGAATGGTTTGAATATTCAGCCAAACAATACAAATTGCCTCTTCGTGTTTTGCAGGTATGGAACCAGAGATTTAAAAAACACCTGATTGAAAAGCGCGGATTCACACCCGAAGGGAAAGACGATTTGATAAAGGAGTTTAAATAAAAACGGGAGCCAGATTTCTCCAACCCCCGTCCATAAACCTGATAAAACTATCTTTTAATTGAAAAGATTTTCTTCCATCCATTTCCGGCAGTCGCTTATTCTCTGATAAAGTTGAAGTATTTCTTTATCCTGCCTTTCAATTTTGAATGAGAAATGACGCTCTTCCAGTGGTATCTCTACAAACCCGTCATAAACCGCTCGACAGTAATCATCAGTAATAGCTATTCCTCTAAAATCAATGTACTTCTGAAATGTTTCCTTGTCATAAACGTGGTTGGCTATTATTTGTAATTCTATCCAGTTTGGGGTATCTCCTTCTGGGTGGTTGTAAGATTCGAACCTAAGCTCTTTTTCTATGAGGTAATAAGGAGTATTATTCAGGCAGTAATCAATGTAACACACTTGCGCACCTGTAAGAGCCATATATCCTACGCCCTGCCACTTATATTTAGGATCAAGCTCCTTGTTCTTTGCGCGGTTAAACGTGTAAACATCCCAACTGCTTTTAGTGTCTCTAATCTCCTCGGCCTTTTCAATTCGCTCTCCTTCGAACAAGTCTGGAGTTCCTTGAATGAAGTGGTTTTTAAGGTGCTGCTCATTCTTTTTGAAGAACTTCTTTGTTATCCGGGATACAACAGTTATACTCGATTCTTCCACGTCATTCCCTTTATCCAGAAACTTTCCCTTTATCTCAGTAAATCGGTTGTATTTATGACTCACATACACGTCAACCAAGTGGTTTTTGGTGGTCTCTGATAGAGTTTCCGACTTGTTTCGCGGTTCTGTCATTAGGTATCCCAAAGATGAGCACCTGAATAATATCTCTTTTGCGCTCATTAGTGTTTCAATTCTTCTTTTCTGTTGTTAAACAAATCAGCGGGGAAATCTTTTCCGGCCTGTTCCTGAATTTTATTTACTTCTTCAACAGTTTTACAGTCGCTCAATAGAGCCTTCACCCTTTCCTCTTCCTCATTCACCTCTTCCGGGGTGTTGTCAAGATATTCCACCTCTAAGGTGTCAACATCTTTAATGGAGGCTTGGTCGGTAATTGTGGCTTGCTGTAACTCAATTGAAAGGAATCCCCATTTGCTTAGGGTGTTTTTAAGCACTGTTTTTTTAGCCATTTCATGAAATTGATCTGGGTCTTTCCATGGCGTTACTCCGTTTCCAGATTTATAAGCCTGAGAGTACTTCATGGCATGGGCATTTACCTTAGCCTTGCTCCAATACACCGTTTTCTCAAACCCATTTAACATTTTAAAATAAGCTACATAGCCTACTATCTCCCCGCTTCCGTCCATATTAAAGTCGGCATCCAGTTCTTCGGTAAGTTGGTTATACCCCTTAAATTGGTTTTTATACACCTCCGTGACATTTATGCGAAGGTATTGCCCCGTTCTTTGGGCGAGTTGGACGAATCCTCGCCAGCCCATTTGAAATGCGGCCGCACCCTTGTATGGCACAATCCATGCAAATCCTAAGTTCTGGTTAATTGGCAGGTCAAGAGTTGCCGCCATGGCTGCCGCATTGTAGATTGATTCGGGTGTTGCCTTTTGAAGAAGTGTATTAGAGCTGACAACCTGCAATACGCTCGTAGTAAATTGAGCCGCACGTTTGCCTAATAGTTCTTCAAATTTTTTCTTTACTCCATCCTGAGCAAAGAATTGTTTTGTTGTTAATGCTGTTGACATTTTATTTTGGGTTTG
>CAZYOE010000224.1:0-3489 GCA_964648725.1 uncultured Pseudobdellovibrionaceae bacterium | reverse complement strand
ATAAAGGTAGTTAATTCCTGAATCTTTTGGTCAATGTTTGCCCAAACCGCTTTTCCTTCTTCTGTTTTCAATTCAGGAACATGAAGAGAAGAGAATACTTCAGAGAAGGAGATAATCTTTTCCTTGTCTGGCCTACGTGCCAGTTTCCGGGCTTCTTTTTCCGCTGCGATACGCTGTTTTTCTTCTTCTGCTTTTGTTGCGTCCTCGATTCTTTTTCTCTCTGCGTCAGCAGCCTGTTTTTTGGCGTCCTCCAGTATCTGCTGGGCTTTCCTGTCGGCTTCGGCTTTTATTTCAGCAATCACCCCATTAAGCGAAGATACACGGCCAGTAAAATCTTCGTCTGAATCTGTTTTTACCACGTCTTTATTGAGAATAATTTTATCCAGATAAAGAAATGCGTCTTCGGAAACAAGGAAGCCCATTTGAATAAGCTGCATTGCGCGGTCTTCATAACGCTTTTGAATCCGGTGCTCCTCTTCCTTTTCCTGCTTTTTTTCAATTATTGATTGGCACAAAACCTCAAATTCTTTTGATGTGTACTCGGAAACAATGTTTTTTGCAAGGGAATCCAGACCAAGTGGACTAATAAACAAATCCCCTTCTGCTGCGTAGCCCAGTGAATACAATACCTTGGCCCTTGCTTCGCGCAGTTCCTCTTTCAGCCTGTTGTTCTCTTCCACTTGAAGCCTGATTCTTTCCGCTTCATCGCGCTTCTCCTGTTCTTTTCTTTCCCACTCTTCTTTTACGGCTTCAAACATGGCAGCATAAGAATCATCGGGTACTAATCCCAAATCTGGGTCGCCTTCTTCTTTCACCCATCCGTATTTGGTCATTTCTTCCATCCTGATTTTGGTAAGGGCTTCTACACGTAGCTTTTCTTGAGCAACTTTAGCCGCTGCGTCAACATCCTCTTTAACGTTTGAAACAAAAAGATTGAACTCCGCTGCATCAACTTCCATCAGAGTAACTGAATCTATGCTGCGCTCTCCGTAAGAATAATGTGTGCCATTAAACGACATGCCAAGGTCAAGGAGGGATTTTACTCTTTGGCGTATCAGTTCGTCTTTCCTTGCCTGTTCTTCGGCTGCAATAGCGGCCTGTTCGCTATCCACCCATTCTTCCAGTTCGTTCAGCCTGTCCTCTTCTTTTTTGGTAATGGCAACAAGTTCTTTTTGTTTTTCCATTATCATTTCGGTAACAGGCTTAACAAGATTACGCAGAGCCAATCCTTCTTTTTCTGTTTGTGTCCGGCATCGCATGAGTTCGATTCTTTTTTCCCGCACCAGTTTAATGAGCGGTTTGTTCTTTAAAGATTCGCGGTCTTTTACAAGGTTAATTTCTTTGGCTTCATCAGCCATCTTTTGAAATTGTGCTTTGCGTTCTTCGAATGATTGTAAGCCGGTGTTGATTTCTTCCACCTTCTTTACGATTTCTGTGTTGGTTGTCATAAACTATAATTTATTATTTAAGATTTCGCTATTAAAATAAGCATGGTGATTAATATATTTACTTGGTGGTGGGCCAAAACCCGACACCGTTCTCGCCTCTAAAACCAACGCTGAATCTGAAGGTTCATGTATCCTCTTAGGCAAATTAAGATGAGAAGATTCCAAGGCAAGTTTAGCCTGACGCTCGTATTCAAGATACTCTGCAAATGAGTTAAGGGTGGTAGTGAAAGGAGTTGTTGTCATACTATCCCCAGTCTTTTCATTTGAAACTTAAGCTCAGAACGGTTGAGGATTTGACCTGAAAAAATTGTAAACCAGTTTTTCCCTTGTTTTAATCTTATGCACCAATTGTTCGACCCGTAAAATTGCTCAGACGTATTGTAAATATGAAAAAAATCAGCCTGATTATTAGGATAAGCATGAGTAAATTCAGTGCATTTGGGTATGTTCATTATATTTGATTCTTTCCATCCCTCAGCCTCAATGTCCTCTTTGTCCAAGCACTTTACGCGGAAATCATAAGGAAAGTCTATGCAAAAGCCTTTTTGGTTTAATGTAGGGTCTTCCGATAATGAACTTAAGGTTCTTGGCACCCAGCCTTCTCCCTTTACAAATTCTTCGTATTCGAATCCTACGCGAAATTCGCCTTCTGTCGGTGTGTAATATCTCTTTTCTTCTGTCATGGCTTGGTGGTTGTTTTCTGTTTAACAATTTCGCACACTTTTTTCATGTCAACAAAATCATTCGGTATCCAAGGGGTTTCTTCATGTTTAAAACATTGATTTGGCGTTAATGGGTATTCAAATCCATGGAATATTTCAACATTAGACAATGCTCTCATTTCTATAATGTATTCCCTCTGTTCCTTAGTCATGGTGTCAATACGGAACTGGATGAGTCTTTCAGCAGCCTCACGGTAGAACTTGGTATCGGGGAAAGAGAAGGTCATTTGTCCCATAGTTTTGAAAAGTTTTCTGTTGATACCGTTTCTGAGCCTGTACCCATAATCATGATCTGTCCTTTGATTGGAGGCAGGCTTTGAAAGCAATTTTTAAAGTCTTCAAAAGCGCGTTCACGAGTCATGGGAATTTCTGGGTCAGCTTCTCCAAAAATAGCCAGATTCATAGCGACTACGTTGAGTGGTTTACCATCCATATTAGTTTTCATTGTGCTGTGGGGCTTTAACTATACAGAACCCTTTTTCAATTAAAGAATCGAAGGCTATTTTTCTCTCTTCAGAGATGAGCCTGCTTAGTTTGTCAACTTCGTTTTCAGCAGTAGCCATAATAAAATCTTTCAATTCGGAAATTTCATTTTCCGATAGGACATCAGAATATTTTTGCATAATCTGGTCTATGGTCATGGGCGTTATTTGTTCTGTAAAATCCCAATCTGCCATAAACGCATCATCTTGTATGTACTTAAACCCAACCTTGTCCAAATACTCTTTCCAGTTTATTGCTCGTCTTTTTTCTTCCACCCACTGCTTAAGTGTTACTACTGGCTGTTTGTATGGATTCATGCTCTTGGTATCATTTTTAAAAAAACTTCCTGATAAGACCCTGTTTTAAGGCATTGCTCTCTTTTTGCTGCAACAAGTTCCTTTGGCTGATTGGTGAGAATATACTTACCCCTGTACACTAAATCGTAAAACTTTGGTGAACCATAAACAACGCTTTTCACACGACCGTTTTCATAAATCAACCTTCCCAATGTTGCGCTGAAATCTGTTGGCCTCATTTGATTCACTCGTGCCGCAAATTCAACAGCCTCTTCCCCTGATTCAAATTTACCACTGCATATAATACTCAACCCCTTTGCGTGGTCAAAGTACACGGGCTGCAATGTGTGAGAAATATTGATTATTAAGTACCAGTTCATTCTTACCAATTTTGTTTTGCCAAACTCAGGTCAAAATTATATACTATTTTTGGTATATGCAAATTTATTTTAAAAATCATCAGCATATTTTAATTTCCCCTCTGAAAATGCTTTATTAAATTCTTTAACCGTTACCTCATACTTTTTACCGCTCACCACA
>CAZYOE010000223.1:1195-6511 GCA_964648725.1 uncultured Pseudobdellovibrionaceae bacterium | reverse complement strand
AAAAAGTTTACGGAGACCAACAAGGTGTCAAAGACTCTAATGCCCTCAGTTGCATATTCAGAAGAAGCTGGAGAAAGGATTTTATTAAAAACCAAACTGACAATCTGTGAAATTTGACTTTCAGATAATTTGCAGCCGACTTCTCTAAGAATGTCGAATAAAAATATGTTTCTGGTACCTTTGCCTTCCCCTTGTAAAATCTCTCGATTCAAAATATCAATAAACCGCTCTTTTAATGCAGTTTCTGCGTTTTTAATAAGTCTTGAAAAGGCGTTTATGCTCATTTCATAATGCATCTTGAGGAGCGAATCTAAGTTTTTAAAGTAGAACTCAATGAGCTGATTTGAGGATTGTAAATCACACGCAATTACTGACTCTGGAATATTGGAGATAACTCTGTTAATCACATCCAGGCCAATCATATTGAGTGGAATTCTTTCAACGATACCTACAAAGGCTTTGTACAAATCACCACTCACGTCCACTGGGAGTGTGTGACAAGAGAAATACAAAGCCTCTAGTGCTGGACGAGCGTGGTCAAAATCTGAGGTAAAAGAAAATTCACCTTGAATTTCCTTTTTTAAATGGGCCGCTACAGTTGGCGCGATCTCCTTAGAAATAAATTGATAATTAGTTTTTATTAATTGCGAAATTCCGATGGCTGTTGGGCCTGAGTATGGATTACCAGAGATCATTTTCTCGAATAAAGAAACAGCCGCTCCATCCTTTATAAAGGATGGATGCTTTGCGATTTTTTCAATGTCTTTAGATGCGCCAATGCAAACGGCATTTCTCAACGCTTCTCTGTATAAAGCCTGGTCGTTGTAAAGTCCCCCAAGGGTGAAAAATGTCTTTAGAAAAAGTCTACTACCCTCTAAAAATCCAGCATAACTTCCCATAAAGGAGTTAAGAAATATAAGTCGTGATAGGCGATTTCCAATGGCGTTTGGCGTATTGTTGAAACGAATGGTCTCTTGTCCGTAAACGTCTATATTTTCGTAAACCTCATCGCCAACAAGCCTTCTCGCTCCATTGATGAGGTTATCGAGAAGATCCAATTCTTTGGAAGAATGATACAAAAGAACGTTCTCATAATGTCTTTTATTACTCTCATCAAAATTCTTGAAAAAGCCTCCGTCCTCGTAGTTGCTCAGAAAATTGATATTTGATTGTATCAATGGAGCTAAATGCGAGGCCCCTTTTTCAGCAAGAGCCGTGAGTTCATTTTTCAGATCGGAAAAAACACGAAATCTTCCATCTTGAATTGAAATGAACGCTTTAAGGTTTAGGCAAAGATGAAAAAAGACATTCTTCGGGTCATTACGGTCAAGGTCGCCCAACGCGGCAAGCGATTTTTCAATTTGCCCGCCTTGAAAATGAACAAATGACAGTATTGCAGCACAAAGATTTTTATTCATCTTAATCAACGAGCAAAGCTCAAGAGCAAGTGTGGGATTGTTGCGAAAAATACAATCAAGACAGAACACGGCGATCACAAGATCGTTTTCACCGTTGAATGATCGGATGCTATTTTCTATAGTCTTTTTTAATTCCTGATTCTTTTTTTCATCTCGATCCAAATCAAGGGCACAATTAACCAGTCCACTCTCAAGAAATAAGTAATATGACAGCGAGCGAGTATTTTCGTCAGCTACTTTACTCTTTTCCTTGAAAAAGAGATTTGAGATCGCCAGCTCATAATTAATAGTGTCTCCAGACAACCTTCCATTTAGGGCCTTTTCAATGAAGGGGATAAGTTCGGAGTCGGAACCATCCCGGGTGGATGATCGAAGGGTAACGGCTTTTCTGCCATTCAGAAGTGAAACATCACCAGTCACATCAAATATCTCTAAAAGTTTTTCCGTTGTGATAAAAATCATTTTCCATTCTCCGCGTTGTAGCTTCGCAGTCGTTCTCCTGAAATCGGAGTGCCATCTAGTTTTTTAAGTTCGCACACGGCTTTTATGATGATTTGAGAAACACGTTTTATTACTTCAACGTCTTTGTCGTAGGAGTAATAAGTTAAACTCTCCCGTAGCTTCTGCCTGAGATCCGCTATTTTTTCATCTGCCTTTAGCCAATGCCAGAACGGTATTTCCTTAAAAAACACATGAACGTCTTGGATTTGCTTTTGTTTGTATAGCTCTATTGAATGGAAAATTTCTTCATTTCGTATCTCACCGTGTTTTTTATATATAAATGCGAAAACGACCGACGAGAATTCTACCCCCGCAAGCGATGACTCTGTTGCCGTACCGTTCTTCAGAGAAGGGGGCCAATTCTCGTACATTGTTGGCTGTATAGTTAAAGCATAGTCTCGTAAGGCAGTGTTTATATCATCTTGTAGGTAGTCCTTAACGACTTCGCAAATCTCTCGGCAATCAGCAGAGTGACTTAGAAATACATCGAGCCTGAGGCTCTCTTTCCATCCATTTTGACTTGGTATTGATGAAAATGGATTTTCTGAATTCATCATTTTGTCCGGCCTAAGCATTGCCGACCAATCATGCCAAAGTCCAATCTCGACACAACAGCTCGGTTTGCTGGATAACTGTTTGCGTGGCTCTTTTTTCCTTGTCGGCGGGTAGCCGTGCTTCCAAAGGAGTCGCTTTTAAGAGGTCTGGTGCGATTTGCTTGAGAATCGGTTTACCAAGGCCCTTCATGACGCTATCCTTCCATTCGATCATGGAAGTTGCTGTCACCTGGGGCATATTGTAGATCGTTTCTTTTCAACAATTTTAGATTCTTTGCGATCTTTTCTCCCATCATCAATAAAGACTCCCATTCTTTAGCTACATGGATCACTTCGTTTTGATCTTTTGGATATTACATTTAGTAGGCAGTGGTATTTTTGAGGTCAGTAATGATCTAATCCGTATGAATCAAGACCGAGTTCGATCCGATGGTAGAAGAGAATCAGTTTCTGGGTCAAGGAAGTGTCAGCCATGGCTCTTTTTACTACTGAGTGCGTCGTCAATATATATTTAGGTCGTTTGTGGCCGTGAGATAATATTATATTGATCATCGCTTACTTTTTAGCCTTTGAAGAATCTGTCCTCTTAACATCGCGCAGCGTATTTTAGTAGAAAACGGTATGCCTTTATTAAGGTTCTTTGCTATGACGTCAAAGTGATGAAAAGCGTTGAATTATTGAAAACTAATCGAAAGATTGCTATTCTTGAAAACCTGCTAAATGCAGAACTCTCTAAGTCTGTGGTATCCCATCACAAAATTGTTCTTTATGAGCAGAAATTGTTATCCCTGCTTTCTGAACTCAAAAGTGAGTGTTTGGTTGAAGCTAAAAGGCGCTTTAAGGTTATCAATTAGCCTTTATTTTGACTTTTTTCGTTTTTTGATAAATTTTATTTCTTTTTTCTTTAATGATTTTTTTACTGAAGCAGTCTTTTTAAGCAACTCTTCAATGTTACGACGGGCCTCCATCATTTCTCCGATTTGAGCAGAAAGAGGTATTAGGTCGGATCTCGTACAAAATCTATCTAGTGCTTGGAAATCTGAACTTGTTACTGTCCCATTAGTTAGCACTCCCTCAACCCAGGCCAAGACCTCCTCTGTTAATACCCATTCAGGCACCTTAAGTTTCCTCACCTCGTTAGGTTCAAACGAAAAACCATGCGCCCGAAGGTTTATCTCTGCGATCTCTATCTGCTGCATAAAGTACTTTGAGTTAATCCAGGCAATCAAACACTTAAAAAGGTTAGTCGGAACTTCGGGTTTTTTTAACCAAATTGAGTGACCTGACGTTCCAATGCCTGTTCCAGCCAGATCGATTGCAGCTCTCACTCGTTCGCCCTTAGCGGGCTCCCTAGGCATGAATATCCGAGAATTTTCAAATTTTTTACCATAAAACTCAAGTTTTTCACAGCCTCTCCATGAATATGGAAAATCGGCAGCGACTTGCGCTCTCTCCTTTAAGGCCTGTTTCTCCCCAACAGTAAGTCTAATTAAAGTAGATGGGAAAGCGGTCCCTCTTGGAACGAATAAAATATCTTTGGCAGACTTGTGGTCCCAAATAACAGGATTTATTGATGGGGCCGATGGATAAAGGGCCTTTATCCATTTATTTTTATCTTTCTGGTTTTTTATTCGGTTTGCCAAAGAAATATAAATTCCTTTATTTGATGGCTCAAATCCTTTCGCTGCAACAATTAAATCTGAAATAGGAATACCGTCATTAAGAACAGTAACATCGCCTGAACGACTGGTATTTATTTTTGTTACAGTCTCTCTGTCATGCCAAACACCAACCAGGCATTCTGCAACCAGAGATGCGGATGAATGAGGAAACCGTTGTTGGCTCCCATGATCTACAAACTTAAAAGATTCTCCAACTGCCCATTTTCGAAAATTTTCATGACTTATATTTCTCAGAACTTGCTGCTTGATGAGAAAGCCAGCGCGAAAATTAACTGACTTTTTAAACATACTCCCGCTTAGCATATGTCGAACAACATAAATGCAGACATCAGAATCGTCGGAATAAATATTTCGGTAAGTGGTCTCAAAAAGCTCTCGATCACTTGCCCTTAGAGCAACTCTATTATTAGGTGCATCTATATTGCCCCATGGTGGATTTCCTACAACTAGTGAGACTGTTTTTTCTATTTGAATATCGAATAGATTTGAATGATAAACTTGTCCAAGTTTTGGCAATGCCCATGTCTCTTTTAGTTCAGTGGGGTCTTTGTCCAGAATTTTAATAAAAGTACACAGCAACATAGCTTTACAACACTTCAGAGCGTATATATCTCTATCAACAGCGATAAGCTGGTCCTCAAAAAACTTCTTTAACCGATCATAATTATTCCGTGGAGCAGAATCCTTTGACCAAGCCAACTCTGCAGCAACACAGAGTAGTGTTCCCGATCCTGCTGCACTATCAAGAATATTATCCTCAATATTTGGATTAAGCTTTTGAATAAGTTCTTCAGCTAATTCTTGAGGTGTATAAACTGAAGTTGATTGCGTGGTTTCACCATGAACTTCCTTCAAAACTGATTCATAAGCATAACCAAGAGTATCAGCGTGTAGAAGATTTAATCGCGTACAAAACTTTCCAGTCTCTCCATAAATCTCCCACATTAAGTCTGACCATTCATTATTCAGAGGTATGAAATTATCGTTTAGTAAGCGGTTTAACTCTAATGTAATTCCCCGAATATTTCCAGTCCTCTCAAGTTCCTTAAGTAAGGAATTTGGTATTATCCCGTTATCCCTCAGAACCGCAACTAAAAATAGTTGTACCCAATAATCAAAGGCAAGAATGTTTTCCTCTACTACACCAACAATCTTTTTTAA
>CAZYOE010000223.1:0-1185 GCA_964648725.1 uncultured Pseudobdellovibrionaceae bacterium | reverse complement strand
TAAAAATAGACGGAATTCTTCTTGCAGTTTGACATCAAGAATCCCTACTGGCCGAGTGTCAATAAATGGTGGTTTATGGAGTCTTTCGTGGCCGCGTTCACCGGAACTAACGCGAGAAAATATCTGTTGTAGTTCTGCAAATCCACTTTCAGTTTGAAGATCCAGAGTTTCTTTAGAAGCGATAGCTTGTGATTTTGCAAGTGAACCATCGAAAATGATAGCCACTTTTCCATTTGTAAGAATACCAAGAGGATGAACAACTTTGCCATCTCGATAGAAATTAAATGAAAAAGCATATTGGTGGGCTTGAAGAAAGTGTGATTCTAAGTCAACGACATCCGGACTTTTCAATTCTACAGCAATTTGACAACGTCCATTTTTTACAAGCTTTACGTCGATGATACCTTTAGGACCTCGTCTTTCGTGCTGAATTTCACCCGCTGTAATATCAAAATAACCAGCAGCAAATAATGTAAACCAATTACTATGAAGCTCGGCTTCATTGACACAAGATTCTACTACATCTTTATGAGTCTTAAAATTAGAAATCATATTTTAAGAATGGTATTGATCGAGTCTTTTGGGTAGGCCAGACATATTTAAACTAGTCAAACATATTGCATACTCTATTCTATCGTCCAGATGTACCTTTCTGCAATTGACTGACAAGTTAAATCCAAGTTTGGACTGAAGTCTATCTGAAGCTAAGAACAATTCTGTTTCTTTTGCAATTATTCATAAGTATCTATTGGCAACTCTACTGGACAATTTAAATCATTTAATGCTTTAATTATCTCACTCGTTGGTACTGCTGAATAAAAAGGGAAAACAGGTGTGTCTTGATGGCTTATTTCTTGAGATACTATTCCCAATATAGAACCTTTTTCTGAAACGACTGGGCCACCGCTATTACCGGGGCGAGCGATAGCACTAAATAACAAATAGTTATTATTTGAAATATCATTTATGTAACCTGTCACTTCGCCAGATTGAACGACTAGAACCGAATGTGTCGACCTCGGCACTGGAGGGTACCCAAGGACTGCCACTTTTTCTAGTGTAATACCATCTGAAAATGATAAATCGGGAACTATAATATCTTTAGTGTTTTCAATTTCGATAAACCCAACATCTGATCTTCCCCCGAAAAAATGGACACGAAAAAGTTAACTTGCGAGTGCTAAA
>CAZYOE010000222.1:5329-6564 GCA_964648725.1 uncultured Pseudobdellovibrionaceae bacterium | reverse complement strand
CGGGAGGTCCCCAGTAGATAACGTTTCTGGGCATGGTTGTATCAAATGTTTTCTGCGGCATAGCCGAGGCTTCTGAGGTGCGGGACTGAGGGTCTATTAGGATGGGTCTGAATATTCGGTTGATAAGCTTTTCTTTAGTCACTGGGTCAAATGTACGCCGATAGGCGATCCCATCGACATCAAACTCCGGGCCTTTGTATCTCCAATCAACCTTCAAATTTACACCATCACCATCATTTTTAGTCACTACGCCGATGGCTTTTACCTTTATGAAAGGTGTCTTATGGCCTGGTCCCTTTGTTGAGGAACTTTTGATTGCAATGTAGTCACCAGGCCGGGCTTGCTTCACGGTCTGGATGGAGTTATCTCCAGAATCCGCAGAAAATCCATTCTGCCAAATGCCTTCCTTGATAAATAAAGCCGTCTTATCTTCAAGTTTCTCGCCATGCCAGGTTGAACCAGCAACCCAATATCGGGGTCCATCACCAATTCGAACTTCAGAGTCAGTATCCGATCCATCTTGAGCTTGGAACTCCTTTTCACTAGTCTCCAAATAAGCATCCAAACTAATTTCAGCAAAATTCTTTCCTGAAAAATACTTTGATGTCGATTCTAGAAATTTTTTGTATTCTAAAAATGGCGAATCCATCTTGCGAAGCTCTCCAATTCGATTGGCCAGCTGTTCGTTTCGTGCGGCAAGATACTGTGTGGTTCGCTTATCAAGAGGAAGGTACTTTTCTGGCCAGACGATGTAGCAAATCATCGTGAGATATGCTAGGCCTGCCCCTTGACTCTTGAGTGCTGCATTAAATGTTTTTTCGCCAAGATTTCCTGAAGCTAGCTCGCGGGAGAAATCCCAGAGAGCCGGAAATTCAAAACCCTGCCGTACATCTTTGAATGGAAAAAGCCAAAACGCCATATTTTGAAAGATCGGAATCCCTGCAAAATCACTTGGGACTTCGGATGTTAAGCTCAAAACACTTTTAGCTTTTTTGCAGTAACCTATTCGGCTTTCATTTCGTTCCTTACGATTGAATCGCGCCAGAAATGTACATGGTTCAAACTCCACGAGGCGAAATTCCTTACCGGCTGAATCACGATCCATAAGCCCTTTTTCTGGAAAAATTTCATATGCAACTGTCGCCAACGACTTAGAATCATGATCTTTAACAATCTTCAGAAAAAGCTCATTGTAGAAACTAATCCAGGTAAAATTCATAGATTCCCCTCTGCGG
>CAZYOE010000222.1:0-5319 GCA_964648725.1 uncultured Pseudobdellovibrionaceae bacterium | reverse complement strand
TGACCAACATTTGTTTGTTGCTTATTGAACCCCAATCCCTTTTTGACCGAACAGGTCACTTTACCCCCGATAACAATCTTGTTGATCCTATAAATATTATCGGCTAAGTGGCCGAACTCTTTAGTTGTTTTAGGTAAATAACTCGAAATCCCGGTCGCCATTCAAGGCAAAGGTTGAAATAGCTAAAAGACCTAAAGTTGAGTCACACATTTCTGGCCTTTGGGCGGTTTAAATTTCACGAGATGAAGGATCTCATCGGGTCCTCTAAGCTAATACAATTCTCAAATGACGCTTCGGGCGTTCTAAATTTCGTACAAACATTCTTGAGCGATATTTCTCTATCTATTCATCAGCTTAAACCAGATGTTCCCTTCGATTTTGGACTACGGTGTTCGTATTTCCAAAAATAAAAACTAGAGAATAATTCTATATCTTCTCGATTCATTTCCTGAGCTTAATGCAATATCCCATAAGTGATACTTTATCCTCCTGTTCGCATTTACAAACAAAATTTTGAGGTCCCTATTGCATTGATCCAATACATGGGATAGCAAGAACCTGTATTTTTAAGGGGTTAAGACACTATTCATCGCTGATTTTGAGTTGGTCCAACTGTTGCTCTAGTACTACGACATTGATCCCTAAACCCAGGAGGCTGCCTGATGGCATTTAAGATCCTGGTGGTAGACGATGAGCAAATGGCACTAGACACGACCAAACTCGTATTAGAGCCAGAAACGGATCTCGACGTTCAAACCACCAACAATCCAGATGAAGCTTACCGCAGAGTTCGCTCCGAGCCGAACAGCTTTGCTGTGGTTCTCCTCGATTTAAAAATGCCTGGAAAAGATGGGGTCACTCTCGCAAAGCAAATGCTCGCCTTGAATCCTTATCTCCAAATTGTAATGAATTCGGGCGATCTCTCCCGCGAGGCACGTAAACAAAGTTATGCCGCCGGAGTTGCCGATTTTATCGAAAAGGATAGTGAGCCAAACCAATTTCGCGCTCGTATTCGGCAGCTCTGTAAAAAGTTTGAAGAAACCGCACAAGAGTTTCGTTGTACTGAGACTCCAGATGAACGAGAGAATTTGATTCGATCCATCGACATGGTCGGAAAATCTCAGGCCATGGCCGATGTAGCTCGACTGGTATTACAAGTCGCTGCATCGGATTGTAATGCCCTTATTCAGGGTGAATCAGGAACTGGTAAGGAACTTATTGCCAGAGCCTTACACAAACATTCTCTTCGAAGACAGAAACTTTTTGTGCCGATCAATGTTGGCGCTATTCCGGAAAATCTTCTTGAAAGTGATCTCTTCGGTCATGAACAAGGAGCTTTCACCGGAGCTAATCGAGCTAAAATCGGAAAGCTAAAGCTTGCAGATGGTGGGACAGTTTTTCTTGATGAAATTGGTGATATGAAACTCGACCTTCAGGTAAAACTTTTGCGTTTCATCCAGGAAGGAGAAATTCATCCGGTCGGTTCCATCAGAACTGAGAAAGTAAATGTCCGCGTCGTTGCTGCTTCTCACATCAACCTCGAAGAAGCTGTCGCCCAAGGCAAATTTCGCGAAGATCTTTTTTACCGCTTGAATGTGGTGAAGATCGAAGTTCCACCTCTTAGGGTACGACCCGAAGATATTCGCCCTCTGATTGCTCACTTTCAAAAAGCTTTCGGTAAAGACGAAAAAATAATTCTCATGAAAACTGTGCAATATCTTGAACGATATCCTTGGAAGGGAAACATCAGGGAACTGGAAAATGAATTGGAACGCCTTGTGACTATCGTTCCAGCGAAGCGAATTGAACCAGAACATTTGAGTAGCAAATTTTTTGCAAATTATGAACGAGAACCATCAAATATCTATGATCGCTCCTATCCGGAATTTCTCACATGGCTCGAACAGCAAGAGCGTGAATACCTGATTCGCAATTTATCAAAAAGCAACTCTCTTCGTGAAGCCGTTAAGCAACGAATGAAGGCACCTCTTGGTACTATCTATGGCCGAATGAAGAAGTTGGGAATCAAAACAGGAGAAAATCATGAGCAAACCAGCAAAGAAAACGTTTTTTAGTGTGTTGACAGCTATTGGTGCCGTTGGTCTTTTGAATTCAAACGCTTCTGCCTTTGAAATCAAAAGTACCGAAATGCACCAAGCGGCAATAAAAGTTCTCATTGAGAATGGAATCATTGCGCCTCTTGAACAGGAAAACTGGTACCAGATCAACCGAAAGCGTTTAGAAGAGGTCATGTTGCAAGCAGAAACTGCGACTCCTAGTGCTGTCGGCCTAATTGAGATACTAAAAGCTGTGGCTGGTCCAAATGTCGACATTCGCATCGTTGATGTCATTTCAACTAAACTAGGGACTCAAGACTATAGGTCAAGTAATTAAAAGGATAATGCGTGGATGGAATTCAATCTCAGAATCTATTTAATTTGTGTGATGGTAGGGCTCATGAGTCTTGAAACCCAAGCCAAAGAACAGACAGATTTTCGCTACGTTATCACAGAGACAGCGGGGCCAACTTCTCTTGACCCACTAGATGCCGATGGTACAGCCAACCTTCCTGTTGCTCGGATGATCTATGCCACGCCGGTTGAAGCTGCTGCAAATAATCAACTCACCAGTCGTGTTTTGGATTCATTCAGCTATGATATTGATAAAAGGCGAATTGAATGGAAAGCAAAGGCCGGACTCAAATATGAAGATGGAACCATCCTTACAGCAGATGACATTGCATTTGCTGTCGCACGTATGGCATTTACTCGTCCAAAATTTCCCGTAATCGAAGCGATTGACGGTGTCAATGACTGGGTCAAATCAAAAAGTGCGCTCCAGACCTTTCCCAAAGGAATTACTGTTTCGGGTAACATTATTCGTATTCAATTCACTCAAGCCGTTGATCATCCACTCTTCCGGTTTTGTTTAGAATTGTTTTCAATTATTCCCAGGAAGTGCGTTGACCCAGCTACCAATAAAATCACCTGTTCAAAAATACCTGAGAGCGGTTTATACAGAATAGCAACACAGGATCAAAAGCAAATCACTTTTACATTGAGAACAAGCGGTTCCGAGCCTTCGGCTCCAAATCTGATCACATTTGAATATAAAACTCCCAATGAACTTGCGGCCAATATGGGAAAACTAGATAACCATACAGTTGTCGCAGGAAATGAATCTTTTTTTGCACCAGGTGTTTTGCATGACCTGGAAAAAAAGCTATCAATTAAATACACTCCTGCTGCACGCTTTGCTGTCATTCAAATCAATCAGAATATAGGCCCCTTCAAAGATAAAAAATGCCGTCAGCTATTTGCAAAACTATTTCGAGATTCGTATCGTGAGATTGCAAAGGACTCTTTGGTGGAGGGCAGTGTTTTTACCAAGATTCTCCCTGGATATCTCAGTCTGAAAGACCTTGAGGGTGACTCTTTGACTACTGCTGAAGTTCAAGAATGCAAGGCTAAATTCGCGAAAGAAACCTTTCCTTGGGGGTATGCTGAACCCGAAGGAGAAGCAATCTTCTTTCAGGCATTGAATCGTACATTTACCGCCCTAGGCATAAAGGCCAGCGCACCCATTATTAAAGCCACACGCAAAGAATTTGCGGAAATGTTCGCGGATGGTAAGGTTGCATTCTTTAATGCCGGATCGGGATTTTGGGCTCTTGATCCAGCGGGCGACATGAAAATGCTGCTTACACCCAACCTACACAAACCACTGAAACATGTGTCCGACGACGAAAGCTTACAAACTGTTATTGCCCAACTGAGTTCGTCGTCATCCGCCTACGCGAAGGTAAATCGCTACCTATTTGAAGACGCGAAATTTAATGTCTATATGCATGTTCGGCGATTTTTTGCGGCTAAAGATATGAAGCTCATTGGTGAAGTTCCCTTTGCGATTTCTTCGCCAGCTCCATGGCAAGTATTTAAGGTTGATCGATAATGAGTACAAAGCAGCCTGAACAGTTTTTGTTCTCATTCATCACTAAACTCAAAGAGCGTGATCGGCTTCCAAAACATATTGAAGTAAGCTCGTTTTCAAGTAGTACCATGGCAAGCGTATTTGATTCAGCACCGTCTGCTGTCATAAATGAGTCCGTTTTTTGTGGAATTGATCCAATACCATCGACCGCCATACTTAAGGGGCTTGTTGAGATGATTGAAAGGCAGGCTTTCATCGAGGGATACAAGAACGGCCTTCCTCATTGCCAGACAGCACGCTCAGATGGATTTGCTGCTTTTCCCATTGGAGTGCATCCTCAAGCCACGTCCATTGCCAGAGAAAATGGCCTTAGTGAAGCCATTGAACGCTTTGTTTGGGCATCTTGGTGGGATGATAAGACTGTCGGCTATGATACAAGAAATGTAAACTTCAGTTCGCTTTCTCTTGGTGAATCCCTACTTCGCGATTTACAAAGGCATTTGCCGACCAGTTCTGTTTTTGAAATACAGCCTTGGAGCGAAACCGATAATCGAGTCGTCGTTATTTATTTGGCTTTCCTGGATCCGATTGGAGTGATTTCAGGCGGAGCCTGTGGAAAAAAAGATGATATAGAAGGGGTACGATATCGGGCTATTGCCGAACTTTTGCGGCACGGGTTGGCCGTAACCAGACTTGATCAAACACCAAACTCAGAACTTTCCTTTTACGAAAGAAGGCTTCACTATTTCGGGCGGACAAAAGAAGGAACAATACTCGCGCAAAAACGTCTCGAAGCTAAAGGATTGCGAACCATCAGCCTGCCAGAGTTAGAATACGACAGTGCTGTCGATCACTCTCTTTCAGAACTTGTGGTTGTTCACCGTTGTCATTTTGCCAATCAACCCGAATTCGTTGGCGGAGATCTGGAGCGCCTATGTTTATAAAGCTCCTTCGGCTCATTGATCCGCGAAAGGCGGTAGGACTTTTTTCAATTGCAGTGTTTATCCTCACGAGTGGTCTTTACTTTATATTCGATTCATATCTTGATTCTGTCGGTAAAGAAATCGCTGGGAGCTGGCTGCAATCCGAAGCTGTGGCTATCCAGGAAGGTAATCTTCTGTCATCGATATCAAAAAATCAGCGCGTATTGCTATCGTCACAATTTATTAAAGGAGTGCAACTCATTGATAGCTCTGCGCCTGGACGAGTCGCTCTCATTGAGTTTGGTGAGCCTTTTCGAGTTCAAATGCATTTAGAATTAAAAGCTGGCATGGTTCAGAGCTTTGCTGATGGATTTCTTTCCCGGCAGGTTTTCTATCGAGTACCTGAACGACCAGACCTAATTTTAAGTTTTAAAACCTACTCTGATTTCCTAACCAAAAGTTTCAC
>CAZYOE010000221.1:0-6619 GCA_964648725.1 uncultured Pseudobdellovibrionaceae bacterium | reverse complement strand
GACCTGTTTTTGGTGCTTTTTATGAAGCTCTTAAAGCCAAATGGACGTGCAGGTATTGTTTTGCCTGACGGTTCACTAACGGGTGAAGGAGTTAAAGCCAGAATCAGAGAGCAGTGGCTCAAGGAATGCAATCTTCACACCATTATCAGGCTTCCAAACTCGGTTTTCGCGCCTTATGCTGGAGTCGCAACAAATCTACTTTTTTTCCATAAGGGTGAGCCGACAAACGAAGTTTGGTACTATGAACATCGTTTACCTGAAGGAGTTAAGGCTTATTCAAAAACAAAACCAATTAATGTAAAAGAGTTTGAGCCGATAAAAAAATGGTGGAATGACCGTAAAGAAAGTGAAATTGTTTGGAAAGTTGGCATAAAGGAAATTGAAGCCCATGGCTGGGGTTTGGACATTAAAAACCCCAATAAAAGAGAAGAAGTAGCCGTACATTCCAGCAAGGAATTGATTGCGATGTTGGAGGCTTCTTTTGCCGAGAGTAAACAAATTTTAGAATCTATTAAAGCCGAATTATGAACGAGTGCGGGAAAATCAAAATCGGAAAATTATTCAATGTCGAAAAAGGCTCTTTGCAGAGTTCTAAATGCGTAAGTGGCGATTATGATTTTATTACGGCTAGTTCCGAGTGGAAAACGCACAAAGAATATTCTCACCATACCGAAGCCCTAATTGTAGCCGTTGCAGCTTCTGGTTCATTGGGGCGAGTGCATTATGTGAATGGGAAGTTCATTTCAAGTGATTTATGCTTCATTCTTACCCCTAAAGACGCGAAGACCTATCCTGTCGATCTTGGGTTTTATTTGCATGTTTTCAAAGCAATAAGACAAGATTTAGTTCAGCGTACGGCAACGGGTACATCAAAATTAGCCATTAACAAAGGTAACTTTGAAAACTACGAGGTACCTTATTTTGACATTGTTCACCAAGGGAAGTATCGGGAAAAGCTTATAAAGTTTGAAACTCAAAAAGGCGTGCTTCTTGAAAAAGGATCTACCCAAAAGTCTTTGCTTAAAAGCCTACGCCAGCACATTCTGGAAGATGCGATTAGGGGAGATTTGACTAAAGATTGGCGTGAGCAAAATCCAGATGTTGAGCCTGCGTGCCAGCTATTAAAGAGGATTGATCTCGAAAAAGAGAAGTTGATTAAAGAAAAGAAAATTAAGAAAGAAAGAAAACTTTCAGCGATAAACAACCATGACATTCTATTTGGTCTTCCGTCAACTTGGCAATGGGTAAGGTTGGGAAATTTAAAAACACTTTCTGATTATGGAACATCAGAGAAAGCTTATGAAGATATTGCTGGGTTTCCTGTACTTGCGATGGGGAACATTAATGGAGGAAAAGTATCACTTGTTGCTAACAAAAATTTGTCTTCAAAAAGCAATGATCTACCACGGCTTTTATTAAGAAATAGAGATGTGCTTTTTAACAGAACAAATAGTTGGGAGCTGGTGGGAAAGACAGGTCTTTTTGAAGGTGAAGATGATCGATTTACATTCGCTTCTTATCTAATCAGATTGCGTTTTCTTGATGACCTAGTGTCTGCTGAATATGTTAATTTTTATCTAAATTCAAAGTCTTTCCGTGAAACTCAAATTGAGCCACAAATAATCCAACAATGCGGGCAAGCGAATTTTAATGGAACTAAATTAGGAAACTCAATATTCCCTTTACCTCCATTTTCAGAGCAAATAGCCATTGTTGCCAAAGTTAATTCACTTTTTGAGTATTGCGATCAAATTGAAGACTTGATGACGCAAAACAAACAAAATACAGCAAGTCTTATGCAAGTATTTTTAGCGGAAGCGTTCAAATCCTAATTCTCAAATATTTTATTATGAAGATTTCTAAAATCATTGTCGAAAATTACAGATCAATTCAAAAGGTTGAAATAGACATAGATAAATTCTCTGTTTTTGTCGGTCAAAACAATCATGGAAAAACGAACTTTTTTGAAGCAATCGAATGGTTCTACACGGCCAAGTCATCGGAGACAGACGAGCATTTTAATAGAGAAGAATCCAACAAAATAAGTGTTGAGGTAACTTTTGACGATGTGGTTGAGTCAGACATTGATAAGCTTGCAACTGAGGCTAATAAGACAAAAATTAAAACAATGCTGAATGGTTCAACATCCTTTTCAGTTATTAAAACCAGTGTCGACCATAAGAGAAAATATATTGTCGCAGGTGAGGACAAAGGTAATCCGTCGGGTTTTGATACAGTGATGAACGAGTTTTTACCAAAGCTGGAATATATAAATACCAAAATATGTCTAGCTGATGTTTCAAAGTACAAAGATAAAAATCCCATTGGCACAATGCTTTCTGGCGTTTTAGCCACGATTATTGAGGGATCACAAGATTACATTGCATTCAAAGAGCAATTTACAAAATTATTTGATAACGCAGATTCGGAGGTCAGGAAAGAGTTGGATAAACTTGGATCTCGAGTTGAGATTTATCTCCAGAAGCAATTTCCAGATGGGACAAAAGTAAAGTTTGGCGTAAATCCCCCGCATTTTACAGATTTGTTAAAGAGTTTTGATACAAGCGTGGATGATGGGATAGAAACTAAGGCCGAAGATAAGGGGGATGGCATGCAAAGGGCGATAATGCTTTCTATCATTCAAGCATTCGCGGATTACAGAAAAGAGCAAAGTGGAGGAGGAACATTTTTATTCATGATTGATGAAGCGGAATTGCACCTTCATCCGTCTGCCCAAAGAGCGCTGAAGAAAGCCTTACTGGACATTTGTCATGCTGATCAAGTCTTGGTAAATACTCATTCGTCAGTTTTAGTTGTTGACGATAGCAAATTTCAAAAAATATTTAAGGTTGAGAAACGAGATCGTATTACATTTATTGAACCGATAACAATTACTGACAAAATAAATATTATTTTTGAGCTTTTAGGAGGAAGCCCATCGGATTTATTGTTGCCTCGTAATTTTCTGATTGTTGAAGGTAGATCTGAATTTGTGTTTTTAACAAAAATTATCAGCAGGTTTTATCCCGAAAAATTTTCTGGCATAAAAGTTTTATTTGCTGGTGGCGACCTTGATGAACAGGAGCCTACACTTTTAGCCGTACATAAGCTGTTTAACCCTCTTGCGGGTTCGGACAACCCAATTTACAAAGAAAGAGCAGTAATACTTATCGACAAGCCGAACACAGATCAGCAAACTAAGTACAATTCTTTTAAAACTGGTTATCCTTATCTTTTCACAAACGGCCAAGTATTTGAACTCAATAAAGAAAGTCTGGAAGAATATTACCCTTCGCCTCACACGAAACAAAAAGGAGAAATCGCAAACGATCAGAAAGTAAATTATGCAAAGGAGGTTGCTGAAAAAATTACTCAAACTGAATTTGAAAATAATATGAAAATTATGTTTGACGTGCTGGAATGCAGCAACAATAAAGCATTTAACCCCAAATAATATATATGGCAGACCAAACAATTACATGTCCGAAGTGCGGTGAACAAATTCCGCTCAATGATGCTCTTACTGGAAAAATAAGAGAACAGCTCAAAGGTGAAATTGAGAAAGGGGTTCTCGAAAAAGAGAAGCAACTTGCAATTAAGGAGAAAGCTGTAGAGGAAAGCCAAAAAAGTATTGACGAGCAGGTGAATAAAAAGCTGGATGCCGAAAAGACCAAGATTATGGCAACGGCCAAAGAAGAAGCAACCAAAAAACTTGAACTGGAAATGCAGGATTTAAAGAAGGCAGATGAGGAAAAAGAGAAAGAACTCGAAGAGATGAGAAAAAAAGCAATTGAATCCATGGACAAGGCGCGTGAACTTGAGACAAAAGATAAAAAACGCGAATTGGAATTTGCTCAGAAGATGGATGAAGCAACCAAGAAAATTGCCGAGCAAGCCAAGCAGGAAGCGGACGACGCAAGCAAGATGAAACTGGCAGAAAAAGACAAACAAATGGAGCACCTCAAGAAAGCATTGGAGGAGGCAAATAAAAAGGCTGAACAGGGTTCCACGCAGATACAGGGGGATGCACAAGAAACCGACCTCAAATTGGCTCTGCAGAGTGCTTTTACAACCGATACCATCGAAGATGTTCCTACTGGGATAAGGGGAGCAGATCTGATTCAAACGGTATTTTCATCTATGGCTCAAAAGCAGGGCGTTATCCTATGGGAATCAAAAAACACCAAGGTTTGGAACGCTGAGTGGGTAAAAAAATTGAAGGATGATCAGACGAACATAAAAGCCGATGTTGTGATTATTGCAACGCAGGTTTTGCCAGAAGGCATTGATACTTTTGGTTTCAGAGATGGCGTTTGGATTACGGCCTACAAATATGCTTTGCCTTTGGTAGCGGCTTTGAGGTATCAGCTTTCTGAAATGAGCAGAATCAAACAATCGTTTGTCGGCAAAGATGCCAAGATGGAGCTTTTGTACAACTATTTAGGTGGAGCTGAGTTTAAAAATCGCATTGAGACGATTGTGTTGGCCTTTGTGAGCTTAAAGACTGGGCTAGATGCTGAGAAGCGGGCAATGGAAAAAATCTGGAATAAAAGAGAGAAAGAGATCGATAGAGTCATCAAAAACACGACAGGTTTCTATGGAGATTTGGAAGGCATCATGGGAGCTGCGGCTTTGCCAAGTATTAAAGCTCTTGAACTTCCGAGCGGAGAGGATGAGATTCAGGAGGAAGAAAAATCAGTTTAGCTTTTAACTTTTTTTAACTATGAACGATTCACAAAACAACAAACTGGTACTGTTCCAATCCAAACAGATTCGCAGGATTTGGCACAATGATGAATGGTTTTATTCGGTCGTGGATATTATTGAAGCACTAACCGACAGCCCAACGCCAAGGCAATATTGGGGTAAAGTAAAACAAAGGGAATTCGTCGATCTTCAGTTGTCCCCAATTTGGGTACAACTGAAATTGGAGAGTGCTGATGGCAAAAAATACGATACGGACTGTGTAAATACCAAGGATGCGCTTCGCCTGATACAATCAATCCCGAGCAAGAAAGCTGAGCCGTTTAAGATGTGGTTGGCCGAGGTTGGCAAAGAGAGACTTGATGAGATAGAGAACCCAGAATTGGCGCAAGACCGCATGAAAGTAATCTATGAACAAAAAGGCTATTCCAAGGATTGGATTGATAAGCGCTTGCGCGGAATTGCAATTCGCCAGAATTTAACCGATGAATGGAAGGATCGTGGGCTTATTCATGAAAAGGATTATGCCATTTTAACCGCTGAAATATCCAAGGCTACTTTTGGCATGACTCCAAGCGAATACAAAAAGTACAAAAATATTCCCGATAAAACAAAGGCTAATCTGAGGGACAACATGACTGACTTGGAGCTGATTTTCACCATGCTTGGCGAAAAAATGACCACTGAAATTTCCAATAAAGAAAAACCAAAAGCGATGATAGAGCACAAAAAAGTAGCGCGACGTGGAGGCAGCGTTGCAGGAAATGCGCGCAAGCAGGCGGAAAGAGAGCTGGGACGAAGTGTGATTTCAAAGGGAAATTATCTTCAGGGTAACACACAGAAACAGCTGAAGAAGCCAAAAAACGACTGAATTCATCAATTTTTCTTGCATACCTGTTCCCAAAAGGTATAATTAGCTCGTAATATTTTGAGTCTTAAAGACCAGTGCTGTCCGCGATATTGCGGGCAAAAACTGGTCTATTTTTTTATCTCAAAATGTTACAAATGTTATACGAACACACCATGTTAGGAAAACCACATACCATAAAGGCAAAGAAGCGATTTCTTGAAGCTCTCAAAAAGCGTCGGGGAATTGTAACGCTTGCGTGCAAAGAGGCGGACATTACGCCAATGACCTTTTATCGCTGGCAAAGTGACGATACCGAATTTTACCAGATGTCTGAGGAAATTCGGGATGTTGAGATTGGCATTATCGCTGAGGACAGGCTTGCCGAATACATAATCGTGCATAAAGACCCGAACATGATCCGCTTTTATCTGCAGTCCCGTAGCAGAAAGTACATTCAAAGGCTTCAAATGCAGAGTGAAGATCCGACCAAGGTTTTAGCGGATCTGCTCAGTCTGGACGAATAGAGTCCTACCCCATTCATATTAAAAGCAACTTTAAAGCATATAGCCGCAATATCGTTTTCACACCTATTGCTGACTCATGCCTAATTCACAATCAAAACCGAAGCAAAAAGTTACCTTACTCAAAAAGAGTGAGTGCATTAGCACGCCTTCTTCCGACATTGAGTTTAAAGTGAATTATCCAGAAAAGAACCCTGAAAACTATATTGAAGACATCACAGATACCATGAGGCATATCGGCATTTTTGATGGTATTACACAATAATCTACCCAATATTGCTATTAAATCAAAAATAGGGTAGTTTTGTTATGCTTAAACCATATAATGTTTTGCTATGGAAAATCTCAACGATTCGAGCAAAAGAAGGGTAGCAATCTATATCCGTGTCTCTACGCAGGAGCAAAAAATAGATGGCTACGGCCTTGAAGCCCAGACAAAGAGGCTTAAAGATTATGTGGAGAATAATAAAGCTCTCAACTTTATCACGAAGAAAGAGTGGATTTTTACCGATACCCACACGGGTAGCGATCTAAACCGCGAAGC
>CAZYOE010000220.1:0-6637 GCA_964648725.1 uncultured Pseudobdellovibrionaceae bacterium | reverse complement strand
GCTTCATTTCGGGTAGATACACTAATTTTTAACCGGACTTTTTCAGCAGAATCTATCTAGATTCTGCTGAAAAAGAGCCAAATTCAAGGCGCCAAGCTTCAGATCGAACGAGGCGTAGTTCCCCTACGTTGAGTGAGAGATGAAGTGAAGGCAACGCAGAAGTTGGACTTTTTCAGCAGAATCTATCTATGTTCATTCCCGTGCGTCGCATTTTTAGTATTTTTTCTGGGTTACTCTTGTAAGTTTCAAAAATTATTTTTGTTTATATCTGTTCCAAATATCTCGCATAAGCTTATCTGATTGAATAATCTTTAAAAATGGAGCGATTCGCTGGTCGTCTGCACTAGTGTTTTCTTTTTCTTCCGTTGTGTTGGGATTTACTGTTAAGTCGAAAAATTTTGCTCCCTCAATGTTCGTAAATGAGTAACGGTTCTTACCTTTTGTCACAGCAAATCCTTCGGGACTCCACTTTCTAATGTTGTTTGTGTTCAGATGAATGATAGGTCGGTAAGGATCAATGACTTTACACAGAGATTGTCCACGCAGAAGTTCCACAAGTGGTTTGTTCACATCTCCCAGATCCCATAAATCAATCAGGGTCGGAAGTACATCTAAGTTCTGTACATTTATTTCTTCATTTTTTTTTGCCGCCGTAATGCATTTCTCTTTAAGTGGATAGAACTTTCTATTCGTTGGCCAGCGAAGCAGGAAGGGTATACCTAATATTTCTTGATAGAAGGATGCGATTCTTGGAACTTTATTTGAGGTATTTTCAACTTCACCGTGGTCTGCGGTTAGCCAAAAAAGCGTGTCGTCCCACATCTTGTGGGTCTTAAGCATATCCACAATTCTTTTGATAACAACATCGGTAATAAACAATGCCTTTTCATAACGGGAAGAAAAATTCGGAACTTCAAGTCCTGGACTTTCAGTTAAGAATGGAAAGTGAAGAGCATTATGGAAGAAGACAATAAATAAAGGTTTATCATTTATATCTATCTGATCGAGCTTTCCGGCCAAAAATTCAACCGTTTTTAGATCGTCTATTCCACTATCATTGACCATTTTAAAATCAATCGCATCTCCTGGAACAAACTGGTCTGGACCAGGCGAAAGAAAGAACTGATGAATGCCATTAAATGCCAACCGTTGTGGAGATATAAAGATGGTTCGGTAACCAGCCGCTTTGGCCCAATCCCAAATAAGTGGTACTCGATGAAGTTTATCCGTGCTTTCCTCCGGGCCAACACCAGAGAATAGTGATGGAATGCTGACATCAGTCGCTCCAGAGTTGGTATAGGCCGATAGGAACTTCTGCATTTTTTCACTTTCAGCAAGGGCTTTTAGAAATGGCATTGTATTGCTTTTGTTCCAGCCATAAATTGGTACTATTCCCTTTGACCAAGATTCTCCAATAAACAGAAACACATGGGGTAGCTGCTGAATCCCTTCCTTTGCAATGGGCTCCTCCCTCCGAGAGAAACGATACCCATCAGATTTTCCTTGGCGAAGCACTGCATCGATAGAAAAAGCTAAAGCACCATCAGCTAATCTTATTTGGCCCAACGTCTCTCTTCGAAGTTGGTTTAATGAAACAAGAGACATCAAGAGGCTTAACACTAATTTAACATAGTGGAATCTATGCGGAGAACATTTTGATTTTAGCTTTGGTTTCCAAAGCCAATAGAACGTGAACCAGATGATTATAAAACTCAAAAAACTACCTACATTTAGCAATGGCCATGCATAATCTAAAATGTATTTAGGATCTCTAATGACCCAATTGATCATGAAGGGAGTTGCATATTCTCCAAAACGCATAAAAGCTGGAATTTGAGTTCCTATTAGAAACACCCAGAATGCAGAGACGCCTGCCGCAAGAAATTTTCCAGTGGTATCAGAAAGTGCCTGGACTGTTAAATCCATAAACGACCAAAAGAAAACACTAAATGCTAGTGAAATACCCAGGGAAACTAAAGTGATTTCAGAAATTGGTTGATAGAGTTGTCTTAAAACAACATCCATTGCAATTAAAACGACAAAAGAAATCCACCCTAGCTTAGTCAGACAAAGTACTCCAATGAGATCTATTATAACCGAAAAGATTCTCAATGTAATAACATTTCCATTTAGTTCGTAGCCCATCGTTGGCTGCGTCGTCCGAAGCACCCCTTCACAGAGGGGAAACCCCGTCTCGTGTGCGCCTTACACTGGGCAGGGCCCCTCTGTGAAGGAAAGCCCAGAAGGCTCTGCGTCCCTCACGAGCCTAGCACCTTCGGTGCACCTCATTCGGGTCCATTTCTGCCTGGGTCTACTTTCTAACTAAAAATGGTATTAGTAAGCACCAAAACAAAAAAGTGAAGTTGTTATACACAACTGGTAAAAAACCTAGCTCGGTCTTGGTAGCCTTTCTTAACAGAGCTAAGTTGAAATTAATTATCCAGTATCAAGTTGTATTTCTTGACTTAGTTACAACGCTTCCAGCGGAGGTGATAGATTAAGCCAGAGCTAATGTCAGCACTATCAACAGTTCCCATAGTTTGATCAAACCGGTTGTTAGTTCTTGCCATCATAGAAGTGTTAACTCGAAGGTTAACGCTCGCTCCGCATGGTGCCCATACAAGAGTTGTTGCAATGAGTTCATCAGTCAAAGTGTAATTATCATTCACAGGACCTAAGAAGGTTTTAGACAATCGTGGCCCACGAGAACCGGCCCAAAAATACTCTGCATCAAAGCGAGTGCTGGCGCCACTTGGAACAGCGTTAAATCCACGATAATCAACTTGGAAAACACTGACGCTATAGCCTTGAGGAACTTGCACTGGAATTGTGATATTACATGACTTTCGATCTACCGACCGGTTTGTCGTGTATCCAGCTTCGGCAACATAACTATCAAATAGAATGCTCACTGCAGTTTCATCTGGGCTCAAAGTAACACTTGCCGATCCTGCAGGACAACCAGTACCACCATAGGCCGCATCACCAAGGCGAAGGCCTGCGGCATTAGCCTCAAGTCCGGCAGTAATAGCTACGAAGCCCACCATAATAGAAAAAATAAACTTATTCATCGTTACCCCCACATTAGTAATAAGTAAGTTCTCAATTGGCCACTTAGACCATGAGAGCTTGGTTTTATAAAAGTAAAAATCACTAAGGATTGTTTAGCTAGATCATAAGTAAGCCAACCGACTTCCCCCCCCTACATAGATTCTACTGAAAAAGGCCAACTTCTGCGTTGTCTTCGCCTCATCTCTCACTCAACGTAGAGGTACTACGCCTCATTCGATTTGAAGCTTGCCGCCTTGAATTTGGCAGATTTTCAGTAGAATCAACATATCAAGTGTCACTACGAACACGATGAACAGATAAAGCAATTGCTAGGCCAAAATAATTGGTCCAAAAATGACACCAAAATTTTCTATTCGTTTTTTGACCATAAGAAAACTAAATTTATTTATTTATTGAAACGAACTTGAATTCCAGCATCTGTTAGACTGAATATACGGACTAAGCAATTAGCGCGGCCCCAATGAAATGGCAGCTGCGCTTGATAATAAATGTATTTTATTTGTTTCGATTGATACTTCTAAATAAAGCCTTGGTCTTAAATTCTAACTCTTAATCTCACAACTAGAAGGAACGAGGACTTCTTTTACTAGAGTAAAGTTCGAACGGCCCGATGCCAAGAATCGATTCTTGCTGATCTTTCTTTAGTACTAATAGCGGGAATAAATTCCCTATCTTCCTGCCAGAGAGATAAGAGCTCTTTTGTGCTTTTCCAAAGTCCCACCCCTAATCCCGCCATCAAGCCTGCGCCAAAAGCGGTCGTTTCTATGATTTTAGGTCGCACCACTTTCTGCCCCAGGTAATTCGATTGCAATTGCATGAGTAGATTATTGGAGGTAGCACCTCCATCAACACTGAGACCTTTAATTTTTTTACCCAAATCCTTTTCCATCGCATTAATTATATCAACATTCTGAAGCGCCATTGCATCAAGGGTTGCTCTTGCGATATGGCTTCGATTGGTTCCTCGCGATAATCCAGACAAAATTCCTCTAGCTTCAGGTTTCCAATAGGGGGCTCCAAGCCCTGTTAGTGCAGGAACAAATTCAACACCTTCTGTTGTTTTTGCTTCCGCCGCTAGTTTCTCAACTTCAGCACTCGAACTAATTATCCCAAGACCATCTCGAAGCCATTGAACTGCTGCCCCGCAAATAAAGGCACCACCTTCAATGGCATATGAGACCTTGCCGTTGAGCTTCCAAGCTACCGTAGTAAGCATACCTTGTTTTGAATAAACAACTTTTTCCCCAGTGTTTAACAAAATAAAGGAGCCTGTGCCATAGGTACACTTTACTTCTCCTGGTGAAAAACAAGCTTGGCCGAAGAGTGCAGCTTGTTGGTCGCCGAGTATCCCGCCAATCGGAATACCGTCAGGTAAAAACGACAAACCTTTTGTTCGCCCAAACAAATGAGCACTTGATTCAATAGAAGGAAGAATGGATCTTGGCACGCCAAATAGCTTTAGTAATTCAGTATCCCAATTCAGTGATTTCAAATCCATCAACATGGTTCTGGAAGCATTGCTCACCTCGGTTTTATGAGACTCCCCGCTAGTTAGTCGCCATAAAAGATACGAGTCTACGGTTCCAACCTTTAAGCGATCTTGTTTGAGCAGAGGTTGGGCTTCTGGGACATTTTTCAAGATCCAAGATACTTTTGTTGCTGAAAAATAAGGGTCCAACACTAGACCTGTCTTCTTGCGAACAAGGGACACGACTCCTTTTTTCTTCCTGAGCTTTTCACAAATGGCTGTTGTTCTCCTGCATTGCCAAACAATTCCATTATAAACTGGTTTATCAGTCCTACTGTCCCAGGCGATCGTTGTTTCACGTTGATTGGTAATTCCAATTGTTGCGATATCACCTGGGTCTATTTTGGTGAGTTTTAATACGCTTTCTATCGTGTCCCTGACCGATTGCCAAATTTCTTCAGGATCGTGTTCGACCCACCCAGATTTTGGAAATATTTGGCGAAATTCTTTATCTGCAGCACCAAGCCAACGACCATCCCTATCCAAAAGGACTGCAGTTGATCCGGTAGTCCCCTGATCGATAGCTAGAATATATTGCTTACTCATGTCTCGCCTCCAATCGGAAAAAAAATACGCAACATAATGTAAAGTTTCATTGCAACTAAATAAATCTACTTAACCATGATACATTCATTGATAATAATAAACTTAACATTAGTAATTCATTGAAAACTTGAAGGGAATTTGGGGTGAAGTCAATGCAGGACCAAAAGACAATAAGTGAAAAATCAGCTGAATTTCTCAGTAAAATTGTACTTCATCCTCTCGTTAAGGATTACTTAGTTCAATTCTTTAAACTTTATTTCCGTTTAGAAACAGAGGGGCTACAACATATTCCGAAGGAAGGACCTGCTCTTATTATCCCGAATCACTCAGGTTTTGCAGGGTTGGATGCCATCATTCTTACCCATGAATTAGCCAAAAAAACGAAACGGCTACCCAAAGTAATGACGCACTTTCTTTGGTTTATATCACAAGCGACTGCCATTCCTGCTCAACGCCTGGGATTTATCGAAGCCAGTACGGATAACGGTCTAAATCTATTGCACGAGGGGAATTTGGTGATCTTATTTCCAGAAGGCGAACGTGGTAATTTCAAGCCAAGCTCTAGAAAGTACCAATTGCAGGAATTTAAAAGGGGTTTTGTGCGATGGGCCATTGAAGCTCAGTGTCCTATCATTCCAACCTTGATTATAGGAGCAGAAGAAAGCCAACTTAACCTCACCAGGCTGGAGCTACCATTCTTTATCAAGAAGCTGATACTTCCACTACCGTTGAACTTAATACCTCTACCCTCCAAATGGAAAATTGTATTCTTGCCGCCAATTTTTTTACCTTACCATCCCTCATCAGGAAACGATAATGATCTGGTTCATGAAATAACAGCTGATATACAAGAAAAAATGCAAATTGCATTAACAGCAGAAATTCATTCTAGAAAATCCATTTATTTATAAGGAAGTTCGATGTGAAAACACTATTATCTGTTCTTTTACTAATCGCAGGCTTTGCTATCCTTTATGATGCCGTTACGGAGCTAAATGGAAAAGGAGACCTTTCCTCAATAGATAAACCGAGTTCTGTGCTGGCTGGCCAAATCCAAAAGGACCTTCTCGGTCTTGCTGCTGCCAAAGAACTGCCCCCTGAATGGACCTCAATTCGTGAATCCACGGCATCTACAACTTCTCCACTAACCGAACAATGGTTAAAAGACACACAAGTCCAAATCCCAACTACGCCAAGCGGTAAATATCGCCTTGAATATGTTCTGATTGCCGAAAATCCAAACGACCAAAAGAGCCGCGTGTTAATTCAATACGGACTATATGATATTCAATCCCAAAACAAAGTTTGGGAAAAAATTCGAATTTACAATAGGTAAAGAGAACTTAACAAAGTACTATGATCTACCTATAAATCAGGGAAGCTTGCTAGATCACTTAGGCTATTGATAGCTCCAACAATTACATTGGAGAACTGAGGGCAAAAAAAAACCGCTCAAGGCTATTGAGCGGTTTTAAAAATAGAAGCTGGCAC
>CAZYOE010000219.1:0-6714 GCA_964648725.1 uncultured Pseudobdellovibrionaceae bacterium | reverse complement strand
AATGCAATCATAAAGTTCTGTCCGTACGTTCCGTCGTTAAGTGAACTGTATTGAGATAAAACTAGGTCAAGACCGCCGAACTTTTGCGGACTGTTTTTATCGAATCTTAAAATCTCCAGATGCATCTAGGGTCTTCGTGCCGGGAGTTTTGGATTCTTTGTCTTCTATCAAGGTATATCGGCTCCAAGATCGCGCAGCGATCTTGGAAGGTCATTGATTACAATCAACAGGAACATACTGAATCTTAAGAGAACGCAAATGACTCAATGTCGGAATGTCTTCTGTTTGACGATCAAGAATTTGATTGGTGTTAACTCTTAATAGTCCGCCGCTCTTACCACAGACCAATAGAGGTTCTGGAAGAGTAATTAACTTTGCATCAACTTGATGATTGACATCGACTCCTAAGATAGTCTCTTCGTAAAGTGGTCCCTTAATTCCAGGAATAAAAGCCTCAAAAGACAAACGAAGCTTAGTTCCTTCTGGAAGTAAGTGTTCGTGAGAAACTTCAAAACCGGTTATAACAAACCCCACTCCATCTTGGGCGGCAAACGGAATGGTGAGATTGCAAGAGCTTCGCTTTATAAGGCCGAGCTCGGTGAACTCGGTGACTTGAGCAAAGTCCGGGAGATTAATATGCTCTCGATCAACAGCGGCAGTAGAGCCCGCATTGATATTGCATCCTGGACCTCCCAACTCAATGGCACCAAACTGAATTCCAGAGTCGCGTTCACGAGGTTTTTCGCCGGGAGGAGCCTCCGGAGCCGGCGACTCTTGGGACGAATGAGGGCTTACCAAATTTTCCGAGAGTCCAGGTTTAACACAACCTAGACCTGCGAGAAGTTGAAAGGTAAATAAAGAAAGGTGAAAAATAAGTTTTGTTTGCATAGGCCCTCCCCCTAGGTTGAAAGCCAGAGTGTTATGGTATCAATCTGACTCTCAATTACACAAGAAAATTACATTGCAAAGAGAGTGCCTAATAATCAGTGTCAAAGTAGTTTTTGGGTTTTGCCTAACCAACCACACATTTTGTAAAGTAAACGGGCTGCAACATTACCATTCCAATCATCATTAAGCTCTCCTGCTGATGAAACTTCGTTAATGTCAAAACCCACAATTTTTTTACCGCTCTTATAAAGTGAATTAAGCAAGTAATAAGCTTCGTTAATTGTTAAGCCACCGGCCACGGGAGTCCCGGTTCCTGGGCATAGCGATGGATCCAAACCATCAATATCAAATGAAACATAAACCAGTTCAGGGAGTTCGCTAGTAATCTGCTGGCAGATGCCGTTCCAAGTCTGCCCCTCAAATAAATCTCGTTTAAGATCTAAATCAAAGTAAGTCTTAATTCTGCCGGGCATTCCCAAAATCGCATCATACTCTTGCTCGCAAAAGTCACGAATTCCAACCTGGACTAGTTTGGCCGGTCCAGGATTAAGCTGGAGAACATTATGCATGATAGAAGCGTGCGATTGATAGAAACCTTGGTAGGATTGACGTAAGTCTGCGTGAGCATCAATATGAAGAATGCCAACTTTACCCTTGTAGTGTTCCGAAATGGCCTTAATGGCCCCAAGAGGAGTGGAGTGATCCCCGCCCAATAGAACAGGCCATTTTCCAACTTTGAGAACTTCGCGTGTTTGCTCATAAACCCACTGAGTCATCAAGTTGCACCCTTGATTGACCTTTTGGAGAATCTGCTTAGACTTGTCAGGGTCAACGATGTTTTGAGTTGTCATGGCGATTAGTTCTTGGGCCAAGGGCTTCAATGTATTGTTGAGTTCGAGAATATGCTTGGGTTCGTTTTGCATGTAGATTCCAACTTCATAGATTTTACCAAGCTCCAGATCAAAAAAGTCAACTTGCTCACTCGCGCGTCGAATCAGCTTTGGACCTTGGGCAGTACCTGCGCCGTAAGAGGTAGTCACTTCCCAAGGGACAGGAGTGATATGAATCTGTGCCTTATCAGGAGAACAAGGAATTCCAAAAATGCCAAATTCGGATGAAGTCGTTGTGTTAACGTCAAATGTACTCATTGATAGTCCTTTGCAATTTCTCAACACCCCTACATTAACAGAGGTGCTTTACGCGGCGCAAGTCAGTTTCGCTCGCTTGATTAACTGAACTATCTGCCTCAGATTAATTATCAGACGAACTTTGTGGGGTGAATGCAAATGAAACTAATCGTTTTGTTTATTTTATCGGTTTACGGCGTTGTAACCTTTGCTGCAGGAATAGGAACTCCAAATCCTAATGCCCCTGTTGGCGGAAATTTTTATTTTAACTTAAGAGGCGAACCAAACACTGTGCATCCGATCACATCAACCGACCTCTACGCGAGACGCATTCATGACCTCACCATGGATTCTTTAGCCGATCACAATTATACAACCTATGAAATGGAACCTCATCTTGCTGAACGTTGGGAGATTTCAAAGGACAATAAAGAATTTACGTTCTTTCTTCGTAAAAATGCGAAGTTTCATGATGGTAAACCTGTAACTGCCGAAGACGTTAAGTTTAGCTTTGATGCGATCTTTGAACCCAAATATGAAGCGGGTCACTTAAGACCGTTTTATGAAAATATTGAGAAAGTCGAAATTATAGATCCTTACACAGTTAAGTTTTATGCCAAGAATACTTACTTCAAGAACTTTGAGCAGGCGGCCTCAATTTTTATAATTCCTAAACACATTTACAGTGATGTGAATAAATCTAAAAAAATGAACAAAGAATTAGTTGGTGCTGGTCCTTATAAAATCGAACGCTTTGATAAGGGTGAAAAGTTAGTTTTACGACGATTTGACGACTGGTATGGCTTTTCTGAAAAGCAGTTTAAGGGGTTGTTTAACTTTGAACGAATTACCTTTCGTTTTGTGAAAGATGAAACCATGGCCCTTGAAATGTTAAAAAAGGGAGAGCTTGATTATACTGAAATGCGAGCTGATGCTTATCAATTGAAGGCGGTAGGGGAGCCATGGGGCACTAAAGTTCTAAAAATTAAATATGATAATTTGGAACCTAAAAATTGGTATTTCTATGGCTGGAATATGCGTAGCCCAATTCTTAAGAGTAAGAATGTGCGCTTAGCTCTGACCTATCTCATGGACAGAGAATCCATGATCAAAAAGTTCTTGTTTGGATATTCCAAACCAGCCGCCGCTCCTATGTGGTATCAAAATGCTTCGGCTCCAGTTGGATTAAAGCCGATTCCCTTTGATCCGGCAAAGGCACAAAAGCTTCTCAAAGAAGATGGTTGGTCGGATTCTGATAAGAACGGAATTTTAGATAAAGTGATTGATGGTGAAAAAAGAGAATTAAAATTTACGATGATTCACTCGAATAAGGACTATGAAAAATACCACACTTGGTTCAAAGAAGATCTTAAAAAGGCCGGTATTGAAATGGAGATAAAGTTGTTGGAATGGAGCACTTTCGAACCAACAATCAGAGAAGGAAAGTTCGATGGCATGGCCATGGCTTGGGGCGGGGGAGACCAAGATCCTGATCCTAAGCAGATTTGGCACTCAACAAGTGTTAAAGATGGCTCCAATTTTATTGGGTACAGTAACCCGGATGTTGACAAGCTGATTGATGAAGCTCGATTGGAAATAAATCGTGATAAGCGGATCAAATTGCTCCGTAAGATCTATGAGAAAATAGCGGAGGATGCCCCCTATACCTGGTGGTTCAATACCATTTATGAATTTTATGGTGTCAGCAGCCGAATCCAACGACCAGCAGAGGCCTTGAAATATAAATTGGGTTTTCAATCCTGGTGGATGGGACAATAGTTCTTATAGGAGGTAGCAAGTGCTTCGTTATGTGTTAAGGCGCCTGTTGCTAATGGTACCAACGTTTTTTGGAATTACGATTTTGTCATTTCTATTTATAAATATGGCCCCGGGTGGGCCAATCGAGCAAAAGCTGCAAGCAATTCGCTATGGATCGGGCGAGAGTGGGAGCTCCGGCAGAGGAACGGTGATGGTGAATGATGCTATCATTGAAGAACTCAAGCGCCAGTATGGTTTTGATAAACCTTTACACACTCGATATTTTCTTTGGCTTAAAAATCTGATCAAACTTGATTTTGGCAATAGTACTGCCTATGAGGAACCCGTCCTTGATATTATTGCGGGTCGATTTCCAGTTTCCATTCAATTTGGTTTGGCAGCCTTTATTTTTAGTTATCTCTTATGCATACCATTGGGAGTAGTCTTAGCCATCAAGGCTAATTCGTTTTTCGATCGATTTGTACAGGCCGTTCTTTTTGTTTTTTATGCGATCCCTCCTCTGATATTTGGAATCGTATTGATAGTGACTTTTGCGGGAGCTTCGCATTTTGATTGGTTTCCTACAGGAGGATTTGTCTCTGATGACTACGTCGACCTGAGTCTTTGGGGGAAAGTGAAGGATCGCATCCATCATTTTGTCCTACCCTTAGGGGTTTATGTTTTGGGTGGTTTTACCACCCATACCATGCTCATGCGAAATTCCATGCTCGATGTGATAAAACAAGACTTCATTCGGACCGCAAGGGCCAAAGGACTTACCGAGTGGATCATTAACTTCAAGCATGCATTAAGAAATGCCATGATCCCGATGGTTACAGGAATGGGCTCGTTTTTGTCAGTGTTCTTATCGGGGTCGCTGATTATTGAAACTGTATTTCGAATCGAGGGCATCGGGCTTCTTAGCTTTAAGGCATTAATGGATCGAGACTACAATTTAATAATGGGTCTAATTTTTCTTTCGAGCATCCTTTTGATGTTGGGGCGACTTTTGAGCGACCTTTTGTATGTCCTCGTGGATCCAAGGATTGATTTCGTATGAGCGCCGCTTCGTTATTCTCCGCGCCTGCTCAAAGGCGTTTGGCCAAATTCAAAAAAAGCAAGCTGGCACTGGCTAGCTCTGGTCTCTTTATTCTGCTGTGCTTTTTTAGTTTAACGGCCGAGTTTTGGGCTAATAGTAAACCTCTTTATTTAAACTACAAAGGTAAGAGTTTTTTTCCGGTGTTCATTAACTATCATCCTACTGATTTTGGCAGAGACGATATCTTTGTGATGGATTATCAGGCCTTGAAACTTGATAGCAAAGATTTAGCAATTTGGCCACTGGTGCAATGGGATCCCTACCAAAGTAATACTGTACTTTCTACTTATCCTTCGCCTCCCTCCAAGTTTAACCTTTTCGGAACAGATGATCGAGGGCGCGATGTTTTTACCAGAATTCTCTATGGCTTTCGTTACACGCTTGCCTATGCCATCGGAGTTTGGTTTTTCGCTTATTTGGTAGGGGTGGCTTTTGGTGCCATTACCGGTTATTTAGGAGGCGCTGTGGACTTGGTGGGAATGCGAATTGTTGAGGTATTTGAATCTATGCCCGCACTACTGTTGTTACTTACCATGATCTCCATATTTAATCCGAGCATTTATTTGTTGATTGGATTTTCAGTTTGCTTTGGTTGGACATCGATCGCCACTTATATGCGAGCGGAATTCCTTTCTTTGCGAACGCGTGAATTTGTCGAAAGTGCCAGGGCTTTGGGGGCCAGTCATTGGCGAATTATCTTCAAACATATTTTACCAAATGCTTTAACACCGGTAATTACCTTCTCGCCCTTTATGATCGCTGGTAATATTCTTATTCTAACAAATATGGATTATTTAGGATTAGGCTTGCCAGTGCCGACCCCTAGTTGGGGTGAGTTATTAAGCCAGGCTCAGAAATATCTTACGGTCGCTGAATGGTTAGTTTGGTGGCCAGCTTTTTTTCTAGTCTTGGCGTTAGTCTTACTTATTAATATTGGCTTAGCAGTACGCGATGCTTTTGATTCGAAAAACCAATCATTAACCTAATTCTAAACCTATATTGCTGAAATCTGGCCCTCTGCCGAGGCAAGTTAATTTCTTCTCATTCCGATACAAAAGGTGGAACGAGGAGACGCGTATGACCCTTTGCCGAATAGATATTATATTTTCAATTCTGATGCTGATGAGCTTTGTTGGCAAAGCTGGTACCTCAAATGCCAAGCCAGCAGCGAAAAGAAACAATTCAGCGGTGGCGCCAAATCGAATGCCAACCAATGCTCCGGCAACAAGTTCAACAACGGTGGCTGCAAGCAAAGAAACCACGCCTACCAACACTCCGGCACCTCTGTCAAAGAGCGAAGCCGCACCAGAGGCAGCGAAGTCCGAGTCCACAGGCGCAAGTGAAGACCCACCTGTTATCAAAGGGGTGAAAAAGCGCGGCTCTGCAGTTTCTGGTGCGAATCAGAATGAAGAAGGGCCCGCCAGCTTGTTCGAAGATGAGAAAGGATTTTTAGCAGGACTTGACTACCCCGAACTTCAGGTTGTTCCCAAAGCCAGTGAACGACTGCAAATGGAGGCCCAAGAAGAACGTTCTTCATTTATGAGCAACTACTGGCCTGTGCAAATCTCTGCGTTAACCTTAGTTCTAGCGGGTTCTTCGTCGTCAGGAAAATTTAAGGAGACGGATCCCACAGAAAATCAAAAAAAAGAAAACCAATTTGCATCGCAAATGGGGCTATTAATCGGTGGTATGTGGTTGGGCGCGACTTATTATTTAGATCACTCGTTGTCGTATAGCAAAGCACTTCCGGAAATTCGTAAAATCAATGGCAAAGATAAAAAGAGTCAGCTGTTAAAGGAACGATTATCCGAGGAAGCATTAGAGCGTCCGGCAAAAGTTGCG
>CAZYOE010000218.1:1770-6791 GCA_964648725.1 uncultured Pseudobdellovibrionaceae bacterium | reverse complement strand
GTGCCTGCACGGATCTGTGGAGGGGGTGCCCAGCAATGGGCATTCCTACTCCGACTAATTTGAAGTTAGTGCCTGCACAGGTTTCATTTTGCTAGCGCGATATGCTGGCAAAAAACTAGCTCCTAATGCAGACAACAGTGCCAAAAGAAAAACCTTTACCAAAAACGCAATTTTAATCGTTGGATATAAAACCGTTTCGATAGTTTGTCCTGGTAGGGCAAAGACCAATCCTTGACGATTTAAGTAAAACAAAATTGAAACTGCCATAAACATTCCTGCCATGCCACCAATCAATCCAATGACAGCGGACTCAATCAAAAACTGAAGCGTAATATGAATCCGACGATATCCTAGGGCCATCAAAGTTCCTATTTCACGAGTACGCTCCATGACAGTCATCAAAGATGTATTAATAATTGCAGAAATAACAATTGAAAAAACAATAAATAAAACAAGATTAAAAATCACATTTTGAAGATTCATAGAATCTCTTAAAATTCCTGCTAATTCTATCCATGTTTGCACTGTTAAGTTTGAACCTATCTTTTCTTTCAATCTCATTCTTACCAATTCTGAATCCACATCGTCTTTGATACGAATAGCGATTTCTGAGGTCTGTCCTTGAATTCCAGCAGTTTTTTGTAGAGTGCTAAAGTCCATCCAGGCCATTCTAGCTTGAGCCCCTGGCATAGCAAAATCGACAACACCAACTAATGTCGCGACAATTGCTTGTTGCATATTATCTTTGTCTTGCAGAAGTACAACTACCTCATCTCCTATTTCAGCATTAAGACCCCTCATTAAACTTGGAGTGACCATTAACTGATGATAGCCTATGGCTTTGGGATGTATCTTTGCCGTCGAGGCAACAGACTCATCCAAGCCTTTTGCTTCACTTAAATCATCATCAGTGACAATTGCCGACTCTTGTTCAATAGTTGAATCTATCATTTGCCCTTTTAAGAGAGCATCTTTAAATCGAGGAACAACCTTAAACTCTGTCTGTGAAGAAAAACTATTTATAATTACTGGAGTGGTGGATTGACTTTTTTGATGATTTAAAAGTGCCATAACTTTTAATCTGGGGGTCACTTCTGTTACGCCTTCAGTGGTTTTTAATAACTGCTGTATTTCCTTTGTATAAGGAATAAGAATTTTATAGGGATTAGCTTCTAGAGTATCTTCATATCCTAATTTGTGGATTTGAATATCTCCATGCATCTTTCGCGTGAGTCCACTTTTAATTTCATTTTGAAGTCCATCTAATAAACCACGTATTCCAACAACTACAAAAACTCCAATAAACACAGTGATTATGGTAATCAAGGCTCTTCGCGTGTTGCGTCCTACGTTTCGAACTGAGACTTTAATAAGATCAAACATCGTATCGGCTCCTTGCTTTGCTTTTACTTTGCAGGTATAGTATACACTATACACGTTATTTTTCAAAAGTATAGTACATACTATACTTGAGGCAGAATGAAACATTATACTGATCATTGGACGAGGGTATGGAGGAATAAAACATGAGAAAGTCTAAACAAATTAACATTGAATCACTAATCCAGGAGACAACTCGTTACGAACAGGCCTTATCCGAAAAAGAAAAATCAATCCTTACTGCCGCGGAAGATCTTTTTGCAGAAAAAGGTGCTTCTGATACACCTACTGCAGAAATCGCAAAAAAGGCTGGGGTTACAGAGAGAACACTTTTTCGATATTTCCCAACTAAAAATGATTTGTTAAAAAGGGTGATGTTTCCGGTTTTATTAAAAACTATTGTTCCATTACAAATCAATAAGATGAAATCTCTTTTTAAAAATTCCGATCTAGGAATTGAAAAAATGTTTATTAAAATCTTTCAAGATCGTTTAGATGCTGCGAAAGAAAATAAAGGTAAAATTCGTTTTATGCTCATCGAAGTTTTAAAGAGCTCCGATCTCCGTGAGCAAATCCTTGAATTGTGGGAAAAAGAAGTTTGGTCAGAGGCCGTTTCGACCATTGAGCACTTACAGAAATCGGGGCAAATCCGAAAAAACTTGAAATCGATCACTGTCACGCGAACTTTATTTTCAATAATTATGGCCTATGTGTTAGCAAAACACGTCATAGGATCTTCACCCAAATGGAACGATCATGAAGAGATTGAACAAATTTTAGATATTCTATTAAACGGGATAAAAGACCAGTCTATTTAACTCGTCTGATTATTGAAGATATTCAATATTGTTAATCCAAAAGTAGATGATAATATTAATGTAATAATAGTTTCATATAATCAACAGTTGCATATTTGCAATTATTGATCTCTCCTTTCGCAATAACGCTGTTTGGGAAATATAAATAAATTATACTAGACCAGATCATAGATCTGTATTGCGGCCTTTTTTTTGGTTGGAGAGGCACTTTCTCCGTTTCTAGGCACTTAAGAAGAATTCAGGAACCGCTTTTCGATGTTTTTGGCAATAGGGAACCATTGGCTACGGTTTCGGCAGCCTTGGTAGTATTACAAAATTCGTTTAACGAATATGGCCTAAGCAGAGGAATAGAAAAAAGCGGCCTCTGGCAGACATTCAAGAATGATTTTTTGTTCGGCGGTTAGCTCGCTTATCATTCGCCATAGGTTATTGGCCCCCTGGATAACTATGTGATTGATGCCCTGAAAGATTTGAAAGGCCCATTTGAAGGTGATTGAGGTCTTTTGCTGTCCGAGTTGATTGGGAAGGGTAAGATTTTTCTCAGTCAGTTCTTTTCGCAATAGGTGCTGGCCAAGGTTAAAGACAAATAAAGTCATAACCATAATAAAGAGAAGTGCCTCAGCTCGTTCCGTCTTTTTCAAATAAAACCTATTGAGCAAAAACGAGCGGTCCTTAATGAATTTGAAACAACCTTCGACTTTTGATTGCCCATGGTAAACCTTCAATGCCTCCTCAATTGGTAGTTTTTCAATACCGGCATTTGTGGCCAGGATAAAGCGTCCTTTGCGATTAGTTAATTGATCGACTCTTTCTTTGTTTCGCCAAAAAGAGATTGTAAGAGCGTAAGAGGCCTTCCACTTGCGGTGGCCTCGATAGTTTACTTTCTTTGGTGCCTTTCTGACAGTGTATTCGAATTTAAAGAGGGGATGATTTTTACGTAGGGACTCAACCTCTCGTTTGGCTTCTTCTTGGCTATAGAAGTCACGTCGTTTAAGTTGCCCTGATCGTTTGCGCAGATAGGTTTCTTCATTTTTTAAGCTCTTTTCAAGAGTGGCAATCTCTTTGAAATGAGCTTTTCTCGAAGATACGATCATCCATCGGTGACTGTATCCACTTTCACGATGAGAACAAGGGGCAATTTGATAGCCATTACCGAGGTCTGTCCATTCAAACTCTGATTTATCTCTGGAGAGGATGACTCTCGCTGCTCTGATAGATTCTGGCACTCTGGTGAGCCAATTAAAGGTATGTTTTTTATCCAAAAGAAACCGTTTTGAGTACAGGGCACTATCGGCAATGTAAATAAAGTCTTTGTTAATCACGATGAGCTTCAGAAACTCTTCAAATTGCACAATAATACTTGGAATAATCTCACGATCACTGGTGTTTCCAGAGTGAACGTTAAAAAAGACGGGGAGCCCACTGTTATTGCCACAGATGAGAGACAATACTAATTGAGGCAGATCGTTTCTATGGTCTTTGGAATGACCATAGGTAATTTTCGGAGAATTTTCCGATTGTTTTTTAAACCGACCACTGAAAGAGAGGCTAGTTGTATCGACGTGGAGATTATTATTATAGAGATCGAGTTCTAGGCCTGTTCGAATTGAAAGCTCGGAGAAGAGTTTGGTGGCACCGTATTTATGAATGGCATCAAGGGTTCGGGCAAGAACGTCATCGTTTAAACAATTAGGATCGAAACCATCCCAGAAGATTTTATCCGTCGCTTTGTCTTTATAAAAGTGTGAAGTAAGATAGAGTCGTCGCTCCTTAAAGCCAAGTCCATTGAGAATCATCGCATATACAGATTCGCCATGACTGACTTTGACGGCACCTCGGGTTTTAGGAAGGAGTTCGTCGAAGAGCTCAACGAGGCGAATCTTTTTACAAATTCCTGCAATCAAGCCGAAGTGATCGAGTCTTTTTGCTGTGACAATGGGGCAGTCTTCCATGACAGACCTCCTGATAAACAGATTTTATGAGGCCTAGGCCATGCGTTCACTGGCCGATGGAGTTACAAATATGAATCCTAGTCCTAGATCTAGAATGACAGACTAAAAGTGGCACTTGATAGTTGATTTTTGCGGTGAAAAACTATCTTTTTTGGAAATTTAGGCGTTTCTGCGGAAGATGGGATGAAAAGGACCTGGCATAACGGAGCTGACCGAGTTGCCTTTACTCCGGAAGGTTTTATTCAACGGCTCATTGCGCTGATACCTCCAGCTCGGTCCCACCTAATAAGGTACAATGGTGTTTTTGCCTCGAACTTTAAATATCGAAATGAAATCGTCCCACGAAGAACTAGAGATGCCGAAGGCAAGCTTTTGCCAAAAGCTAAGAAGCTTCTTTGGGCCGAGATGATCGCCTCTACGTTTAAAGTCGACATTAAGATTTGCCCAAAATGCCACGGAAAAATAGAAGCGATTGCCATTATCAAAGACCCTAAGGTCGCTTATGAAATATTGAAGTCTATGGGTCTACTGAATCTTGAAGGCTCATCGAACTCCTCACGAGGGCCACCAACTACAATTCGCTTATCGGATTCTAACCTTGATGATCAAAGACCTGTCGAATGGTGACCAGGTCATAGGCACTCTATTGCCAAAAAAGCGCCAAAGCCCATTTGTTTTCCTGGTGAATGGCTTTTTTTCCTCTGAATTTTCCTCTGAATTTACCTCTGCAACATAATCCTTGGAGTTGAGGCTCTGAATTAAAGTGCCTCCGACGAAGCTCATCCTCATTTGTTGAATGGCTTTTTTTCCTCTGAATTTTCCTCTGAATTTACCTCTGCAACATAATCCTTGGAGTTGAGGCTCTGAATTA
>CAZYOE010000218.1:0-1670 GCA_964648725.1 uncultured Pseudobdellovibrionaceae bacterium | reverse complement strand
TTTTCCTCTGAATTTACCTCTGCAACATAATCCTTGGAGTTGAGGCTCTGAATTAAAGTGCCTCCGACGAAGCTCATCCTCATTTGTTAAGGATTTAGGGGGGGATCTAAAGCCAGGAATAGCGTTTGTTTTTCTTATACCTAAGATTTTTTGCACAGTATGCCCAAAGTGGGAAATTAAACGCCCAGAAAAATGCTCAAATACTTTGGTATTCAAGCGAAAAAAACACTATTTTTGTACAAAAAAGTGCAAAGAACGATTTGAAAAAGCACCGGAGAAATTTCTATGAGTATTAGAATAGCTCGTCTAACTGAGGAAAATTTTTCTGATTACGAAGCTCTGACTAGTTGTGAAAGCGGTGGCGGTTGTTACTGTTCTTTCTGGCACCAAAAAATATCTTCGATGCAAGAGTGGGATCAAAGGAAAAAAGAAAGTCCAATGCTCAACAGGCAAATTGTTCTCGATAAAGTTAAGACTGGCTTTCATGTGGGCGTTCTAGCTTATCAGGAAAATGATTTGTTAGCATGGATTTCAATTGGCCCATTGACAGACTTTTATTGGACTTGGAAACGCATGATTCAAATTGGTGACGATGCAAAACATATTGCTGGTATAACCTGTTTCACTATTTCACCACCCCATCGAGGTAAAGGTTTACAGTCAGCGATTCTCATTGCCCTAAAAGAATACGGGCACCAACAAGGTTGGAAAGCGATTGAAGGTTATCCGTTCGATGCTTCAGCTGTTGAAAAGCATAAAGATCATGTGCTTTGGCCCGGACTAATTAAGGGATTTGAGGAAGCAGGGTTTAAGCGTGTTGGGGCACACTGGCTAAGTAGCGCAGAAGCAGAACGATCTCTTTATAGAATGACAATCTGAAACTTTTTTTCGGGGTGGATGTAATGAATGAGTTTAAATCCAATTATCAGATACGTCAGATAGATTCCAATTCACAGTCAGAAATTGAACTGGTTGCTACGAGAATGCGTGAAACACTGAAGGAAGTCATTGGAGTCGAACGAGGTGAATCGATGTACTCCATGGATTGGTTAATTCAAAGAGTTCGATTTCACCTCGATCCTAATCTTTCGACAGCACAGGTCTTAGTTTCAGTAAATCCAACTGGAGAGATCACTGGGCATTGTATTTATCGCATTGAAAAGGCTGAGAATGGATCTGATTATGGCCTATTCTCTACAACCTACATAATACCAAGCGCCCGCAGGTATGGTATCGCCAACAAATTTCTAAGTATTGGCGAGGCTTGGATGAGCGACAAAGGCCTTCGTATTGCTGCTACTGCGACATCTAAGACAAATGACAAGTTAATGAATTTATATTTTAAACGTGGTTATAAAGTCGTATTTACTAATGATGAAATGGTACGACTAGAGAAAACTCTCCCTGTTCCAATGGGACAAGAAAAGTACCTCGAAGGTATCGCCCTCAGTTGGCAACCATATCGACCAAGTCGCGAAATCGTTGATCACTGTGAGTTTTGCCAAGAAGAGTTTATGGAGTCGGGCGAACCAGGGACTTTTCAAGAAGGTTATACTACCACTGATCGTAGTCATTGGATCTGCAAAAATTGTTTTCAGGATTTTAAAGATTCATTTGTGATCTTCCCCCGAAAAAATGGACACGAAAAAGTTAACTTGCGAGTGCTAAAT
>CAZYOE010000217.1:0-6796 GCA_964648725.1 uncultured Pseudobdellovibrionaceae bacterium | reverse complement strand
GGATGTGGAATTGCTACCCAAAATCTTGAATCAATTTTTAAGCGAGGATGGACTTTAGGCAAAAAAGACGGATCAGGGTTAGGATTATACCAGGTTCAAAAAATAGTAAGAGCAAATCAAGGTGAAGTTGAAGTCCAATCTCAAATTGGCATAGGTACCCGTATCAAGATCACACTACCAAAAAGTGTCCCGCCTGCGTGGTGGGTGAAGCAAATAGAAATCCCTGCTGGTTCATTTGTTATATTAGTTGATGATCAAGAGTCTCAAGGTCACCTCTGGAAATTGAAACTTGAAAGCATGGGATTTGATGTTCCAAAACGTTTTCAATATTTTTCAAGTGCTGAGGTTTTTAAAGAGTATTGGTTAAAGCTATCGGAGCAAGGCAAACAAAAATTTTGTTTATTATTTGATTATGATCTCGGTAAAAATCAAACGACTGGCATTGATCTCATTCATGAGTTGAAGCTCTACAATAACTCAATGCTTGTTACTGGCCATTTCGATGATCAGAAGGTAATGAGTTTTTGCGAGACTAATGGGGTACCTGTGCTTGCTAAGTCCGCAGTTGCCTCAATTCCAATTCTGTTAGGGGCCTAACCCACCTATGAACCTTAATCCATCGTAGAAATGCATAAGAAGTGCAAAAATGCACAAAAAAGGTAGATTTTGCGCTCAATTTGGTGCAAGTATGCACTTCCTATGCATTAGCAGCAAGGACCATAGGCTTTAATGCTGATCAAGAAGGGGTATTTTGGATGAGTGAAATAAAAATTACTAACCATGTCGAAGCCATAAAGAGTTTGTTGTTGACCCTGAAGGCTAGTGAACGGATGCATGCTCTGATTGTTGAGAGTAGCGCGGGATGGGGAAAAACCACTTCAATTTTAGAAGCTATAAAAAGTGCTGGTGTAGAAAATGTCCGTAGCTTGGGTTCCTACTCCACTCCTTTGCATTTTTTTAATTTTATGAACGAAAATCCAAATAGCTTTATAATTCTTGACGACTGTAGTGGGATTTTTAGTGACCAAAGCGCAATGGCAATTCTGAAAGCTGCAACATGGCCCCATGATTCTAAACGTATTTTGAAGTGGGGATCAACCTCGGGACGCGCCAATGTCGAGGAATTTGAATTTACCGGCAAACTTATCATTGTGTGTAATGCTTTTCCAAATTCTGCTGATGGCGACGCTGTTCGCTCAAGGAGTTTTCCTTATAAGATTGAAATCACAGTCTCACATGCAAAGGAATTATTAGAGAAAGCTGCCACTGATACAAAATGGTTTAAGGATATTGAAAAAGCTAAATCCGTGTCAGAATTTTTAACCGCCCGTTTGAACTATAAAACTTTACCGCAACTGAGCTATCGTACTTTACATATGGGTTATGAACTGGCCGTTTACAATGAATCAACATGGAAAGATTTATTGGGAAGATTAGTTTCGGTCGAGTCCTCAGAGCCAGAAGAATTGATTCGGAAACTTTCGGATAGCAAAATGCCAGTTAAAGAGCAGATAAGAATTTTTGAGGATACAACTGGCCTTAAAAGGCGAAGTTTCTTTAACTATCGCAATAATTTAAAAATCCAAAACTAGCGCAACTAGATCAAAGTCTAGCTGAGTTTTACAAATGACTTACAGCAATTTCCTTTATAAAATTTATGAGTCAAACAACTAAATTTATGGAGGAAGTAATATGTTGAAAAGTCTATTAATCTTATTAGGTGGAGTGATTTTTATTGGCTGCGCTAGTAATCAAATCCCTAGTGAAAAGGCTCAAGCACCTCAATCTGCCCCACTTGTTCAAAGAAACTTTACTGTTAGGGATCGCAGCCATGCTGAACCACCTTTATGGACTTATGATTTCATGAGCTATAGTAATCAAGTTCAAGGCTCTGATCGTTTTTTTGTAGGAGATTCAGGTGACGTAAATGAAAGAATTGCTGGATGTGATATGGCAAAAGCCCGTGCAAAACAGGAAATCGCCCAGGAAATGGCTACATTCATTACGTCAAAAATGAGCGAAACAGCTGAAGGCCAAGCCGTAATAAATAAAATGGAAGGTAGTAATAGCTCTCTAGATAGAAAATTTTCATCAAGTTTGTCGCAAGAGGCTGTCGCGCTTTTAGGAGGAGTTCAAGTTATGTCAACCTCATGGGAGGAAAGGGATTACACCCAAGCCGGTGGCGCAAATTCTGTGTTTAACTGCAAAGCTTTAGTAAAAATCAATAAGAAAACTTTAGAAGACGTCGTCAAAAAAACCACCCAAAAGGCAATTGATCGGGCTCCTGCTTCAGAACAGAGTAATTTGACAAAGTCTCTATCTGATACCCCGAAACAGTTTTCAAATCAAAATATTTCAGGAAGCCTATGAGACTAATTCCATTCGCTCTTGGATTTACTGCATTCATTTTTTCAATACAAATTAATGCTCAAAATTTTGAGGACCAGCGAAAATCTTATGAAAACTTAAAGAGAGAGGTTATCCAGAAATGGGTAGATCACAAAGTGATCCAAGAATCTGAATGGGATAGCTACAAGGAACGAATTAGACAAAAATGGAATGATTCAGCTCTACCTTCAAAAAAAATCTACGTGGAATATTGGGACCAAGAGCAATCAAGAATTAAAGTTGATTATGAAAAGGGGTTAGTCGTTCTTGAGTCCTTGTCACAGGCAAGTCTAACAAAAGAAGATTTAACGAAAAGGATTCAGCTAGGTTTACGACAAAATTTTGGCTTGGTGGAAAACCAAGTCCAGCTTAATAAAGATTCTCTAAATGTGGATAATTCCTTACCTGCACTTTCAAAGCAAATTGAATCAAGCATCGTCAGGGCAGATAAAATTAAAGGCACAGATGGCCTTACTAGAAATCACTATCAAGTTGAATTGCCAATGGTGCCAGATCATATCAAGCGAAGGGCAATCCAATATTTGCCCTTCGTTACGTTTTGGGCAAATAAATATTCGTTACCATTAAGTTTGATTCTAGCAATAATTTGGCAGGAGTCAGCGTTTAACCCTCTCGCTAGATCTCATATACCTGCTTTCGGATTGATGCAGATTGTTCCAAAATATGCAGGTGAAGAGGTCAAGACCTTACTGAATGAATCTTCTATAATCGATGGTAATTTTTTGTATAATCCAGAAAACAATATACGATATGGAATAAGTTATTTAAAAATTCTGTCAGATAAATCTTTTTTGGAAATTCAGCCATTTGAGAAGCGGGCACCATTTATTATCGCTGGCTACAATTGGGGACCAAGCCGTTTACTTTCAAATTTAAAAAAAGGAAAAATAAAATTAACAACTCCCCGCAATATTAAAGAGCAAATTCATGAGATCGCACCACAGGAAACCAAAGATTATCTAATTAAGGTAATTGACCACTGGAAGCAAATTGACAACGAAAAATGGGTTACGAATTCATAATTTAGTTGAAAAGTCTAAATTGTTGTTTTTTGATTTGGCATTTGTCCATCTTTTATTTGCTGACGAAATTTTTCAAGCAACTTATCTGTTGAGTAACGAAATGATTTGATTATAAAATCATCTAATTTTGGTTTATGCGAAAGATTTCCTTGGGTCTGAGATATGTAAGTACCATTCAATTCGCCCCACTCTACCGCCTCAAGCACAGCGTTTGTATTACTTTCAAGGTCGAATTTGACAATGTAGCCAATAAATCCTGAATCATTGTAATCAGAAGCATCAGGCTTCGAACCAATACGTTTAGTTAAAATTTCTGCAAGTACAGCAATTGGCTGCTTTAAGCCAGCATACGAGCGATAAATATCAACAATTTTATTCTCAAAAAATATGACTTGAACTGGATTCGACTTAAACTCATCTGGCACAAAGGAGCAGTTCTTCACTCTCGCAAAAACACCTTTCTCTTTCCATTTTGAACCGCTCATAGTCCTGGAATGCATTTCAAATCCAATCGGATCAAATTCTTTACTGTATGGAGGGTACTCTTCATTATCTTCGCATTTTCCATCAGGAAATTTTGTAAGGAATTCAGCAGCCGACATTTCTGTTTTTAATCCAAAAAATTCAATACTCTTTGGTGGCACAACAACTGCTGCCGTTTTATTGTGGCCCGCATTCTGTTTCGCTGCACTTTCTTTTTTTTGGGTACAGTTCGCAAGAATAAGTAATGTTAAACTTAAAGTGATGAAACATTTCATGATAAGTCCCTCCAATATTATTGATATTCAAGTATTATGGCGATAAATCATCTCAAAGTTATCGAAATTTTACCTCAATATAGATTTCTATTCCTTTAAATGTTTTTTTCGTAACGCTTCGGGTATTGATGACCAGTCAATCATTGGGTCCAATTTTTTAATTCTTAATTTGTTGTCTTCCCTCCATGAGGGAGGAAGCCCTTTGCAGCCAATCTTTTCTAACGCGACATAAAGCAAAGGCCGTATTTTTTCGTCAAACACGGTCGAGCAGTTTGGGCAGAGTGAAATAGCATTCCACTCTGCCTCAGGACCTTCATCAATAATATGCGCAGCATGTCTTCTTGCAACACTCCAGCCGCACCATTGACAGGGCTTAAGCGCCACTTTTTTTGCTAACTTTCTATTTTTAAAAGGCACAGTGCTACTTTCCTTTCATTGCTTTTGCATATTCAGCTAACCAGCAATTATTGAAATCTTCATCATACTTATTCTTACAAGACGATTCAGATGCTTTATTGGCCCTAGATTTCACTTTCACTTCTTCCTTTTCTTTAGCCGAAATACATTTTTGATCTTCCCGGCATGAAAGGCTAATGAGTTCATTGTAGCACTCAGTAACTTGTAGCTGAGCCATCTGCCCACCGTCGCCATGATAAGTTTTTTCACAGTCATAAAACATTTCAGCGGATTTCATTGACAATGCTTTTTTTTGCTTTTCACTTTTTTCGTTTTTCTCTTTCGCCTCGGCCTTCCTTTTGTTTTCTTCTTCTGCAGATTTTGCCTTTTCAACTATTGAAGAAAGTTTTGGGGAAGACACCAATACAACCAAACTACTCCTAGAATTGCTCACACCAATTAGATGTCTCAAAACAGTACTGGTTCCGTAAATTCCCAGCTTTTGACCCAGCAACTCTTCAAGCCCTCCTAATGTGCACTTTTTGTTTACCACTACAAAATTGGCACGACCAAAAGAGTCCATTGTCTGCACAGGCAAATAAATTCCTTGATCTGAATTGAACCAAGTCAATGTACATCCAGAGACTTCATTGATTGTGCCTTTGTATAAAGTTAGGTCCTGAATACATAATAGTCTTTCCTTCCATGCCGATGAAAATGCCTGCACTAATAGCTTTTTATCGGAAGGCACTTCTGCGACGGCATATACACATGCATCCTTAGATTCCACAAACCTTTTGACCTTTTGAAGTTCAGGAGGAAGCGAATCGTCTCCAAAGCAGTTCATTGATACGGTTGCCAAACAAAATAGGAATAAGAGGGCATATCGTCTCGAGGATTTGATACACAAAAAGTGTGAATATGATCTTCGAGCCATACTGAATAATGAAATGATTTCTAAATTCGATATCACGGTTTTTAGCTCACTCATTTTAACTCACCTTATCTTTTTTGAGAATCGATCGACACTCTTCATATGCAGCTATGATTTCATTGACTCTAACTAACACTAGTTGCTTTAGTTCAGGTTGCATATTTTTTAAATTATCAGATTCAAAAGCTGATATCTGCTTTCTGAAAGCGTTCTCTAGATCATCAATGGAACATTGTTCGTTTAATTCAAAAACATCAAATGGCGATCGGACTTCGTTTTCTTGCCTTGGTGATAAACGCTCGATATGCTCATTGAGATCGTTGTCTTGGGAGTCTATTGAATCATAAAGTCTAGAATCACTAAATACCCGAGAGAAATATATAGTAATTCCTATTAAAACAGCGGCGAATAAGAAAGATTCACCCGCGTACCAAATAAATAGAAATGCTGCCAAAATAAAAAAAACAAGAACCTTACCTCCAAAGTTTAAAGACCCATTTGACTGATTATGAATTGCCTGGTTCCTATTAGATTTGTTGTATTCTTTCGAATAAATCCCGGTCCCAGGTATGCTTTTGTTTGTGTAATGACGGCCTTTGGAATCAATGCCTTTTCGATAACCCTTAACACCAAGACTTCCACCGACTCCACTTTGAGAAATGTTAATTCTGGCTGGCCCAACCTTAATGCTCTTTCTAAATTTCCAACCCATGTTAATCCTTTCTCACTATTGTTTAAAATTTGAAAAATCTAATGATGCTTAAATTTAGCTAACCAATTTCTTCTTTGCCAAATGGAACTCTTCTTCGCTAATTACACCATCCTGTTTCATTTTATGAAGTTTGGATATTTCATCAGCCGTTGATTGATTTGGTGACATTTCTTTTTTTAAAAGTTCCCCGCGAAAATATTGATTAAAAATTCTTTCGACCTTAGTTGCTGATTGATATTGAATGCCAAACACTATGGCCCAAATTATAAGTGGAATAAATCCTACGGGTAAAAATAATAGGAACATTATTGCACTTAAAACAATATGGTGTCTTAGAAGGAAATTAGTAAATGCCCAAGCTTTAAATTGATTTGAAATATATTGAAACTGAAAACTAGAGAACTCAGTTCTTCCATCATTTACAATTTTCTGAATCTCATTACAAAGATGATGATATTCAATAAGATCTTTCATCTGGATTTCACGAATTCTTGCTAATGGCAATACAGCAATTGGTAAATCTTTTTTGTGAGATACGCCAAGTTTAATTTGTTTAGGCATATGA
>CAZYOE010000216.1:0-6840 GCA_964648725.1 uncultured Pseudobdellovibrionaceae bacterium | reverse complement strand
GCCTGCACGGATCCGTGGAGGGGGTGCCCAGCAATGGGCATTCCTACTCCGACTTCACCTTTGGTGTTGTATTCCAGAGAGTGAGCCTCTCCTAACTTTGAAGCAAGAAAAAACGGAGTGGTGATTGACTCATTTTGAGGTGATTCTGTTTATGAATTTCTGATTTCTTCCGTTTGACTGGGATTGCGTTCACTATCTTTGCCGTGGCTTTAGGAGGAGCTGGATATTTTAGGCTTTCGACAGGTCTTGGCGCGGGAGGTAGAGTGTAGTTGAAATCAACGCAGAAGATGAGCTTTTTCAGCACCAGCTATTTATCGAATCCGTTCCCGATTTTGAGTTTCCTCCGACGCGCGGGGCGTAATGGGTTGTTCTTTCGAGTTTATACTTCGAGTCTTTGTAGATGGGGGAAACTATGCGGAGACTCGTTAGTATACTATTTTTATTGAGTATGTCGGCGCAAGCTATAGATAAAGCTGATCCACGCCTTGGTGATGACAAGGGGGGCGTGGGTGAAAAAAAGGAAGTCACTGGCGCGATTGTTGGACTGCCATCGTTGGCGGCACAGAAGAGCATAAAATTAGAATTTCCGGTTGAACGTCTGACTTTGTCTAACGGAATGGTGTTTTTGCTGCACTCGCAACGCTCAATTCCACTCATCTCTTATCATACTTGGTTCCGTGTTGGTGCTAAAGACGAGCTACCTGGAGAATCAGGATTGGCTCATATGTTTGAACATATGATGTTTAAGGGAACGAAAAAGTATCCCAACAAGGATTTTGACCGTATTTTACAAGCCAATGGAATCGTTAATAATGCGTTTACGAATCAAGACTATACTGGATACTATGAAATTCTTCCGAGCTCTAAGCTTGAACTTATCATGGATATGGAATCAGACCGAATGCAGTCTTTGAATTTGGTCAATGAAGAGTTTCAAAAAGAGCGCGAGGTTGTGAAAGAAGAACGTCGCATGCGCTATGACAACGATCCAGGGGGAATGGGTTGGGAGAAACTGAATAGCTTAGTTTTTCAAGAAAGCAAATATGGCCTTCCGGTCATTGGCACGATGAAAGAAATTAATGATTTCACCGTCGATAAACTTCAACGATTTTATAAAAAATGGTACATACCGTCCAATGCCGTTGTTGTCATTGTGGGTGATTTCGATCTCGGGGAAACCAAAAAAATGATCCATAAATTTTATGGATCAATCACAAGTCCACCACGACCACAACGCCTAGCTCAGAACCTGCAATTTGTTGTGAATCGTAAGGATGAAGTCGTACCTTTTCCCGTTCAGTCTTCAGAACTGTTATGGGGCAGTCGTACCATTAAAGGTGGGACTGATGATGCTTACGCCTTGGATTTATTAGGATCAATCCTTGGTCAGGGTAAGTCTTCGCGACTCTTTCAAGAGCTTGTCTATAAAAAACAGACTGCGCTTTCAGCAGGGAGTGGTCACTATACTATGCAAGATTCGGGGATGTTTTACATTCAGGCGATTGCAAAACCAGGCGTGTCAGCTCAACAACTCAAGGTACAGCTTGAAGGAGAAATGGATCGTTTGTTAAAGCAACCAATTCGAGAGGATGAACTCGCTAAAGCTAAAAATATGGTTTTAAGTGACTATGTTGAGTCATTAAAGACCAACGATGGAAAAGCTAAAATTCTTGCCATGAATGAAATCCTTTTAGGCGACTACAAAGAATTCTTCCGAGATATTGATCGTTATTTAAAGGTAAATCTTGATGACCTCAACCGAGTAAAGAGTTATTTGGCACTCAATAAAATGATCAATGTTGTTGTGGACAAAAAAGAAGGGGTGAAAAAATGAGACAGTTGATTTTATTTTTATTGGCGGGAGTGTCTTTGGGTGCATGGGTAGGGTGCAGTTCTGGCGCCAAAAATGCGACAGCGACTGATTCATTCAGTGAAGGAGTTCGACTGCCCGAGCATAATGAAATAGAGCTTTCCAATGGTCTCAAAGTGCTTTTCATTCGCGATAGGTCTTTGCCCCGTCTCAACATCATGGCTTTAGTGGGAAGTGGTGCTATCCAAGATCCAAAAGATAAAGCTGGTCTCTCTTATTTGACGGCAAGTCTTCTTGATGAAGGTTCAGAAAAATATAGCAGTGCTGAAATGGCGGAAAAGTTAGAAAGCTTAGGCGCGGATCTCTCCATTCAGCCTGGCTACGACTTTACCTATCTCTCGATCAAGGGATTGTCGTACACCCGCGACACTCTCTTAGATTCATTTTTGGAGGTTATGCTGTCTCCAAAGTTTGAACAGAAAGAAATTGATCGTCTAAAGCGCCAAATTCAAGGGTCATTGGCGAAAATGGAAGATGATCCTGATCAATACGCAGACCGCTTGTTTTCTAAAGCACTATTCAAAGGTCATCCTTATGGGCTACCGACAATGGGAGACGTTGCGAGTGTGAGTCATATTCAGCGTCAGGATATCACGGAATTTTATAAATCAAACTTTATTCCAAAGAATACTACTGTAGCAGTGGTGGGTGATTTTGATGATCTGTTCCTTCAACAGGTTAAGACGAAGTTATCAACTTGGATTTCAGACGTAAAACAAAGTGGACCCATTCGGGTTCCACCGGACTACCCATCTCCTGGTTTATCGCTGAAAACGAAAAGTAAAAAAGGTTTAGTGCAGGCGCAAATCAGAATGGGTCATGTTTTTATCGATCGCTCTCATCCTGATTTCTTAAGTTTGCGGGCCGCAAATATGGCCTTAGGAGGAGCGTTTGCCAGCCGTTTAAATCAACACGTTCGTGATGATTTAGGATTGACCTATGGAATCTCATCAAGTTTCGATGCGCGAAGATATTTTGGTCCATTTATGATTGATACCTTTACCCGTAACGATAAAGTCGGTGAGACTGTTACCGCGGCCTTGGATGTTTACAAAGCTTTTGCTGACAAAGGAATTACCGAAGAGGAATTGCAGGCTTCGAAGTCAGTGATGATTGGGCAGTTTCCGCGAGCAGTGGAAACTATGGAATCACTGGCCTATCAAATGTTGGCGTTGAGATATTATGGCATTGAAGATACCTACCTGACTCATTTTGTCAGCAACGTTAAAGCCCTCACTTTGTCGAATGTGAATGCGACCTTGAAAAAATATTTCCATCCTGATCAACTGGAGATTGTGATTTATGGTGATGGGTCGGCGTTTGAAAATCAGCTTAAAAAGATCGGAAACGTTCAGAAGCTCTGATTGAAAAATAAAAGAGCAAATCTTTTTGTTGGCAGAAATCTTTTCAATGAGTTCCCCACTGAGCTGGTGACAGTGATTGATCGTTGGGATTGGCCATCAAGATGCTTGATGGCTTGAATCTCAACTTTACAGTCTAAAGATAGCGATTTGTCACTTGACCTTTGGGCTAGAGGTCCTGTGACTTTTGATTAGTTTAATCTCAAGAAAGGTTCAATATAAATAAAAGTCCTTGCGGCACAATCTCACGAATTAAATAATAATTGTGGTGTACTAATTTGGGGTGTGACTCTCACCAATTTAAGAAGGAGATTGTAATGATGCCAATCAGAGGCTTAGGAAGGTTTTTGTTATTTTCATTTGCGCTAATGTTGACGGTTGCTTGCTCTAAAAAGAGTGATAGTTCAAGCAATGGGCAAGGCGTGAGCGTGACTTTGAAAGTCGGACAGGTTTCCAATTCAACAACTAAATTGAATTTGTCTAACCGGCCCCCCATCTCTAGTCTAGCTTATAGCTCTGCCGATGTGATTGCGAGTAATAGCCCCTTTAACTTTGCCCATGTGGATGGAATTAAAGTCAATGTTTTAGAAGTGAACTTGAAACAGGGAAGTAACTATATACAAGCTGCCAGTTGGGCTGCTGGTACTAAAGTTTTGGAGATTGGAGCAGGGGTTGCGGGTGCGATTTCCTTCTCGGAAGACATTTCCATTGAGCCAGGTGATTACACTGGGGCTGACTTGCGCATGGATAATTCCTATTCGGTTAAAGCCTACTGCCAAACCAGTTCAAAATTTGTTTATACATCGGCTACGGGAGTGAAAACTTTGAACTCCGTTCCGAGTTCCTTACCAAGTGACTATGATTATTATGACTACTCGTTTTTGGAAGTCACAACGGCAGAGTCTCCGACTTCAACCACGGATTTAGCAATGGCGAGTACAGATTTCCCCTTTTCGGTGTCAGATGCGGGTGGCCAAGTTGCGGTTTTAGTGGACCCCTCTTTTTTGGTGACTTGTTATGACGGAACTCAGTCGAGTTTCCAAGTGACGGGAGTTATGTCGCCTTTCACTTGGGGTAACAACAATGGTTATCAAACCACTGACTTTTTCAGCGTTTCTTCTCCTCATTTCGGTATGAGTTATATTCCCATGTTTATCTGGATTAGTGGTGATGCCTCAGCCACACCTCCTGTCGCTGAGACGTACTTTATCGGAAATGCCTCTGCAGATGTAACCGCCTCCTCCATTGATTTCAGTAAGACTGGAGTCGCGACCGTGGTCTTTAACTCTGATGACTCACCCTATGCAATGAGAGGTCGGTTGATTTCGGGAAACAGTATTGATCTCAATCAAATGTTTAACGGATTTACGAAGGAAACAGACAATACTTATACTATCTATAATGGAGAATGGATCTGTGATGCCGGCTATACGAACTGTCGTCAAATTCAGGATCGAAAGATCACAGGCTTTAATCGAACCGCTGATTATACCTCGGTTCTTACGACAACACTCGAAGATGGCCCAGACTGCGGTAAGACAGGATATTTTCCTGGACATGAAGATTGGGGAAACCGCTACAAGGCTTGCATGAACACACCGGCTTCACTGTATTTCAAAAAAGTGCAAAAGTAATTTCACCTGATTGGACCTGTGGTCTTTAAGTGGCCACAGGTATTTATTGGAATCAATAGGTATTGGTATTCTATTCATTCTCGATTTCCTGCCGGTACATTTCATTTTTAATCGAAAGACTCTCTCCCATTCGTTCAGAAATCAACGCCCAAAGTTTGTATTGTTCGTCAGTGAGCTTCTCGCGGAGAACTTCATGGAACAGACCTAACCATTGTGCCAGCAGAGTGCGGTTGAATCCTGCATAAAAATGTTTTTGCACAGGGTTATAAAAGCTAAATAAATAGGGTTTTCCACCAAATTTTATCCACCAAAAGTGTGTCAAACGTTCTATATGCTCAGGCCAATCATGGACAGACTGAAAGGGCACTTGAAGGAGAGGATCGTTTTGAACACGATAATAAAAAGTATCAACCACGGTGTGAATATCTTTGTGGGTAAAATTAATGGTGTTAACGGTAATGGTTGCATTTTCGAGTTCTGAAGGTTTCATAACATTATCCCTATTTGTGACTATATAGCACTTTGTTCATGGTGCAATCATACCAGTTTCGTCTCGTCAAAGACAAATTCGTAGTATGGTAAAAGTGACTGTGATAAGTTGCCCTTATGAAGTTTCTTTGCGATGCAATGCTAGGGCATATCGGGCGTAAATTGCGGATGGCTGGTTATGATACTCTCATTGATCGAGGAGAATTGAGTGATGCTCAATTGCTGGATATTGCTGCTCGTGAAAGTCGAAACTTTTTGACCTGTGATCGTAAAATTCAAGATATTAGAGCGCATAAGCATTGGCTTGTTTTTTTGCCCCAGAGTGATGAAAGAATTTGGGTGCGATATTTAACTCAGGAATTGGGGGTAAACTGGTTGCAGGCTCCCTTTACTAGATGCATTGAGTGCAATTATCCCTTGCAGGGAATGCCGCCTGAGGCGCTGCGACGATTACCCTTCGATGTTCAGCAAAAAGGTGAGAGGGGACTCTATTGTCCGACGTGCAATAAAGTGTATTGGGAGGGGAGTCATGTGGAACGCATGAGAAAACAGTTACAGCAATTGATGGTTGATGCAACCTCGTGAACTTTTGAGTGTGAAGCATCAGGAGCCCGCTGTGCTCCTGATGAGATTTGGAAATTAGAAGCTTAAATTCAAATCCCCTCCGGTATATTCAAATTGAACGTACAGGTATTTTCGGATCGTCATATTGCCCAATTCGATGGGTGCAGCTATTGGTGGAGCCGCTCTATCACCACCTTCATATTTGTCGTCAACATTCCGGTGTTGTCGTATTGGTTGCTCGGAATAATTCACAATTTTGTAAGTCTTTATTCCGGCTAATGCAATCGTGCTTTCGAATTTTTCTTTGGCATCCTGTAAGGCCATGGTGAGAGCTTTGCGCTCAAAGGTTTTTTGGTTTGCTAAACTGAGGCCAGGTTGGGGCGCGCTGATTTCTAAATAGCTAGTAGGCTCTTCGATATTATTCGGGTTTGTGGGCATTCCTAATCCATAAATTTTATCTTGGAGAATCGCAAAAGTCTCCGCAAATTTCTTCACCGCCTTGGTTTTAAACTGAATTTGATTAATTTTCTTAAAGGTATTAATGCAAATCGGCCTTCGGGTCTCGGTATAATAACCTGAGTTGCGACTTACATAGCCACCACTGGCGGTGATTTCATCTTCACCGGCCGTAGCAACACCTTTAAGTGCATCCAAAACTTGATTTGCCAAATTGTCATTAGTTGTAGAGACAATTGTGGCAGATGAATAGCATTCTGAAGTTACCTTAACCATCACCGTAATAAATTCTGGTGCGGTTTCCGCCTCACCATACCCCGTGAGAGTCGCTTCGCCAGCGAAAACTCTCATAGGCGATAGTGCTAGTATTGAAAATAGAATTCCAGCTTTCATTTTTAGAGATAAATCCATAAATCCTCCGTGCGCCGGGATAAACCGGCAGATTGGTTGTTAATGTAATGTTACG
>CAZYOE010000215.1:0-6885 GCA_964648725.1 uncultured Pseudobdellovibrionaceae bacterium | reverse complement strand
AAGCGAAAGTGGATCCATTGCCTAGTCCCCATTGGTTTCGGCACTCAAGTGCAACTCATGCTATTGAAAATGGGGCGCCCATTCATGTTGTTCAGCACTCATTGGGACATGCCTCGATTAATACAACGGGAAAGTATTTGCACGCAACGCCAACGACATCGAACGCCAGTTTTTTGAAGCGAAGATAGCAGGAGAAGAGGCGAAAAGTGGCTCCCTCATCTTCCGCCAAAAGCCGTTCACAAAGAGCTTTCGAGTGCTTTGTATGGGGCGTTTTCAACAATTTGCTGCTAGACAAGGATTATGTTTCAGCGGACGGGCGTGAAAATGGACTATTCAATCCCATTCCTAAAATCTATCGCTTTTCGGTAAACCAGCACGGGCGTCTGTGGCGATACGGTGATCATGACCAGAACTCAAGCTCAATGCCATTGGGAAGTCGTAAGGCCAAAAGCTTTTTTGCGGTAACTGATGGCCCATTATCGGTCGTAAGAGAGCTGGCCTAGAGTTTTATAAAGAAGGAAGACTGTTTGCGTCGTCGCCGCCTTCTTAGCCTCTCATCTTTAGGCTTCGCCTTTTGAGAGCGCAAAAGGTCCTCATTGTTTGAAGTCACTGAAGGCTTAATGCTGGCCTTAACATTCGCTCCTGATGCTTTTCCACAGAAGATCGAAACACCTCAGGATCGACTTCCAAGAAATCCATGTTCGATTTGGATAAAGGCTTTGCCCCAGCCATTTTATTTTGTTTGCTTGATCCTCGACTCATCGACAATCCTCCTTGATTGATCTTGATGAATCTCAGACTACACAACAAATTTTAAAGATCCACGCACGCTCATGGAACGAATACCTTAAATCATTTCTTTTCGGTGCGAACACCCCGTTTCAATTAGTTTTGATTTCCATTTTCATCGACCATCAATAAAGTAAAATCATAATCCTCATAATCATAAAATTGTGCAGATCCACCGATCAAATACTTTCCATTTGCAACAGGAAGAATCGCAGTCGGTTGATCAGCATGTCTCCCAGTAAAAAGTATTTTTCTTCCGTTTACTCCAAGTGAAGTGTCCAACACTCCACTGGCACTGAAATGATAAATACTAAATTGCTGATCGCTAGCCACAGTGGATTTTCCAAGAATCAATAGCGAGCCATCGCTTTTTAAAGATAGATCTAGGCCCATATCTGATGTTGCAATTTGGGCGGTTGCTTTTCCGCCTGTGGCAAATGCATTGTCAAGAATTCCAGAAGAAGTGAGATGTGCAATTGCGATTGAGTTATTCAGATTACCTACGGCAAATAATGATCCATCGGCCTGCAATCTAATGCTATTCAGGTGTTCCACACCACTAACCGAAAAGCTTAACACATGATAACCTGTAGAATTGCAGCTGGTATCTAAGCTTCCGTTAGGCAAAAGCTTAATAATGAGAAAGTCCTGATTTGGATTTTCATAATATCCTCCGAGAAAAATATTTCCTGCAGAATCAACCTGCATCGATGAAATGACTTTATTGCCACTGATACCGAGATTAAGAATCAACTTACCATTACTACCAAAACTGGTATCGAGGGTGCCATCGGATAGAAAACGAACTAGATACACTTCGTTTGATACCGTTGTTGAAAGCCAACTTGAACCTCCAACCAGAATTTTTCCATCACTCACAATTTTAACTGCAGCGACATTGTCTTCACTTGTGCTGTTTATATTTGTTGTGACGATGCCATTGGTACCAAAACTCAAATCAAGACTGCCACTACTACTATATCTCACTAATACAATATTCGAACGACTGGAATCAGAGTCTGTAACACCTGCAACCACAATATTTCCGCTGGAATCGATATCGACAGCTCGGGCTTCGTCAAGGTATTGAGAGTGGATTTCTGTGGTGACGATTCCAGTACTATTAAACGTCAAATCGAGTGTGCCTGAAGAACTGTATCTGGCAATCCCAAAAGCAGTTGCGTTTGCACCAGAACTTAGTGCTCCAACAGCAATAATTTTGCCATCAATTTGTTGAATCATTGCCTTCATAAAATCGATAGATCCGCTTGGAATTTGATATTGAATTCGGCCGCTCGAATTAAATGTCGTATCCAAAGTGCTGTCATTTTTAAATTTGACAAGCCCACCGCTTAAGTAAGTCGAATAAATGCGAGTGCCAACAACTATGCTTTCGTCAGAAAGCGCCGTGACCCCTATCGGATTGCAATCTGAAGAACTACTAAAAGTTGTATCGGTACCTCCATCAATACTAAACGTGGTATCTAGTACACCCGCTGAAGTGTAGCGGTAGACCGAACAGTAATCGCGCGATGGTCTTACAAAACTTCCTGCAGCAAGAATTTTTCCACTTGGAGTGGTGCCAATACTCACCACATAGGCATTTGGGTTTGCGGCCGTTTTTGCAATACCCGATGACCCAAAGCTTGCATCAAGTGTACCCGAACTGGTGTATTTTGCCATCGTGACATAACGAACACTTGAAGCATAAGCATGTCCTGCGACTATAAAACTATCGTCGCTTAACATAAGCATATCGGTGCTTGTATCGACTGAATTCGAATATATATCAGTTGTTAATATTCCTGAGGTTCCCCAAGAGGTATATCCTGGATTGTCATTCGGATAGGCTGATCCTGTATTTGTAATGGCCTCGGTTTCTTGAGTGATTTGCGCGGTAGCTTTATGCCGGTGCATGTTAGACATCAACGTAACACCACTTCCAGTATAGCTGCCTGCCACATTAAAAATACTGACTCCAGATTTAATATTAGAAGCAATTAGTGCCCCGTCGGTAAACGCTATGGTATTGCCTGGATAGTAACCGAGTGATATAGCTCCATCAACGGTGGTTGTGGAGCTGGCATTTGTCCAACTGGTGATGTTAGCGCCAAGCGTTCCAGTGACATATTGACTTGTACTGTTAGTCCAACATGCGCTTCCATTTAATCCTGCCGCACAATTAGCTGATCTGCCACCGTTGGCGGCGGTATAGACATAGCGATTAGCCACTGTGGAGCACTGACCGGCATTTAAAGCATCGTCGGTACAGGGGCTATAAGCTGCCGTCGCTGTTCCAACTACCCCGAAAATGTTAATTCCGTTTAAAATGTTTCCAGCAAATAGATCACTATCGGTAAAGGTAATTGATTTATTCTTGTAATATCCATCAGTAATGCTCGCTGTGACGGTCGTATTATTGTCGCTGTTATCCCAAACTGTAATATCCGACCCTGACACAGAAGGCACATAACGATTGGCTGAGGTGGAACACGGCCCACGTTCAAAGCCCCTGTATCTTCTGAGCAAGCAGCAAAGGCAGGAGTGAGGTTCCCCGTTACTCCAAAAATACTGACTCCAGATTTGATGTTCGAGGCTAAAATATTAGGTTCTGTAAACTCAAATTGTTGATTGGCATAGAAGGCGTCGGGAATGGTTGCCGTTATTTCAGTCGTCGCGGTTGAATTTGTCCACAATGTTACGCCAAAGCCGAAAACATCAGAGACACTGACTCCGGCCTTTTCAACCACACAAGGTCCTGAGGTGACAAAATTATTTGGACATGGATTAGAGACCGACGACGAGTGATCGGTTTTTTCATTCGATCTTATGTCTGCGACAAAATAGCCACCACAACCAACAAGAATAAGAGGAGCAAGACTAACTACGAAATATAATAAAAGGTTTGAGGTCTGAGGTTTGAGGTCTGAGGTTTGAGGTCTGAGGTCTGAGGCCCGAGGTACACAAAGCCACCCCCTTTTCGGTGACTAAAACTATCATGTTCAAATAAACGTTTATGACACAGCTTTATTGTACCTCTCTTCTTCGTGCGTTTAGAAACACTTTAAACTCTTTTCAAGACCTTCTCAGTTTGAACCGAAAAACGTCTTATCAGCGTTACATCTGGACCATTAGCGAATAGGTATTGACTTGAAAAATACTCACAATTTCTTGAGACCGTCATCATTTTAGATGAATTAGATTCGTGAATTTCACAAATGAACAAGGCCACTTTGACTCAGATCACCACAGCAATTTTTTGATTTTTTTCCGCTACCAATTAAATAGGAAATGGAGCCTTTACAGTTTTAGTATTAATCCGTTCTGTTGCTTGATGTTTAACTCGAAGGTAATTTTCACGAAGATGCCTCCAGTCTTCTTTTTGAAGCGAGGGATTCAACAAGTGTATAGGGCTAAGAAAAACGACAACGATAGTTGGCTTTAGATCCCCTAACTGCAACGGGGTTTATAGAATCGGCCTGAGAACCATTTCCTAATCGCCCCAGCGTTCCACTACTCCAACAATAAACTGTTCCTGCACTCAAGGCGGCGCAGGCAAAATAAGTTCCAACAGAAATGCCAACAGCATTCCTCCACCACCACCCCCGCTTCCATCGCAATTTTGGAAACCAACTAAAAGACTGATGGTCATAAATAAAAAAGTAAGTGTCTTTTGAATTTGGTGAATTCTAATATTTTTCATACCTTACTGTCGGTAAAGAATGCTTAAAATAGAGTTATTTCTTAATTTATTATTTCTAAATCTTAAGTTGCTTACTGGAGAGATTTCACGCACGAAACCAATGAAAATTCATTTTTGCTGCGTTGGTTTTTAAATATCCGAAATTGCACGATGTCTCCTATAATCTTTCCAGGATTTGTCCAAACATCAGTTGGGATATAGTAGTAATAGTTTCGCCTGGACCTTGTATAAAACTTAATCGGAATTTCCTGAGAAAAGTACGGTGTAGAGTGTTCTTGGTAATTTCGTCGAATCTCACTTCGTTCTGGATGGAGGACATGAGCCAAAAGATTTACGGGTTCACGACCTTCAAATACCATATAGTCAATAATTTGATTCAAATTGAAGCCAGGGCGCCAGTTTTTGATTTGCTCATAGTATTCTGGTATAAAGTTTAGGTAAATATCTGCCAGAGCCACTGCAACATTTAGCTGGGTGACTGTCATTTTCTGTAAGATATCTTCTAGAAAATCCCTCTGAGTGTAGTTCTTAGGACGAGCGTACGGAGTTACAGAATCCCATTTGGCATCATAGTTTCCATTACCCTTCGAATAATAGTTTAAAACGCTCAAATAAGGTTCAAGCCAACCTGTACTTGCCTCAATCAAATCATTCGAAGGAATAATGACATTGTCTAATCGACTGATAATTATATCTGCCAATTTTTTGAGCCCAACTTTGTCGGGAACAGCAACAAAGGCATTCAACAACGGTGAAAAACGAGAATCAAACTTATCTGCGTTTGTGCTATATCGAACTTTTGGTTCTGCAGGTTCGTTCGCATCCAACCATAGGTTTTGCTGCACGACCATCGGAATACCTGACTTTGGATTCTCATAATTCCTAAAGTATTCAAATATGGCTTTAAGCTCCTCTCTTGTGGGTGAGTAGTGATCATCAGAATCATGCCACCAGGGCAAATTGGATGGCTCTCCAATAAGGGAACCAGGTGGTTCATGTTGTGCCCAAGTAAAATTTAGAGCCAAAAGATTAAATAAAATCGCGACAATAGTTTTTCGCAAGTTGAATAAAGAACCAAACATCTTAGACTCCTTTTAGACTCGACTTAGCTTTCATTACCGATACCGACCCAATTATGTGGAAATAATTTTCCGCTGCCCAAGTGACAAGTCTTTGAAATTTCAGATAATGCGACAACTGTGCCAAGTTCTAGTGTAAATAAATTCTTTTTAACGATGCATTGGGTGTATAAATCATTTACGAAGTACCTTTGAAGAGTTCGAACGATTAGGAATTCCAAAGCGGAAAGTGTTGTTTTCCAGATGCCCACCAAAAGCCGTTCACAAAGAGCTTTCGAGTGCTTTGTATGGGGCGTTTTCAACAATTTGCTGCTAAACAAGGATTATGTTTCAGCGGACGGGCGTGAAAATGGACTATTCAGGAAATCTTGCCCTTAAGTTTCAAGAAGAACCTAGGAGCGGAGATACGAACAAAACGAGTTCAATGCGGCCCAAAATGCCTAGTTGTTAGCATTAGATGGCTTACTATAAACTGAAATGAAGCCTGGGAGTTCTTCACAAATTTTATTTACTTAGTTCCACTCGCCGACTTCGGGTATTGATTCAGTTTTCTCAGACTCAAACAAAGAGGATCTCCCAAGATGGACCTCGCAGGATTTATAAGGCCAGAACCCAGTTCAAGATCTCTTGAGTTGAAACCAATCAATGCCAAGAGAATACAGAACCTCGTTTTCGGAATCTTTAATTCGAATCTCGAAATCTTCCAATAAGCTCAAAAGTCGTTTCTTAAACTCATCGGCATCGCTTTGAGAAAGCACTAAGACTGATGAATAATGTAAATCTGTAATTCTTCTTCGCTGTAGATTTTCAATCGCTCTCACTCGCCAGCTATTGTGGTGCATATCAATCAAATCCGAATCCTGAGGCAAATGCATACGAAAATCATTCAGAACCAACTTCTGATTTTCTTTTCGAATGAGCTGAATTCGCTCTAAAAACTCCAAGGTTTCTTGAACGAGTTCGGCATCAAGATTAAGGTAAGACTCCAATTTTTTTTGCGATCTCAAACTAGGAATCAATAGAGCTGTATGAATTGCTGAATAGTGCCATCGACTAAAATATTTAACTTGATCTTCGAGACTAAGTACAATGCCGGAAGTAATTCTTGTTTTTACCTGCATTCGTTGTAGGAGAACCACCTTCATTTGGCGCTCAAAAACCAACTTTAATTCCGGGGTCGCGGCTTTATTATATTGAATGAGCAGTAAAAAAAAATCACTTTCAGCGGAATCGAATTCAAAAGGCTCGCGCAATCGTAAACCACCTGATTTTGCGATCCCAGCAACCCTCATGGCATTAATAAAGACTTGGTAA
>CAZYOE010000214.1:2856-7164 GCA_964648725.1 uncultured Pseudobdellovibrionaceae bacterium | reverse complement strand
GGGAATGGTGCGCGGGGAGGGACTTGAACCCTCACGCCTTTCGGCATACGCCCCTCAAACGTACGTGTCTACCAATTCCACCACCCGCGCATTCTCAAAATGATTTGGCAAACAGAGAACTTTGTTTAAACCATTGCCGGTTTATTTTGTCAACTTTACACTTTTCAGATTTTATGATCGAAGACTTAAGCACTAATTCTAGGCAGACTTTGGAGTGCTCACTTTTACCCAGGCAGCCTTAATCTTTTCCTCGAAGTTTTTCGAAGAAAAGGGTTTAAGAATATACTGGGTAACTCCCGCCGTAATTGCATCAAGGACTTGCTCTTTTTGCCCCTCCGCCGTGAGTAATATAAAGGGGGTGTCTGCCCCTTGGGAATTTGTTCGAACTTTTTTTAAAAACTCCAGACCAGTAAGATTAGGCATATTCCAATCGGAGATTACCAATCCAAAGGGATCTATTTGAAGAGCCTCACAATAGGCCTTCCAAGCTTCTGCACCATCAGAAGCTACTGCTTGTTGAGTATAACCCAAATGGCGAAGCTCACGAGCGACCATATCTCTAATAGCCGGCATATCATCACAAATTAAGATTCTTGTATGAGTAGGAAACATGACTTCAGATTAAAACCCTGTTTATAGATTCGCAAAGCATGATTTTAAACTGGACCAATTTATTGGTTTGATAACGAGCAATTGTTATGACTTTATCATAAAGTTGAAGGCCCTGCCAAAAATAGCATTGCTGGGGTTCCGTTAAACTCGACTAAAATCTTTTTATGTTTTGCAGAAAAGAAGTAATGCATCAAAGATACTAAAGCTTGGCACTTATGTTTGAAAAAGGTGATTGCTAAAACAAGAAAACAACTCACTACAACTCAAAATTAAGACCTTACACGAAAAGGTTTCAACTATTCAAAACTGAAAGCCAAGAGCCATCGCGAAAGAGGTTAAATTTCCATTGGGATAAACTGGCGCATAGCTGGTTTGGCTCCATAAATCAAAAAAGACTCCAACTGGAATGCGCCATCGCATTCCCAATAGGTAAGCGCCTAGTGCATTGGATTGACCGGGCAGCAGTTTTGACTGTCCCAAAACAGACATTTTTGTTTCAGGATAAAGAACTCCTGCGCCCAGTCCCCCGAAGAGTGAAAATACATCTCCCATTTCAACAAACCCCAAACCCCATACTCGGAATTCACGGTAAATATTTTTAACCGACAACCCCTCGTTCCCTGTTTTCCGTTGGGTGGAATAAGTGTCGACTCTTAAAGTCCAAGGTGCTCGACGCAAACTAATTTCTCCGAATAATCCAACACCCGTCATCTCCATTTCACTCTCTTCAGCAGTCTCTTGAAATTTGCCGCTCGCAGAGAATAGCCCCAACGAAGTCTTATATTTTTCCTGATAACTCAGCACTTGCTCCACAAAGGCAAATGATGACTGAGACACTAGAATCAAAGTCATGAGCCAGGTTGATTGCCATGAAAAATTTATTTTAAACATCAACTTTCTCCTAATTACCATACGAAAGTAGGCTCAACTATTTACTAAATAAAAACTATTAACCACACTGAGCTTTAAAATTTTCAAATGGCTCTTTACCTTTTAAGATTAATGCCCAACGATGGCAGCGTTCTTTTGGAACCGGCATTGAACCGGGACCAAAGAGTAGAGTATCAACACTCTTTTCCCACTGCATAACCGAATTCAGCATTTGCTCGTCAACGTAAACTTTAATCATGTGCGGAAGAAAGGTCGGCAAAATATTGACAATTCTTTGTGCCCATTTTTTCTTTGTCTCCCCATTGGCAAAGTCGCCACGCTCCTCCATTCTCAAAAATAGCATTCGCGCTAAATTAGTACCTAACTCATAGCCATACTTAACTGCCTGAGCGTCTTTATTTTTCCAGGAGGAATACTTACTTCCGAGAGTTTCGGCTCCGGTCATTCGCAAAAGACCCGGTTCTACTGTAAGGCATCGTTCATCACTGACATCATTGCCAAACGAAGGCGCCATAAAACAAGGATCGGCACTGTACATCCAACCCCAAACATCGGCGAGCCCCTCATTCAAACCTCGCAAAATGGCTTTGTTCATAAACTGAGTCCTTCCAGTATCTGCCGAAGCCGTGCTCTCATCCATTTTCAATTCAGTACGATTGTTTGGAGCTTTAAGGTTAAAAACATTAAAAACCGACTTCGCAAAACCCTCTATGTGAGGCGAAAATTCATTAATACTAAAAATATTTTTGTCCTTGGACTTTGAGGCTTTAAGGAGTGGGATTAAAAGTAACCTTGCGAAAATAGAGTGAAAATGTTCATGGGCTAAGACCGCACTATTCACCGAAAGGGGTAAACGTGCTCCGCGATACGGGACAACAAAAAACGAGTCTACAGTTGCATCATAAAATGCATTGTTAAACAGGATCTCTCCACCACCGATATCTTCAATAAACTTCACATAGACTTTTCGAGCAATTGAAGCTTCAGGTATGCTCAACTCTATGTCTAATTTCTGAAAACGCTCCATATGGGCATAAATAGAAGCGACCTCTGTTGAAAACTGGGTCAAAGGAATGATCGCTCCCGACTTGTCGTGAGAATACTCCATCATCACTTCTTGCGAGGAATAAAAGTTGTCATCAATTCGATTAACGTGACTACGAAGTTGGGCAGCAGTACCTCTCAAGGGCGCCCATTCAGAAATGGTATTAACCTGAACTTTTTGGATCGTGTAAGTGCCTGGCTGATTAGGCCAAGGAAGCCAAACTTCTTGGCTCATCTTAGAATCTTTTGAGCGAGTACAGGATGTCAATGTCACAGTCGTGCTTGCCATTAATATGCAGACAAATACTAATGGCGTCTTAACATTCAGTTTCTGTTTTTCCATTGCCCCTCTCTTCCTTGCACAGACTATTGACCACAACCACTTTTCAGGAGAAAACTCCCCATTCTTGCTGTAAACATCCGGCTTTATATTAGTTTTTATGACTATACTAGTCATAAATCTGGATGGCGGCGACATTATGGGAGGACCAAATAGATGCAACCCACAGATATTCTTACTAAAAACCTTAATCCTCCACAAAAGAGGGCTGTGGAAACATTACAAGGACCTGTCTTAATTCTCGCTGGCGCTGGATCTGGAAAAACTCGCGTCCTCACTCATCGCATGGCTCGTATCATTGCTGAAGGTTTTGCCTATCCCGAAGAAATATTGGCAGTCACATTTACAAATAAAGCAGCCTCAGAAATGGAACACCGAATTTACCAAATTTTAGGAGACCTTAACTATACCGTAACCGTTCCACTTTGGGTCACCACCTTTCACAGTTTTTGCGCTCGACTTTTGCGAACTCATATAACTATGCTCGACTTCCAGCCATTCTTTAATATTTATGATAGCCAAGATCAATTGCAATTGTTGAAACGTGTCTTAACTCAGCTTCATATCGACGACAAAATTTTTCCGGCCAAAAATTTTCAATCACGCATTAATACTGCAAAGATGCTGGCGCTCTCTCCTGAAGACGCTGCCAAATCAACTAAACTTCATTTAGATGAACAAACATTACAAGTTTATCGCCTGTATGAAGCCCAATTAAAACAGGCCAATGCACTGGACTTCGGTGACTTACTGTTAAAAACCTATGAACTCTTTCGCATGTACCCCGACCTACTCTCTGGTTACCAACAAAAGTTCAAATATATTATGGTCGATGAGTACCAAGACACCAATCATATCCAATACCTTTTGGTACAACAACTCGCCAGCCAGCACCGGAACCTTTGTGTTGTCGGCGACGAAGATCAATCAATTTACAGTTGGCGTGGCGCTGATATTTCTAACATTTTGAACTTTGAGAAGGATTTCCCAGAAGCAAATGTGATTAAACTCGAAGAAAATTACCGATCAACACAAACGATCGTCAAGGCCGCCAGCCACCTCATCCGCAATAATACAGAACGCAAAGACAAAACTCTTTTCACGCAAAACCCCGAAGGCGATCCCATCTTGATAAAGGAAGAAAAAAATGAATATGACGAAGCGCGATTTGTTGTAAAGACGATTCTCGACCGAGTCAGCCGCGGCGATAAAAATTGGGCTGACTGTGCTATATTCTATCGAACCAACGCACAGTCTCGGGTTATCGAAGAGCAACTGCGAATGAACTCCATTCCCTACCGCCTTGTTGGAGGCGTTAAGTTTTATGAACGCATGGAAGTTAAAGACATGCTCTGCTACATGCGTCTCACCATCAATGTAAAAGATGATCTAGCCCTAAAGCGCGTTATAAACACTCCCAC
>CAZYOE010000214.1:0-2846 GCA_964648725.1 uncultured Pseudobdellovibrionaceae bacterium | reverse complement strand
AACTTTAGAACGCCTAGAAGAAATTGCGACTCATCGTCAGTGGCCCCTTTGGCAGAGCCTTACCCATGCCATCGATAACCGTGAGTTCGCCGCGGGAATTACGCAGAAGCTTCGACGTTTTGTCGAGCTCATGGAAAAACTCAAACTCGAATCTGAAAAAGTCGGACTTTTAGATTTTTATAAGTATGCGATTGATCAAACCGAGTATGTTGCAAAACTGACCATCGAACAAACACCAGAAGCGCAAGCTCGAATTGAAAACTTAGAAGAACTCAGTAATGCTATAGGACAATTTGAAAAAGAACGCGGTAAAGACGCCACTCTCACCAGCTTCCTCGAAGAAATGGCTTTGGTGAGTGATGCTGATGATATGAAAGAAGAGCGCAACGCCGTTACCTTAATGACCTTACATATTTCAAAAGGACTCGAGTTTCCGTTGGTGTTCATTGTGGGCCTTGAAGAAGGCTTATTCCCAAGCTTCCGCTCCATGGATGACTTAGACCCAACTTCAGTGGAAGAAGAGCGACGCCTTGCCTATGTGGGCATGACTCGCGCCCGCGAAAATCTATTTCTCACTTACACCCAATCTCGCCGCGTTTGGGGCCAGGAGCAATTCCATCAGCCTAGCCGCTTTCTCGATGAACTCCCCAAAAACTTCATACAGTGGAAGAAGCCATTTTCCGCAAAGCCAAGTTTTTTCAGCTCCCCGATTGCCAGCAAAAGTGTTTCTGGTGAAGGGTATCATTCCGATGAGTGGGATGTTCAGCATTTTCCGGATGAAATACCCAAAGCACCGGCTAAAACAAGTTCTATTTATAGTAAGGGCAAGAAAGTACGCCATCCAACATTTGGAGTAGGACAAGTCTTTGAAGTGGAAGGTCAAGGTGAAGACCTAAAAGTGAGTGTATTGTTTCAAGATCGTACAATTAAAAAGTTTGTTGCTAAATATGCCCGCTTAGAACCGGTCCTCTAAGAAGTCGATCCAGATATACTTAGATTCTGCTGAAAAAGGCCAACTTCTGCGTTGGGTTCGCTTCATCTTTCACTCAACGTGGGCACCCCTTCACAGAGGGGAAACCCCGCCCTACTACGCCTCATTCGATTTGAAGGTTGTCGCCTCGAATTTGGCACTTTTTCAGCAGAATCTACTTATGGGTGCCGAGAAACCGCATACTTCGTTGTAAATTTGCTAAATTAGGGCCACGCCCCTTGTTACTCAACAGGTATCAAGGGCATCTTGAATTAATGACTATTCGATCTTCAGTCTTACAACCTTTGATTTCACTAATTCTAGTAGCCTTGACCACAAGTTGTGTGAGTTCCCATGAAGTGAATGAAGACTACCAAGAAAAAATTCCGGTGAACTTCCAATCCTACCGAAAACGCACCATAGTCTTGATTCTCGTTGACGGCCTCGGTGCCACAATGCTTTCGGAAAATTTTGATTCCGTCCCGCAAATAAATAATTTTTTTGCAATTTCACCGGATTCTTATCCTTTAGCGCATAGTGCTTTTCCCTCCCTGACTTTCCCTAATTTAGCCTCTCTCTTAACTCTCACTCCAATCAGTCAGCATTCAGTCCTTGGCAACCAAATGCTGCTTCGCTCTACCAACCAGAGAACTCCGAAACTCTTGGATTTTGAAAAACGAGGTGACTTACTGTGGTTGAATCAAATTAAAGAATCCAGTTTAGTATACTCTCAATTAAATAAAAAACGTCGATCTAGCGTGAGCTTTGCGCAAAGCCTTTATGCTGGCGCCACAGCAGGTAACCCTGGAGATTTACCAATGGGCGCATCCTATTTAAATAAAGACTTTTTCGCTATTGACCATCGCAACATTAAGGCTCTCGAAACTCTCCTCCGGAGCAACAGACCACAGGATTGGCCTGACTTTGTTTTCCTGCATTTGATTGGAGTTGATGGTTTAGCCCATGACCTCGGTCCCTCCTCCCAGGAGATTGGAAAGTACCTTAATAAGGTCGATGCCGAGCTCGCAAACATTTTTCAATTATTAAAATCTGCGCAAGAGAGCGGACATTATGTCGGCAGTATTCTAACCGCTGATCATGGCTTCATTGAGGTGCAAAAGCATTACAACTTAGAGCCAAAACTAGCAGCGAAATTTCCCAATATTGACGCAATCAATGAAGGTCGCACGATCAGTCTTTACGCCGATGGATCTAAGCTAAATTCATCAACCATTCACTTTTTAAAGGACCTCGCCCATGAGCCGGAAATTGACCTCACTGCCATATTGAGCAAGGGCCAGTTACAGATAATTTCCAAACACGCACAATGGAGTTTTACCTATTCTAAAGACATTATCTGCTCACCTTATATGGTCTCAATCTCTTACAAAAATAAAAAGTACTGCCTCGATGAACTTGAGAAAGTTATTGGCCCTTTTGAACTCCCGCCTTTTGCCTTTGAAAATTTGTTAGCCTATTTTGCTTCGCCTCAGCACCCGGATGCCGTGATTATCGCGGCGGAAGGTATCAGTTTTATTGATAAATACAAAGGCCATCATGGTGGCCTAACTCAGCAGGAAACTCTGGTTCCCCTTCTCGTTAATGGAATCAAAATTCGAAATAATCGCATCCCTGCTCTATTCGAAATATTAAAAGTGGTCTTTCAATAAGGCGCCCTTTGCGCTCCTGTGGTGAAATCAATTCATCCACTGCCTTTGCCATCGACCTACTCGGTATTTACCATTAACGAGGCTTAGGATCAGTGGTTAATTACAATTTGATTTGAGCTCCCAACAAATACTTGGTTTCATTTGTATTAAATAGGGTCTGTTCGGTAAATAGCCCTAAAATTTAAATCAAAAAAATTATTTTCATT
>CAZYOE010000213.1:0-7201 GCA_964648725.1 uncultured Pseudobdellovibrionaceae bacterium | reverse complement strand
AGGATGCCCCTGCCAACTGGAAGAGGCTTCGAATGCGGCAGAGCTTTCCAAATTAGGTTCCAATACCATTAACTCGACTTTACGATAAAAAATATCGAACCCTTCTACTTATTTAAAAATCTATGCGCGATGTGTAACTTCGAGAATGAAAAAAATAGTTCTTTCTTAAGACGCCCTCAATGAGCCATGTCCATGACATAAAAAGCTGTTCCGGGATTGCTGACTTGGAAGCAACCTTTACTGACTCAACCATACTTCAACTTTGTCATTGTCCTTCAATGGAGTTCCTTCCTCGGGATAAAAACGAGATACGGTTCCTGAACCATGGATGGAAATATTGAGTTCTCGATTCAACAATTGCTCCTGGACCTCTCGAAGAGTCAGATTAGAGATGTTCGGCATCCCTTCGGGATCAACTGGTGAAGCCACTTGCAATGCCTCTGGAGTCACCGAAGCCTCTGCTTTTACAGCCAAACTTGGCAATAGCCCCTGGGCTTGTTGTTCGTTCAGCCAACGTGGAGCGATCCCTTCATGTCGAACAGCAAAAGTAGCAAGTTTGGAAAACAGAGGCCCTGCAACTTGAGATCCATAATATTGTTTTTTAGGTGAATCTACCACTACGTAGATTACAAAACTTGGATCATTAGCAGGAATCATCCCCACAAAACTGGAAACATAAGTTCCCGGTAAATAACCTCTGCCATTGGGATTAACTTTCTGGGCGGTCCCCGTCTTGCCCGCGACGGGATAACCAGGCACGATGGCGCTAACACCAGTACCACCTTTGGCCATCACCCCAGCCAAGAGAAAGCGCAAAGTCTGTGCTTCGGCCTCCGACATGATTCGAGTGTCTTCAGTACCAATAATTTTTATTTGCTTATCCCAAGGGGGAATCCATCCGCCAAGCACCTGCGGAAGCTGCTTTGTGATTCGTGGTTTTTTTAAAATTCCACCATTAGCGATGGCAGCATAGGCATTGGCAATCTGAATGGGAGTGGCCGCTAAGCCATGACCAAACGAAACGTTACTGAGTAAATGCTGACTCCATTTCCCTTTTTGAATAATTCCTTTGGCTTCACCTGGTAAATCAACACCTGTCTTTTGCCCGAATCCAAACTTATATAAGATTTGTTTAACCGATGATTCTCCAAGAGCAAATGCCATTTTTGCCATTCCGATATTTGAGCTAACCGCAAGAATCTCACTGATGCTGAGCCAGCCAAAGCGATGGTGAGTGTCTGCCTCCCCAATAACTCTTTTGCCAATTTTCAAAATTCCATTTTCGCAGTCAAAGCGAGTATTGGGCTGCCAGTTTTTTTGCTGCAGACCGGCTGCAATAATAAAGGTCTTCATTGTCGAGCCGGGTTCGAAAGCTTCTAAGATGGGACGATTACGCCAATTCTCCGGATTTAGCTTTTCTCCACCCATGGGTAAGCCAATCGCGTCCATCGCCCGAATTTCACTGGTCTTCGCGTCAAGGATAATCCCCACTGCGCCGGCAGCTTCCTGATCTAAAACGGTGCGATTTAATTCACGATGAAGTACATACTGCAATTCACGATCAATAGTTAATTGAACATCCGTTCCTTCTTCAACTTCGGTCACCAAAAGTCCATTCACCTGCAGGGGACGGCCTCGCGCATCTCGGCGAACTTGAACCTTCTTGGGATTACCCCGTAGAACTGAATCATATTGCCGTTCAACCCCTTCCAGGCCCACACCAGAACGCCCAACGACACCCAAAATTGGTTTAAGAATATCCTCATCGGGGTAAACGCGAACAGGCTCTTCGATAAAGCCTAAACCATGAATTTTTAAACTCTTAACTTTTTCAACTTGGTCGATCGTCAACTGCCGTTCTATCCAAACGAAACGACGATTTTTATCTTTAAACAAGTTTAATAGATCTCTGAATTTTACACCCAGAACCTTTTGAAGCTTGCGTGCCGATTCTGTGCGCTGTTCCCCTAGCTCCTTCGGATCTCCATACAATGAATACGCAGGGGCGGACATTGCGAGCTCAACCCCATTACGATCATAAATGGAGCCTCGCCTGCCTTCTATTTTAACCGTCGTTTCATATTGCCGAGCCTCCAGTCGCTCTAGTTTTTGATGGGGAAACATCTGCAGCACAAAGACGCGCAGAAGCAATAAACTCCAGAGTACCGCAAAGCCTATAAAAACGGTTACGATTCTCGATTTCATAGATTAGGCTCCACCGCAGCGCCTGCGGTAACATGGGGGCCAGTGCTGGGCAAGTGAATGATTTGATCGGTTTCTGCCTGTATAAATGCTGTTCGACTTTGGATTTCTTTTTCTATTTTCTGAGGTCGAAGCGCGCTAAGTCGCTTCACCTCTAAACTGCGGCGAAGCTCCATTGCTTGCTTCAACTCACGATTTAATTTCAGAACCTGATAATTTTGGCGACGTTCTTCCATCTGTAAAAACGCCAAGGAAAAAAGGGAGGCAATTATAAAAGTTAAGCTAATCAAGCTCCTTATTGTATTTCTTGGTATCTCCACGGGGTTTCCCTTTCTGGAAAATTCTTAATTTGGCACTCCTTGCCCGTGGATTCATTTTAACTTCTTCTTCGGTTGCTTGTATAACTTTTTTATTTACACAAAAGCCCGTGACATCACCTTTAAAAATTTGTTTTACGATTCGGTCTTCAAGCGAATGAAAGGTAATTACCGCCAGACGACCTCCATCCTTTAGTCCAGCCGTACAACGGCGCACACCCTGCTGCACACCTTCTAACTCGGTATTCACGGCCATTCGCAGCGCCATAAAATACTGAGTCGCGGGGTGATGGCCTTTCACCCGCCATCCTTCAACTCGCTCGATCATTCCGGCCAATTGTTTGGTGGATTCCCACGACTTATCAATACGATCATGAACAATGGCTTTCACAACTCTATACGGCCTGCGAATTTCACCTAGTTCCTGAAAAATCCGATTTAACTCTTCTTCAGATCGTTCATTAAGGAGATCAGCAGCAGTTTCGGCTTCATTGGTATTCATACGCATATCCAAAGGACCGTCCTGATAAAAACTAAATCCACGATGACCGAGATCTAACTGTGGCGAACTCACACCTAAGTCCAGAAGCATAAAATCAAAGGTTCCCCAATCGCCCACATTAAAATCGCGGTAATCCCGATGTACCAACTGTAATTGCTTGCATTCCAATTGATGAATAAATTTTGTTTGGCCAAATTCAATGGCGTCAACATCCCGATCAAACGCTACGGCTTTAGCTTCTGGAAACTTTTCCAGTAAGGCCAACAAGTGGCCACCTCGTCCAAAAGTACCATCAAAAATATGGCTGACATTTAAATCCTGGGTGGCGTCCATTACTTCTTTTAATAAAACCGGAATATGAGTCATAGGCCTTTCACTTAAAGGGCGAAGTAATTCTTGGCAATCATTAAAAATAGAGTTCTAATATCAACATGCTAGTAAAGTGTCCAAAATGTGGTTTTGACCAGCCTAAAGATACTTATTGCGCCAATTGTGGCATAGAGATGGATAGCTATAAGCCCATCAAAGCGCCTCTTTGGAAACGAATTGTAAAAAGCCCCTTGTTTTCTTTATTAATATTTTTGGCATTGGGTTACGCCGCAGTTCTCTATCTTAGAAATCCCAGCCAAGTTGGTAGCCTCAAATCAAATACTAGTTATTCTCGAGACGTGGCAAAGAAAGTGACCCCAATAACCCCACCTAATGGTCATGGTGGGTCAACATCGAGTCCTTCTCCTACGCCCTCTCCCATCGAAGCCACTGCAAGCAGTGAAATTGCAGCGGCTACCCCAACCCTAGCGACTACTCCAATGGAACCTTCCAGTGGGGCTGCAAAAATTGCTGTGGCCGAATCTGTTCATACCGATGAAGCTCCTGATGTTGCTGAAAAGTCCATAAATATTGAGTCGATCAAAGGGCCGTTAACTTTGGAAATTCGTTTTGTGGAAGCCCCCACTGATTTAGTTCACCGATTTCAATCTGAAGCTTCAGATGATGCCGGTGGTGATACTGGCGAAATGAATTATGCCATTGTAAAGAATGCTTCAAAGTGGTTAAGCCATCGATCATTTATTGAACTCGACCGTTTTACTAAAAAAGTTCCCATCGTTAAGAAGAAACTTCAGTGGTTTAGTGGTGCTCAGGAGCCTTCAACAGGCGCTCCCTTTGGCTTAAACTTTCAAGTTTCAATACAAGAGCGAAATGCGGGGCATCTTGCGGGCGATTTATTCATTTCGCGATCCCTCGTGGAACAAACTCCCGATGGCCAAATGATGACCCAGCGTAAAGAGTTCATGACACGTTTCGAAACTGATGTCGGTTCTCTGATAGGTTTATCGGGAATCATGCCCCACATAATCATCAAAGGTGAAGACAAAGACTGGCTTCAGGATTCTTTATTGAAGGTCTTTTTATCCAGCCTATCATCAAAATGAAACTGAATTGCTTATACTGATGCAGTTCAAAGGTGACTCTAAGTAACCCCCATGCTACAGCAGGGGGCATGACAAATTATAATTCACTCTTTTTAAGCCATCATTATGGGGACAACATTCATCTCCTTAATGATCCCTTTCATTTATCATTGTTAGCAAGAGTTTGCCACCCAGACACCTATCAACCAACCATTAACCAGGCTGTAGATGTTCTTTATAAACAGCTTTTATCGATTGCGGTGAACAACGAGTTTGAGCAAGAAACCTTCAGTGCCCCAACACGAATGACTCAGTTTCATCCCATGCAACCTCTAACCGGAATGCGAATCAAACGCCAACAAAAAGCTGTTTGTGTCGATTTGGCCAGAGCCGGAATTTTTCCATCACAGGTATGCTACGAACAATTACATTGGCTACTCCCACCAGAAATGATCCGACAGGACCATATTTTTGCATCTCGATTGACCAATGAGAACCATGAAGTCATTGGCACCCAAATCGGAAGCCATAAGATTGGCGGTGATATAAAAGATGCTTATGTCCTGTTTCCTGATCCCATGGGCGCTACCGGAACAACCATTATCTCTGCCCTTGATTTTTATAAAAAGAACATCCCAGGTCCTGCTAAAAAGTTTTTAGCTCTTCACTTAATTGTAACTCCTGAGTATCTTAGACATGTCAGTGAAGCTCACCCAGATATTGGGGTATATGCCTTTCGTTTAGATAGAGGACTTTCATCGAAAGAGGTTCTGGAATCTGAACTCGGCAAAAATTGGGGTAAGGAGCAAGGACTTAATGAGAACGATTATATCGTTCCTGGCGCTGGTGGATTTGGCGAGATTATGAATAACTCTTTTGTGTGAAAGGGATTTTAAAAATGATGGGTATTAAGATTTCAACGATGATTTCGGAAGATGACATTCAAAAGCGAGTCACTGAAATTGGCAAAGACATAACTGCCAAATTTAAGGATGACAACGATCAATTGGTTGTCATCTCGGTTTTAAAAGGTTCTTTTGTTTTCTACTCTGATTTAATTCGACATATCGAACTTGATTTTGGGTGTGAATTTCTTGGGGTTGCCTCTTATCACAACAGCACTAAGTCCAGTGGTGAAGTAAAAGTAACATTGGATTTGGCAGCTCCCATTGAAGGCAAAAATGTTGTCATCGTTGAAGACATTGTTGATTCGGGTTTAACAATGCAATACTTGTTAAATTACCTTAAATCTAGGAGCCCTAAATCCATCACAACGGTAACACTTCTCCACAAACCAGAGGCAGCTCAAGTTAAATGCCCATTGGACTATGTTGGTTTTAATATTAGCAATGATTTCGTGGTGGGTTATGGCCTTGATTATCAAGGCTACTTCCGTAATTTGCCATTCATTGGCAAGATTGAAAACCTCAACTAATACCACCATTTCCATTTAGTTCGGAGCCCATCGTTAGCTGCGTCGTCGGCTTGATCTACTTTCTAACTGGATATGGTATAAGTTGTTTTGCCGAAAAGACCAACCGAATTCGGTTGGTTTAATTGTCAGAGAGGTTGGATTTATTGCTATCAACGGTGGCTCTTGCTGTTGATAGAACCACATCTTCTTTGAAGTATTTTTTAATCATCCGCTGGGCAATATACGAAGACTTCACTTTCCAATAATTTTTATTTACTGTTACAACCGATATGGCCAACATACGTGTGCCAAGACGAGCATAACCAACAAACCAATCCGTCTTTCCTTTAGGATTATTACCATTCAGAGATCCGGTTTTTCCTCCGGCCTCAACAATGGAGTACTGTTTCGCCCGAGTTAGTTCTTTAAAGGACTTACGAGACGTTCCGTGTTCGATTGTTTCATTCATGAGATCTCGTAGTTTACGAGCTGTTGTCATGGAAATAGGGTTTTCCAATGCAAAGGGCGCTGACTTATAAAAAGCCGTTCCATTCGAGCGCAATAAGGAATCCACCACATATGGCGCTTGCATGACTCCGTCATTAACAATTGCCGAAGCGATTAAGGCGCCATGAACTGGACTTAATGTATTCATTGAGTTAAAGCCAGAGGCCACCTCAGCAACGTGATAGGGCTCTGTTGAGGCCAAAGCGGCCTTGCCCGATTCAGCAGGAAGATCCCCTGAAAGATCTTTGTTAAAATAGAATTTTTGCGCATAAGTCAGCAAGTCATCTGCATGCATGAATTTAAGAGCTAATTTACCAAAGAAAATATTAATGGACTTACCAAAGGCCTCTTTAAATGAAATCCATCGGGCCCATTTCTGATTTTCATTAAATAAGTCTCGTTTATACAGCTTATAGTTACCACCTGTGTAACCCATCTCTAAATCAGGTGATACATTATATTTTTCAAGAGCCGCGGAAGCCGTAACGATTTTAAAAATACTCGCTGCCGGAAAAGTAGCTTTGAGGGCCCAGTTTTCTTTTGAAGGCTCCCCCATTTCGTAGCTGGCCATTGCTAGAATCTTTCCTGTCGCAGGGTCCATTGCGACCACCGAGGCATAATCGGAGGCATATTGATGCATTAAATTATCGAGTTCATGCTGTAATTCAAAATCGAAGGTATATAAAACCTTCAACTTTTCGGTGTTGCCAAGTAATGAAACATCTACTGTTGGTACAAAACTATTTTTTGAAAGTGGATTCGACAAATATTGATCGATCAAATGGCGATGATCTCTTTCGGTAAGCTGAGTTGCTTCCTCATTCACCCAAGCTAAACCAACTTTATT
>CAZYOE010000212.1:0-7208 GCA_964648725.1 uncultured Pseudobdellovibrionaceae bacterium | reverse complement strand
ATGGTGCTGCATGACCTCCTGATAATCCCACTGAGTGAGATCCAGATTTGTAACGACTGCGTAGTAATCCCAACCTCCCGAATCAGCTCACCTTCTACATTAAAATGTGATTCATGGAAAGGTATCAAATAAAGTGAATTTATGGTTCATTTCATTACCCCACCAAATTGGTGGCACAAAAAATTCAAATAATTGACGTAGAAGTTAATGTTGTAGCAGTTTTTAGGCTCGTAGCCATAATTTTATCCGCGCCGTTAGGTTTTTTCTCCAAGTTAACTCGCGTCTTTCAGCAGCTCAGTTCTAAGACGCAGCACAAGGGAACGGATCTGCGGAACACAAATCTTGTTTACACCTATTATTTCAATGAGTTACCATGAACACCATGAACACCATGAAGAGTTCTGGAACAAAAAATACCAAACCAAAACGCACTACTGTTTCTGAGGACGAAAACAAAGAGGACACACCTTTGTCACGGCTTGTGAATTTTGGCCCGGTCACTCTTCCAGAATTGGAATCGTTGGGCTTCAAAACTCTGAGCGATCTTAGAAAAAGCGGATGGGAAGAAGTTTGCAGAAAATGGACTGAATACTATCCTGAACGACTGAATGTTAACGCATTCATTGGAATCGTAGCAACACTTGAGGGGATTTCATGGACTAAGATTTCTTCATCGCAAAGGTCTAAAGCAAGAAGGCTGGTTAATATTTTGAGGAGGGAATTATCCCTTCCTCTGACAAAGCCAGCAAAGCGAAAGAAGCCTTAGCATGAAGATACTAGGAGTTTGTGGCAGCTTGCGAAAAAAATCGTCGAATTGGGCTGTATTGAAAGCCGTTCAAACATTCTTTGTAAAACACGAGTGGACTGACCTTGATCTTGCAAATTTACCGTTCTTCGATCCTGATAATCAGTTCTCAGAAGAAACCCCTGAAGTGGTCATGACGGCAAGGAACCTAGCCAGCCAGTCTGATCTTATTTTCATTTCAACTCCGGAGTATGCTCATGGTGTTCCTGGAATATTAAAAAATGGATTGGAATGGTTGTTTCATGAGGGTACTCAGAAAAAAAGAGCGGCCCTGATAGTTGGAGCAGCTCAAGGTGAGTTTGCTCAGGCTCAGCTGATTGAGATATTGAAAACTATGGATTTTGAAATCTCCCTAGAAAACAGCCTTGTAATAAAGGGGGCTCGCTCAAAGATTAATGAACAAGGAATGTTTTTAGATAAGCCTACTGAAATTGCATTTCAAAAATTCTGTGAACAGTTTCTCTAAGGTGGCGCTTCCAAGTCGGAACTTTTGGGTATTGTATGTGGCTCGGGCGTAGGATCCTCGCATTTCTGTCGCTCTTTGTGCCGCCTGTATTAATATCCGGTGGGACGAAGGGTTACCTGGACGACATTTTTCTACACGAACAACGAATATGAATCGAAAGACCTCGATTTTATTTCATCGGCCAACGCAAAAGCGATTGGGAAGGCCCTCGTTGAAATTGGATTCACGAAATCGTCTGGACGTCATTTCACGCACCCGAAGACTGAGTATTTCGTTGAGTTCCCTAAGCCTCCTCTAGCTATCGGGAATATGCCGATCAAAGAATGGGCCAAACAAAACAATAAGGCAGGAAAGCCTCAACTTCTGACGCCGGCACATTCAGTAATCGACCGGTTCGCAGGTCTTCCTGATTTTTAGTTTTTAGTGCATTTAATCTGATCTTCCTTACAAAAAGAAATCACCGTCCGGTCATGACATTTTGCTAAGACTTCTATGCGAGCTTCTTTTTCCGTCTTTCCGAGGGCATTAAATTTATGTCCCATGGACTCGAGTTTGCAGCTGTAGGTCGAAACAATTTTGAGACTCCCATCAGAGAAATCGAGCATTTTTGTTCCGGCATCTTTATTTTCATCATTAGGATTGATAACTTTCATACCTGAACATCCGGCCAATAGAACTATCAAAGAACCTAAAGCGGTTATTGTTTTTGCCATTAGGGTGCCTCCGTTCAATGTGTCTTAAATTTTGTTCGATTTGCTCATGGGAGGTCAATAAACTTTAATTAGGGATGCCAATTTCTCACCTCAATTCGGACATGGTTGATTTTTAATCTGAAATCGTGAACTATTTTAAAAGGACCCAAGTTGGTTCAGATGGAGACTCAATGTTTAAGGTGTTCATTGGATTGTTAATTGGTATTGGAATTGGTGGCGCAGGAGCTTATTATTACTCAGAGGCAATGTTTACGGAAAAGTTGAAGGTCGTTGCTACTGAGAGGGATACAAAATCTCAGGAGCTCACGGCCTGCACCGAGCAGAAAGTGAAGATTGAAAATGACCTTAAAGAGGCTGATGCTGAATTGAAGGTCAATGAAAGCCTTTCTTGTTTTGTCTCCTCTGCCATTTTAGGAGCCCCACAATTTACCCCCGCCGATCTGGACGTCATCCATAGCGATAATACAGGCAATGTCGTCATCAATTGGGAGCCTATAAAAGGTGCCAAAAAATATATTGTCCGAGTTGAAAGTGAAGATGGCACTTTGGTGAATACTACGGAAGTCGAGGGTGAACCGACGATGTCTCTAGATCGAGTCACCAAAGCCTCAAAGCTTGGGGCCGCGCAATATTATGTGCGCATAACTGCGGTAAATGGGCTCGATCAGGAAGGGGCTCAGAGCGAACGTAAACCCATTCAATTTTCCAGCGTTAGTTTCAAAGCTAATCCTTCAAAGAAGGCTAAGATTAAATCTAAAAAGCGTTAGAACAGAATTGTGGACGTTTGGTTATCATTTTGCGGCAGTAGAGGTTCTTTGGTATTGCTTCTGAAATTCACTCTTTTCAGGAGGCCCGTAGACTAGCTCAGGGTGGGGCAATCACAATACTTGAAAAGCCCTTTAATTTATATGATTGCTATGAAGGGGCGCGCACGCGCGTGAGGGTGTACGGCAGAAAACCAGTTACGAGCGCCTCAAACGTGAAAATATAAAAATCCAGATTGAATGTGCTTGAAAAAGTAGAGAGACAATAAAAACGGATGCGTTCAGGGAAATACCAAGGCAAGGTGCGTGGACTTTCAAAGGTAGAAATTGGATATATAAGACCCCAATCTGAAACACCTTTTTCAAAGGTGAGTTTGACCCCCAAAGAACATAGGATCAAACAATCGGAAAAGGTGGGCACCGCTTTTGCAAATTTGAAACAGGCACAATCGATATATGCTTTAGTGGCTCAACCCGAAGTTCTTGGGTTCTTAGAGGATGCATTGCGTCTTTTTGCTGGTGCAATCTACGTGGTTTCCCATGGTAACGTATTTTAAGAACGCATTGGCATTACTCGTGAGGTCAAATTTCATGTTCATTCATTTGGAAGACGAGCTTTTTAAATCTTCCAAGCCAACCTAGCAAAAAAATAAAAAACTGATATAATGTGTTGCAATTAATGCTGATAGGCCTGCCGCAAGATCAGCTCAGGGGTGAGTGGATGAAAAATGCAATTTTATTAATTTTGTCTTTATTCTATGTTGGTTGCGCCTTTGACAGCACATCCTCTGAAATTAACCAACGCGAAAATAAAACGATCGAAGAAAAAAATCGTGTTTTGCGAAATAACTACGGACTTGTAACAGGTTTCTACCAGGGTAAATTGCGTTTAGCGAACGAGGAACGAATGGTGACACTGGGTATTTATACTTTAGAAGTCAAAGAGGGCACGAACTCAAGTGGTGAGCCGATTTTCAAGCCTGTGTTAAATGCTGTGTATCGCCAAATTTACCCGGTTGAAGTGCCCATCGTTTTGGACGGGAGATATGTTCCAGAGACGGGTGAGTTGTCTTTTATCAATGCCAACAGCATTCAATCAATGGATAGTCTCCATACAATTAATGCCTCAATAAATGGTTCCAAAATTCTGGGTGTCGTTAAAACTCCCACCGGCGTACTAGGGGATCTCGACTTGGATTTTATTCAGAAAAAAGTGGATGCACCTCTTGAAGGTGATGCAGACCACATTGCCGAAAAACTTCGTCAACAATTTGAAATCATCACCGGAACATATGTAGGAAAACTCAAGAGTTCTGGTGCTGTTGACAGTTCTAATCAAACCGAATGGGATATCGAACTCGGGATATATACTCTTGAAGTTAAGGCCGGAACAAAACCCAATGGCGAGGTAATCTTTCGACCAATTTTGAAAGCAGTGTTTAAGCAGCACTCGCCAGTTGTTCCAAATTTGATATTGGACGCTCAATTTATTGCGGAAACAGGACAAGTCTTTTTTGTGAATCCGAATGCGGGTCTTAGTGACCTTCATACTATCAATGCAAAGCTCAATCAGAAAACCATTCAAGGCTCTGCCAAGAAGGCCTCTGGCTTATGGGGACAATTGCATTTAGAGTTCACTACCAAAAATGTTAACACCGATCCTTCTGGTGATGAAAATGAATTTAACCGAAAATTGCGGGAGCAATATCAAAAGCTCACAGGAACCTATCGTGGCACCATTGTGCGTGAGGGTTCGGGAGAACAACCAAGTCGTGTTTGGGAGGTTGAGCTCGGTCTTTATATTATTGATGTCAAATATGGAACTCTTCCCACTGGGGAACCAAAGTTGCGACCTGCCCTCAAGGCGCGATTTAAACAACTTGCGCCCTTGGCGCCCAATGTCTTGCTGGATGTGCAATATGTCGCGGAATCAGAACAACTGATGTTGTCTGTTGCTGGTGGTGATTCCTCCTCTTCTTCAGATGGACTTAATTCCATTACGGGTAGCTTAAAAGACAATGTCATTGCTGGGACAGCCTCAAAAGCGTCTGGATATTGGGGAGAATTACGCCTCAATTTCGTGAGTAAAAATGTCGATACGGATCCCTCGGGTGATGAAAATGAATATAACCGGAGATTGCGTGAACAATACCAAAAGCTTACTGGAACTTATCGCGGCCAAATTCTGCGCGAAGCTTCGGGCGGTGAGCCTCGTCGTGAGTGGAAAGTGGAACTTGGTCTCTATATTATAGATGTTAAATATGGCACGCTTCCAAGTGGTGAACCAAAACTTCGACCAGCTCTTAAAGCACGTTTTAAACAACTTGCTCCGGTGGCTCCAAATGTTTTACTGGATGTGCAATACGTCGCTGAAACTGAACAGCTCTTCTTATCTGTTTCTGGCGGAGACACATTGCCTGGCGCTTCTGAGGGATTGAATTCCATCACGAGTGCCCTAAAAAATAATGTTATTTCAGGAACCGCCTCAAAAGCCTCTGGGTATTGGGGAGAATTGAATCTCAAATTTATCACCAAAAGCGTCGATACCCCTTCGTCAGGAGACCAAGAAGATTATAATCGTCGGCTCGCCGAAGAATTTCAAACTCTTGTAGGAAGCTATACAGGTACGGTTTCACCAGAAGGTCGGGGGCTTGAACCATTTAATATTGAAGTCAAAGTGTTTATCGTACAAGAAGTAGCAGCAGGAGGAACAACTCCAAAATTAAAGGCTTATTATCATCGAACCTCTGATCGTTTTAATGCCACAGATCTGACCATGAATGTGGAATATAAAACCGAATTGACACCGGCGGGAGTGGATATGAGTGGTCAGCGCTCGAGTGGTGCGCTGACTTATTTTGTGGTGCTCAATGGTCAATTTCAAAATAAACAAATTCGTGGGCAGTACCATGATCAGCGAGGGCAATCCGGACCCTTTCGCTTAAAAAGGGTTAGTACTCGCTAAAGAATATTTATTGAAAATAATTATTTATGGCGTAGAGCCTGATGAACTTTTCGAACAATAATGATTGTTTATCGGCACTGTTGTTCCTATTGTGCCCTGTATGAGCACCAGCTATTAATAGCCAAGGATATCAACGTAAGTAATACCGCGATTCAACGAGGATGAGGGACGTGCATTTTGCCCCTTTATTTGAACTTTATTTTGAATAAAGAGCTCTTTGAATTTAGTGCGAGAAATATTCTGAAGATCAAGATTTTCGCGTTGTTCACGGAGAACCGCAAGAAGAACGGTATCGAGACGATCGCTCTTTGTAAGAACCTCAAGGACAACTCGATAGGATTTTGGCGGACGTGGTGGTACAAAGTCTGACATGTAAACTCCCTAATGTGATCTGACGGGATACCATAGAAATTGAAGCTTGTATTGCCCCATGTAGAATTTTCAATTTTAAAGAACTCCTGATCAATTGATATTGTTAACAGCTTCAGCAGAATCGACTTTTTGATTCAGCTCAGGAAGTGGGCAAATTTCGATAGGTGTATCCACAGAAACTACTTTGAAAATTTCGTCGATCTCTTCGTCAGTTACAGCAACACAACCCCAGGTCCAGTCAATAACGGGGTGTTCACCCTCCATGAGTTCTTTTTTTCGTTGAGGATTATCTGATAAACCATGGAGCAGAATATTTCCACCGGGGCTCACTTTGCGTCTTTTAGCTCTAGCAATGTCTTGCGCATTAGGATAACTCACTTTGAGTGCTTTGTGATAATTCGATTCGGTATTTTTAAGAATGATGCTGTAGATTCCCTCTGGCGTTTTAAAATCGCCTTCCTGAGTTTTGTGTCCCCGTGGTTTTTTGCCGAGGGCAATAAGATAGTTCTTAACGATTTGATTTCCATTCAGCAGGTAGAGTCGCCGGATATCTTTACGCACAAGTATTGAAGTGACTTTTTCAGTGCCTACCAAATGAAGTTTCGAGTGATCTGTGTACATTCCACCTTTGACTGATTCGAGGTGTTTACAGAACGCGAATTCATTGCCTTTGACAATAGTTGGTGACAAGGTAAATAAACTAATAAGAGCGAAAAATAGAATTTGCATATAATGGAACGTAATCGGATTTTTCTGTAGTTTCAATTAATATTGTCTTGCAGTGCGGGGGTTCGGTCAAAAATTTGGAAGCGTTTGCGGAAACGGCACTCGGTGATAAAGAAATGTTAATTGTTTAATTCATCATGCATCAAGGAGAAAAAGTGTGATCCGAGGACTCAATCATTTAACGATCGCAGTGAGTGAATTAGAAAGATCATTTGATTTTTATAAAAATATTTTGGGTTTACAGCCATTCATGAAGCAACCCCGAGGAGCGTATTTTTTAGCGGGAGAGTTCTGGTTTTGTCTTGAAGTGGATTCAGAGACTCGTCGCCACGCCTTGCCTGAAGATACCCATTTTGCTTTTTCGGTAGATCAATCCGATTTTGAAAAACCTCAAACC
>CAZYOE010000211.1:0-7263 GCA_964648725.1 uncultured Pseudobdellovibrionaceae bacterium | reverse complement strand
TCAGGAACGAGAATTACTGAGCCAATTTTCATAAAAAATTTAAGATCTTTATAGCGCATCAGAGTCTCATCAGATTTAAACTCAAATTTTAAGTAAGTATCAGGATGTATGCGATGTTCATTGCAAGGCAGATTTTCAGAAGTACAGTTATTACAGGTAGTACCGTAAGATTCTCGGCAAGCACCTTGCTCAAGGCTTCCAGCAGTGCCTCCATAGATCACCAACTGATCAAAATAGGTGTTTTCATGAGTACCCAATACTACCTTTGAAGCATTCGTTATACGAATGGAATCCACATTAATGGTCGCCAAGGAGTTAACTGCCCCCAAACACAAACCTAACATTAAAATGAACCTTGTCATTTGCCCCCCCAATCCATTGGCCTTTAGTTTAGTTAATCAGACCCAGCAAATCGGTCGGGATCAATCAATTTTATTTAAAACGAATCTTGAGACTTTTTTTTATACAAAGCATTAATTCACTTTGCTTTACTAAACCTCAATGCTGTTAGCTTTGGTGAGACCGAGGCCGCAACCTCCGAGCTGGCCGAGAATTACTTCCTGTAAGTCGAAGGCGCGAGGCTCGTGATGGACCCACAAGGGCTGGCAAAAGTGAACAGCAATGACTAGAGCCTATTTTGAGGTGAGTTCATTCCATCGTTTATAAAGAGCGTCCACTTTTTCCTGTTGGCGCCCAATAGATTCGGTCAGCTCTGCTAGTTTGGAGTATTGCGAGGAAATGTCAGGATTTGATAATTCTTTTTGAAGATTAGCTAAACTTTCTTCCTCCACCATGATCTTGGATTCCATTCCATCGAGTTCAAATTGCTCTTTGTAAGAAAGTCTCTTTTTGCCGTCGGACTTTATCTCGTTTTTCTTCGACTCTTCGACCCCAGGTGATTTTGCCGGCAATTCTGAACTCCCACCCTTACGCCATTCTTCCCACTGGAAGTAATCAGCAAACCTTTCGATTCCACCTTTGCCATCAAAGGCTAAAAGTTCCGTGGCAACCTGATCCATAAAATAGCGGTCATGGCTAACAAGAATAATGGCGCCAGGAAATTCATCTAACGCTTCCTGTAAAGTATCCAAGGTATCCACATCCAAATCATTTGTCGGCTCATCCAAAATCAAAACTTGCTCCGTCTGCAACATCATTCGCGCCAACAACAATCGACTTTGCTCTCCTCCTGAAAGTCTATCAACAGGAAGGTCCATTTGCTCCGGCCTAAAATGAAAGCGCGACAAATAAGATCGCGCATAGACAGGTTGCCCTTGCAGATGAACATAGTCTCCATCAGGGCAAATATTCTTAAGGACACTCTGCTTTAGATCTAAACTCTCTTTGCGCTGCTCAAAATAAGAAAACTTAACTCCATCCGTGATTTTTACGGTCCCAGAATCTGGCGGAACCTGGCCCACCAAAATCCGAATCAATGTTGATTTTCCGCAGCCATTAGTTCCAATTAAACCTACTCTCGCCCGCGCGGGTAAGATAAAATCAAAATCCTTAAACAATATTTGTTCACCAAATCGTTTGGTGATCTTTTGGGCCTCAATCAGCTTTTTCGGAGATCGACCAACACCGCCAAAATCAAACTTAGCTAATCGTTCTCGACGTCGCTCCTGCAAAAGTGAAACTTCCTCTGCCAATTCATGAGCCCGTTCAATACGGGCCTTTTGTTTAGTTTGTCGGGCTTTAGCGCCTCGTCGAAGCCACGCTGTCTCTTGACGGAGCACATTTCGTTGCGCATCTGCAAGACGAGCTTGGGCAGAAAGTAGCGATCCCTTAACCGCTAGAAAATCAGCATAGGTCCCCTCAAACTTAATGAGGCCATCAGGGTTTTTTCGGTCTAAATCAAAAATCCGGTCACAGGTATTCTGCAAGAAAAGACGATCATGGGTAATAATTAAACAAGCAAGCTGATTTTGGCGCTCCAGGTATTCTTCAAGCCACAAGATACTTTCGATATCCAAATGGTTGGTGGGCTCATCAAGAAGCAATAAGTTTGGCCGCTTGGCCATTTCACGCGCTAAAGCCACTTTCTTTTGCCAACCGCCCGACAATTCACTGGCCTTTCTATCATGACCGAAGCCCGCTTCATCAAAACCAAACTTGGCAATTAATTCCCAAGTCAGCGACATATTGTCAGGGTCATCGGGATCATCTGTACTACCAAGTATGGCATCATAAATAGTTTCTGTTGAATTGAAGCTCGGATTTTGGTCCAGATAACCCAAACGTAATCCTTGCGAAAAACTGATTTGACCCGAATCAGTTTCCATAATCTTTGCAATGATTTTAAGAAGCGTTGATTTTCCAGCGCCATTAGGACCAATCAAAGCCACACGATGACCATCATCAATAGAAAAGTTGATCTTGGAAAATAAATTCTGCGCCCCAAAGGATTTTGACAATTGAAATGCGGAAACTAATACACCCATAATCTTAAATTTCCACTTGGATGCCCACTTCAATTACCTGATTCGGAGGTATTCTGAAGAACGCGGTTGGCCGCTGGGCATTTTTAGACATAACTGCAAAAAGTTTTTCCCGCCAGATGGCCATTCCAGGAAACTTCGATGCGAGAATGGTTTCACGCCCCAGAACAAAGGTTGATTCTTCAACATGAAGATCAATTCCCTTAGCACGACAGGCTTCAAAAATGTGACGAATTTTTGGGGTTTCCATAAAACCATAACGAGCTACCACTCGAAAGAAGTTTTGTCCCAGATCCTGAACATTGACTCGCTCTTCGCGAGGGACACTCGGAAACTCTTCCGAAAGAATTGTCAAAACAATCACTCTTTCATGAATAATCTTATTGTGTTTGAGATTGTGAAGTAAGGGGACTGGAACACCCCAGGTCTCTGACGACATATAAATTCCCGTACCAGGGACTCGCAACGGGTGACTATTGCGAATCTGTTGCAAAAAATCTTCCATGGGAATGGAGCGGGCCTTCAGTGCCATAGCGAGAATACGACGCCCCTTTTTCCAAGTGGTCATGAGCAAATAAACGATTCCTCCAACCAATAATGGCACCCAGCCACCATGCACAAGCTTCAACATATTGGGCAAAAAGAAGGTAATATCAATCGCGAGAAAACTAGAAAAAAGAGCGCCCGACAACCAAGGAGACCATTTCCAAAGTCTCACAGACACAACCCATGCTAATATTGTGGTGATAACCATAGTTGCCGTGACCGCTAAACCGTAGGCAGAAGCGAGGCGACTTGAAGAACCAAACTCGAGTACTAGCCAAATCACTCCTCCAAAAAGCGCCCAGTTCACAGCGGGAATATAAATTTGGCCAATCTCCCGACTCGAGGTATGAATAATCTGAATCCGAGGACAGAAACCGAGCTGAACCGCCTGGCGGGTTAATGAAAATACTCCTGATATCAAGGCCTGCGAGGCGATGACAGTAGCGAAGGTCGCAATCATAACCAAAAATGCAACTCCCCATTCTGGAGCTAAAAGATAGAACGGATTGCTGATGGCGCCAGGGTTGCTCAGCAAGAGGGCTCCTTGACCGAAATAATTCAATACTAATGCCGGCAATGCCACAGCAAACCACGCCAAGCGAATCGGATTCTTTCCGAAATGCCCCATATCCGCGTAAAGTGCTTCACCCCCCGTAATCACAAGAACCACACTTCCCAAAATTAAAACACCTAAAGTGCCATAAGTGAAAAGAAACTGAATTCCATACCACGGATTCACGGCCAAAAGGATTTGTGGATTATTTATAATTGAACCCATTCCCAGAATGCCAATCAACACAAACCAAACAAGAATTGTCGGTCCAAAAACCACGCCAATGCGGTGAGTTCCAGCCGCCTGAAAGGCAAATAGAAAAGTGAGTATTACACAAGTGATTGGAACCACTAAACTGTGTAAGCCTGGTGCCAGGACTTCAAGACCCTCCACCGCACTAAGAACAGAAATAGCAGGAGTAATAATTCCATCACCATATAAAAGCGCAGCACCGGCAACGCCTAAGATTACAAGCAAGTTGAAAACCCACCCCTCTTTTTTAACATTCTTTTGTGCTAATGCCATGAGCGAAAGGATTCCACCTTCGCCGCGGTTATCAGCGCGCATCACCACAAACATGTACTTTACACAAATGGTTAGAATAAACGCCCACAAAATTAACGAAAGCACTCCCATAATATTATCGGGAGTCAGCGCCACCCCGTGTTCATGGGAAAAACATTCGCGGAGAGCATAAAGGGGTGAAGTTCCAATATCTCCAAAGACAATACCCAAAGCTCCTAGAGCGAGCGCAAATAACCCCTGCTTTTTGTGACTTACTGAATCCTGATAGTGGCCGATGGAATAACTCCTTGTGAGACTTCACTCTCTTCATGGTAATCAGCGTTCAGCATTCTGTCATGATCGATAACATTACGCATTAGCTCGAGATTGAACTTCCCCTCTGTTTAAAACACTTCTATGGTGCCGCCAAGAAAAAAGAGATTTCAGAGGGGGGATCTATGAAATTGTTTATTAGGCTCGCGACAGTTGCACTCAGTTTCTTCATCTACTCACAAAGGTCTAGTGCTTTGCCAGTCTTTGACAACGAATTCGAGTGCACAACAGGACCAAAAGCCGACCAATATATACGTGATTTTAGTATTAATGTTCGTAGTTTTGGGGGAACAGAACTGTGTCATCCACAAGTCGACTCCAAAAAGCTTTTTAATGACTTGGCTATTGTCGAGGAAGGTCGTTTTGCCCCCCAAACCTCACACACTCTCATTGGAAACTTCGTTGCATCTGACAAATATTACAACTGGCTCAAGAACCAAACCGAAGGAATGTCTAGAGGGAATGATGTTCCGTGGGCTACGGCTTATAACAGTATGGGTTACTTCACCATGCAAGATGGCTGGGCGCAGCTCTCTACACTAGGACGAGTGGGCGTCGTGATCCATGAAGCTCGCCACACTGAAGGCTACAGGCATATCCCTTGCTCTTTTGGCCCCTACGCGGGTTCAAATCTTCCAGGGTGCGATCCAACTTTTGCTTATGGTGGTTCTCATGCCGTTGAAATGGAGTATTATGCTCGCGTTGTTGTTTATGGGGAGAACTTCCACCCTCTTTATAAAAAAATGGCCCGTTTGATGGCGCTTGGCCGCACAAACTTTGTCTTTAATCAAAAAGTGATCCAACCTCGAGAGGCTCTCTTCTTAATCAGGCAAGATCAACTAGAAGCTCGCCTTATTGATGGCAATCGCGCTTACCCTCGTGAAGTTTCAGGCACTGGTTTCCTGAAGAGAACGAGCTTTGGCCCCACATTATTTAACCCAGAAAAAGCTTTCTCTCTTGAAGCCTACGAGTGGCTCGGCGATGTTCGCCCTACTGAAGACGGCTACTCCTACTTTAAACTTTTAACGTTAAAGAATGGCCAACCTTCGGGCCAAGCCCCTAAAGACCTTGAAGAGTACGACCTGGGTAATCGTCGTTATTTAGCTGCCATTGATTCGCAAAATCGCTTCGGTCTCTATAATTTTCCTCGAGGTGCGTGGGGAAATTTTAAATCTCTTCCTAGTCAGCCTCTAGGAATCAAAACTCAATTTAAAAGCAACCAAGGCTTATTTATTGTTCTAGATAACTACAAAATTATGCAATCAATGCCGGAGCAAGACCGATTGATTGAGACGGATATGACTTGGGACGACACTGATATGGCCTTTGTGATGGGACCTAATCGTGAAACTCTACAACTTAAAACCGACGGAATCATTCGCACTCTCGATGATCAAACTTGGGGACCAACTCAAGATGCGCGTTGGGGACAAGCCGTAAACATACCACTCTATAATGGTTTTGAGGTTCGATGAAAAAAAAGTGGTTTTGGGTTCTTGGAGCCGTGATAGTTATTGGCGCTTTTTATTTAATAACTGCGCGCCATGAACCTTTGTTGATTCCCTCCTTGCCTAAAATAGCTGTTTTTGAATCATTTAAGTCTAAGCCGGATTTGACTCCATCAAGTGAAGCTCCAATTCCGGCCAGCATAGAAACTGCGAAAGAATGGCATCAAATCTTTAACCAAATGACGCAAAAGATGACAGGCTTGAGCGATAATCCGGAGCGCGTAGACTTAGAGATTACTTCGTTCGCACAAACTCTGGTGGCGAGTCAACTCAATGAACTTTATTTATTAGTCACAGAAAAGAGTAGCTCTGGAGATGAAAAACTTTTAGCGACTGAGCTATTGGCTCGCTCGCAGCTTCCGTCTTCCATTGATCTACTGAAACAAATAGTTTCAAGCTCCTCACAACAGGTTTCACAAGTACCAATGGTGCAACAAGAATATCGAGCTTTTCAGATGCTTGCGATTGAGGGCCTTGCCCAAAAGCCAGAACTTAAAGCGGAAGCCCAGAAAGCACTGACTGAGCTGGCCTCAACAACTTCGGACACCCTTTTAATAGATCGAATCAATCGAAGCCTCTGGGCTCTGCAAGGCAAAGCCCCTCCCCCTGAAGAACAAGATCAAGAAGCTCTCCAAAAAGTACTTGAACATTAATTTTATTTTCTAACAACCCCCAATGGGGTCCTAACTGGTATAACTATGACACTAGTGTAAGATTGCTCCAAAGTTTTTCAGCATTTCAAGTGAAAGTCCCCTAATAATCACCAGAACTTCCAGAGTTTGGCCATTTTTTCGCTCAATTGTTTTGGTTTGAAAATTGCAATTGGTAGCAATTGGGTTTACTAAGATGAACTTTGTGTGAACGAGTGATTTTAACAAAAGGGGGTTTATTATGAAAAGTGCAATTTATTTTTTGATTGGGTTAATGGGTTTGAGCATCAACGCCCATAGTTATCAATGTACGGCGAACTTGCAGGATAGAGGCGGAAATACTATTTCGAGCCATTACGGCCATGATAGATATGATTATGAACGAGCTTGTGACGATGCCCTGAACCAATGTGAAAGAAATGCAAGTCGAAGGCGTGGGCAGTATTGTGAAATTGAGGAGCGTAGGCGCCCTCGACCGAAAGTTGAATTTGTTACTTGCGGTAGCGACATTTCACGAGTTGGATATTGCAACGTCGGAACTGGTGCCCGAGTTGAATTGGATAAAAATATTTTCGGAGATTGTATTCAAGGGATGTCTTGGGGCTACGATCGTGACTATATTTGGGTGCGTAACTGCGGCGCTGTTTTTAAAGTCACTAAGTATCACTGAAGATAATTCAACAACCACCCACTAAAGTGGGTGGAATGATTTAATGGCTAAAGCCATT
>CAZYOE010000210.1:0-7277 GCA_964648725.1 uncultured Pseudobdellovibrionaceae bacterium | reverse complement strand
CTCCGGAACTGTAGGTTGACATTGTCCCTCCGGAACTGTAGGTTGACATTGTCCCCATAGAACTAGAGGTTGCCACTGGCCAATTAGAACGAGAGGTTTCAAGATGTGCAAATAGTTCTCTGTTGCTCATTTCGGAAAACCGTTTCTTCTCTGCTTGGCTAGTAAAACCGTAGCCTTTCCAAATCTCTTTTAAATCGTCATCACTCATTCTGCTCATAGCAGTACGACGACTTTGGGCTGATTTGCTCTCCCGTCCACGACTAAGAAGGCCGACTTCTTCCATTCTAGTAACGAATTCGTCCAGTCTCGTATCCTCTCTAGATATCCGCTGTCCTCTTGCTAAAATCCGTACCATTTCCCTTGTTGCTTCTCTAAGTCGTTGTTGTTCAACAAGTGAATAGTCCCTCTTTCGGTAGGCCGCGCCGCCCATAATCCGTAGGACAGTCATTTTTATTTGATCGTCAGAGAGTGGTTCACCATAAGGATCTCCGTCAATATCGCTTTCCGATGTGTGTTCTGATTCTATTTCTTCTTTCATCTCTGGACGAATAGATGTTCCTCCATTGTTCATGGCATTCCTCGTAATATCGACTACTCTGACTGCAGGGGCTTGCATCCCAGTATCCCTGAGGGCATCTGGAGTTGTCGCTTCGGCAGCTGCCGTTTCGCGCGGTATATTCACGACTCGTCCTTCAGGGAGATTGCTGAGCGGCAAATCGGCACTTCCTCCGATAACTAGCTGTCTTGCTGAGGGAGTGTGTGGAAGGCTCGGTAACGAGGAAGTGTATGGAAGGCTCGGTAACGAGGAAGTGTATGGAAGGCTCGGTAACGGCGGCCTCGTGCTTGGCAATTGCGGCCTCGTGCTTGGCAATCGCGGAGGGTTTCTTTTAATAAGGAGACTTCTGGGCTTTGGAGTCGGTTTCTGTTTCGGAATTTTCGCGAGCTCTTTTGCATTTCGGCGATTTTTATTCTCCTCTAGAGGTAGCGGTGGCAGTCCCCTCAACGAAGGAGTGGATGTGTGTGTAATCGCGGGAGTGGATGCGTGTGTAATCGCAGGAGTGGATGCGTGTGTAACCGCAGGAGTGGATGCGTGTGTAACCGCAGGAGTGGATGCGTGTGTAATCGCAGGAGTGGATGTGTGTGTAATCGCGGGAGCAGATGTGTGTGTAACCGCTGGATGTGATGGTGTGAATTTGATCGAAGGTGGAGGCGGAGGCGGCATAAGGTGAGCAGGGAGAGGTCTTGGGAGAGGTCCTATAAGAGGCGCCGTTTTCTTTTCTTCTTTTTGACGTTTGTCTCGCTGCCTTTCCTCGTGAAAAGGAAGTCCAGGTTGATTCTCACTGAAAGCGACTACGCGTCTCTTGAGTCTGATAGAATGATCGATATTCTGAAGCACTTTGAGATTGTCCCTTCCGAGCGTGACTATACCTGTAGAATGTAAATTCCATGCCCAGTTGGCAATCAATTTTCGCGCATTTTGCAGATACCAAGTGCGACCCGGATCGCGTATTGCAAAGATTAATTCTAAGACAAACTTGTATACCCATTTTTTAAATGATCCTTCGTTCTTCGCCCTCTGGTTTTGATCGAAGTTGCTGAAATAATTCCATAATTTCTTGTGTTTGTCCTCTATGTTTGGTGTGTTTCTGAAAATGTGTAAGAAATCCTTCAACAGATTTCTATTGCTATCCCTTACTGCCTTGGCAATAATTTCTCGCAATAGACTTTGCCCGGCATAAACATCTCCAGTTCCATTGGTTCTCTTTATCTCTGGTACATAAAATGGGCTTTCTGGGTTCTGCACAAGCCATGAAACTAAATCAGTTTCATCCAATGACCGATGATCCCCTTTGCCAAATCTTTTGGTATTCGTACCATCTTCTCCTTCAGCTTTACGCCTCATTTTTTCAAGCGATGGAGATTTCAACAATCAAAGAAGTTGAAGCGGATGATGAAAAAATGATCGTTTCTGAGAAAAAAGAAAAAGATGTGATTCCAATCCTACCCAGCGAATTGCCAGAAATATTTGAAAAAAACCCAGAACTAAAGATTGGTCCGCAACCTTCCGTGTTTGACGCTCGTTGTCCAGACTCTGGAAGCGTAGATATTCAGGATAGCAATGAAGTACAGGAATGGGTATTTAACCATTTACCGTTATCTCATGCCCAAAAAAAAGAATTTCTTGCTGTACTTCTGCAAGACAAGATAAAAACAGAAAGAAAACAAAAACAGACTGAGTTAATTAAAAAGATGAAGAAACAGAAACAGAAAAAACAAGAAAAGGAAGAAGACGGCACTCGAAAGTCGGTTAAGCAAAAGTCATAATTCCATAAACTGTACAAAATGAAACCGTGGGCTCACCTCACTCCAAAATTAGACATTCTTAACAAAAAAGACGGACCACCTGAAGTTGATGATATTATCAAAGCACAAACGGATAACCTTGACACCAAAACAGACTACAGTCGAAAAATTATTGCCGCTCTTCCACTTTCATCTCGGTTACACAGAGACTTAGCGATTGACTACATGAATCCAAGGGAAGAGTTGGCAAAGTACGTTCAAACTGAAGATACAATACCAGCATACGACATGTCAACATTAAGTTTGTTAGTTCCAGAGGACGGAGAAGCAAAACAACAGGTCAGCTTGTATAAGCAATCGATAGTGAACTGGGCGAAAGAAGAAAACAAGTATAATCCTCAAGCTCCGGATGTACCCGGTAAAGACGCGTCTGATCCTAACGCGTACTCCGGAGCAAAATGGAATAAAATACTGCAGCAAAACTTATTGTGGCAACACCAGACGGCAATCGATCAAATCTCAAGCTTATAAGTCATTTTCTCATGGCCAATTTTAACGCAAGGGTGAGATCTGTATGGAATGAGGAGGATAAGACGCAACTCACGAAATTCGATACTGTTCTTGAATATTTTGTCAATGCTGGTCCACGTATTAGCGCCGAAGTTAAAGCAACACCGCGGCGTCAAATATCCGACATTGTCATGGATGGTATGAAATCATCTGGACTCCCTAAAAAGCCAACCGAGGAAAAGTATTTTATAGCGGCTGTTACAACTTGGATAGATGATCCTCAACAACAAACCGATGTAGTAAAATCCATAATAAAAAACCTTCGCGATTTGTATTTATTTTTATACCCTAAACCATCGACACTTAGTGTCGCATTCACTAGATTAAAAGCAGCTTTTGTCTTAAAATATGCTAATGTCGAAAGTGAAATGTATAAATTTATATCAGAGCACCTGCGAGCACCAGAAACTGTTCAAGAGAACTTGCGCAAGGAATACGAAGAAAAGAAATTTGCCAAAAATAGAAATCTCGAAACAATTGACGACAGCAAAATTATGACAATCATTTCAAAGTGTTCAAAAGACACGGCAGATTGGATTGACAAATATATTGCCTTAGGATTAATGACTGGAGCTCGCCTGATAGAAATCGCGCGGCAAGCGGTTTTTACATTTGCTGAATCAACGGAAGAAATGAACTCGCGTGAAATGAATACTTATATAAAACAAATAGGCTACCGAAAAGGCCGTTCCGGACTGTCCGATCAAGTTCCTTTATTACATGACCGCGACCAATTTTTGTACTTTCAACGACACAACACTTTGATAAACGCTGAAGGAAAAAACCTACCCATTATCATCAAACCAATAATCAACGGAACGTGGAAACAAGTTTGTAAACTTATTGTTGATGTGCGCAACGGTATATCAACAACTTTGGGTTTCAACTGTGGGAGAAATCCTTACGCCGATCAGACTTTTCCTGGGAGAGATGCTCCTGATCAAACGGTTACAATGGCGCTGACGAGGCTTCTTTCCGAAAGAGTGAGAGAGCATTTCAACAGCTATACTATGACTTTCCATACTTTACGTTCTATTTACGCAACATTTTCCTTCAACCTCTTCGCGCCACCTGGCATATCAAGTGTTGCATGGATATCCCAAGTTTTGGGACACAAGCCAGGAGCTCTATCAACAGCCATTTCCTACCAAAAATTTAATGTCCAATCACAATCAGTCCATAAACGGCTCGCCGGAATTGAAGAACGCTTGGACCGAATCGAAAAGATGATGGGGGCACAACACCCGCCGCTCGCCCCGCCATCCCCTGCTGGCAGCATTCATTCAGAGGAAGAAGGAGGCCCTCCCCCTGGCGCTCCACCTAGCCCGCCGGGTGGCCCGCCGCCTGGTCCTCCAACTGGTCCTCCGGCTGGTCCTCCAGCTGGTCCTCCAGCTGGTCCTCCAGCTGGTCCTCCAGATGAACGGTACATCGATGAATGGCCTGGGGATGCTATTAGTCTCACTGACGCGGATCAAAAACGCCTTGCAGAAGAAGAACCCGGCGTTGGCCCCGATACTTGGGGGGATAAGGGAAAAAAAAAACGCAGAACAGCATCTGTGCCAGACAGAGAACCGGATATGGTAGATTACGCGGAGGAACTCCCTGTTGAAGACTTTACAGACGCTGATCTAATGATTGGGACATATGACTACGAAAGAGATTCTTATATGAGGCGATTTGAGGGCTCTCCCGAACCTCCTGCGGCGGATGAAGGCTACAAATTTCCCGATTTACCTGAACTCAAAGATGAAAACTTTGCATTAACTGTCGATTTTATCACAGAAGGACTAGACAATCGGAGTATGAAGGATTTTCTAACGGCAATTGATCGTGCAGCAAGTATTGGAAAAGATTACAAAAATCCTGGTGTACAGCGAGCATTAAGAGCCAAAAAATTTCTGAAAATTTTCTTCGATGCGAAGAACGATTGGAAGTTCAATGAATTATTAAAAGTCAAAAATGAACACGGAGAAGAAGAGTATATTCCTATCCTACTTGATAAAACTCAAGAGGCTCTAGATTTTCTGTACGAGTGGTGTGTCAAATTCGAAATCAAGTGGACTTTCCATTTAGTCAAAAAACTCAAGTTTACAAAAAAAGTATACACTGTATTCAAAGGTGCAAAAGATGCAGAAAAACGAAAGGGTAAACGTAAAAAGTAATTTATTAAGTATAATAAACATTTTGACCGCTTGTTTTGAGACTTTTTTTTAGTTTGATTGTTGTATGCTTGTTTGTTTGAAAGAGTAAGTTTTTTCCCCCAAGCGATCTTTTAAAAGTCTGTAGCGTGAAATTACGAATTCCGAGTTCCGGGAAAGTTTGCCTAAATTTTTCGTACACGTCTTTTAAGCTTGCAGCTGCGCCATAGTCTTTTTCATCTTGATAATATTCATCAATAAATGTTGCTACAACATCACTTTCTTGAAAAAATTGCAGTGCGTCCGCTTGTGCGATTTTAGGGTTTGGCAGTTGCGTGCTTCTTCCATTTTTTGTCACCTTGAATAAAAGAGAACAGAGAAGGCAGAGCAATGTTCCCAGTTCATTTTTCCGTTCAGCTACAGTACGAAAGCTACGTGAAAATTCTTCTTTTTCAGGAGTGCGATAACACCAATAAGTGTCTTCCTCGGCGACGTAGGAATCCTTCCAATCCGACCCTTCTTCGTAATTCATCGGCCGTTCACTTGGCGCACAATCTTTGTCGAAATATTTTGTAGTCCCCTTTATGGCCCGTACTCTTTCTCGTATCGTTGGGTCTTCTTGCGAAAACCGAGGAGGTTCATTGGTAATCATTATAAGGAATGAGCGCAAAACTTCTTCCCCTTGCCGACCATATATTTCCCGCATCGGAATCTTTTGGTGCGAGGCCCAATTTTTAATGAGTGTTTCGTTTATAATATCGGCACTTTCTAACTCATCAACTAGGCAGACCCTCCTTCCACTTGCCCTCTTGAGATCTGTTTTATGACTAGAACCTGTTTCAAATTTGTTTTTTAAAAACGACGCCTTGGGGAGGACAACACCAAGGTCACCAACGCACTCGACAATTGTTTGAAAGAGTGTGCTTTTGCCCCCCTTCCCCTTTCCATAAACAAATAAAATTTCTCTCGTGCAATAACCAGAGAGTACAGCGCCCAGACGAAGAAGGATAAACCAGAGGCGGTCATCATCTTTGAAAGTGTCCATAATAAGTTTCATGGCATTGGGACACAGGGCCTGCAAATAACCAACAACTTTTACCTGGTCCAATGTTGCACCACACAAGTGCTGATGGAATTCCTCACGGATTTTAAAATCGTTGATGACAATATCATCCTCTTGCACGAATTCCTGTAAAAAGGTGAAGCACGCTTCCTGTGTAAAAGCATCCTCCTTTGTACGGGCCCTAAGTTTACCTTTCCGGGCATCATACACTTTGCAGTTCGCACATGGAATAAGCCACTCCTGGTTGTCAAGCTTTTGTTCAAAAAGATTTGGATACCTTCGCTTTCCTTTTAATATGTTGAGAAGACCTTGATAAGTGGATGCATCGCCGATTTTTGTATCCCAATAATTGCGCTGCTTGTCTGTTGAAAACTGCACAATGTTTTTTTCTTTGATGTAGGCATTCATTGTATGTAATAAATGGATCTGCATCTGTTTCACGTCCACTGTTCTCCAAAGCGCTGTGAGTGGGTCAAAAATATAGCCATCCCCAGCTGTATTTTTAAACTCAACCTCGTCCTGAACATCAGCAGGAACCACCAATTTCCAAAGCGATGCCATGAACAAATCATTGATTAGCGGATCAACAAAAACCTGATTGTCCTCCATGTAGCGTTTCACTAACCTATGAACTAGCGGGAACTCCTCAACCTTAAGTTCCTTGTAATTATCCCAATCTTCTCTCCACCGTCTCTCGCAATCAGCCCGTTTAGCAATGTCGGTCTCACTAACCTCATCCTTCATCGCATTGCCCGCATAAGCCCAAAAAGCCTCGAATTTGTCAGTCTTAGTCCCGTCGGTGAACGTCTTGAAAGCTCTAATAAAAATATCCGCCTCACCATGATACAGGTTATTGAGAGCTTCTGGTTTGATCCACTTAACATACTTAGCGAATTTATCCTTCTCTCTCTTTAGACGATGTAAATCAGTCTGTCGCTGCGTTCTCTGTTTTCTCTTCACCTCGACCTGAGACATTGGAATAATGAATTAGAATTTCAGGCTCTGTGGCAGGTGCAACGTTCACGGCATGCAAGTAACTTACAGTCCGCACGTAATTACTTACAGCACATTGGTCAGGACCAATCCCCCCTAAATCCCCGAGTTACATGCTCAGGATAAAGCGGTGAATGGGTGCCTATGCTTTAAAAATAACCTAAAATTATATGGCTTAAGAGCAAGGGGGGGGGGGAAACTTTTATAGA
>CAZYOE010000209.1:0-7345 GCA_964648725.1 uncultured Pseudobdellovibrionaceae bacterium | reverse complement strand
CCGCTGCCGCAGAAGCCATGGTTATGGCTCATAATTTAACCACCAAGTCACATTGCCACAAAATGTTTGTCTCCAGTCATTGCCACCCCCATGTACTTGAGGTCATGAAGACCAGAGCAAATGCACTCAATATTGATCTTATTATCGGCAATGAATTTGATTTTAAATTTGATCAAGATATTTTTGCTATTTTACTGCAATATCCACAAACCGATGGAACTATTGTCGATTACAAAGCTCTCACAATCAAGGCACAATCCCACGGCGCTTTAGTGATTGTAAATACTGATTTGTTAGCACTGACCCTGTTAACTCCTCCCGGTGAATGGGGAGCTGATATCGTTACTGGAAATAGCCAACGTTTCGGAGTACCTCTTGGATTTGGTGGTCCCCACGCCGCCTACTTGTCAACACGAGACAAAAATAAACGCTTAATGCCTGGACGCCTGATTGGCGTCTCAATTGATACCGACAAAAAACGCGCATTACGTTTGGCATTACAGACACGTGAACAACATATTCGACGTGAAAAGGCCACCAGCAATATCTGTACGGCTCAGGTCCTACTTGCCAATATGGCGTCAATGTATGCCGTCTATCATGGACCTAATGGCTTAAAGGAAATTGCGAGCCGCATTCATGCACTGGCTCAAGTTACCAAAATGGCCCTTGGCAAGTTGGGTTACCGTGTTGCTACCGAAGCTTACTTTGACACCCTGAAAGTTCCTGTTCGAAAAGATGAAAGCGAAGAAATTGTTAAACTTGCAGACCAACATAAAATCAACCTTAGAAGGTATGATACCGAAGCTCTTGGTATATCAATCAATGAGACCACTGATCTTGAGATCATTGCGAAATTGATTAAGTGTTTTAACAAGAACAAGGATGTCGTTTTAGATTTTTCTCCACTAGAGAATCTAAACTATTCATTCCCTAAAGAGTTAACTCGAACCTCAGGGTATTTAACACATCCAATATTTAACTCTTACCATTCTGAAACTGAGCTATTACGTTACATTCATCATTTGCAGAACAAAGATCTATCTCTCACATTCTCGATGATTCCACTTGGGTCATGTACCATGAAACTGAATGCCACCACAGAGATGCTCCCTGTCTCATGGCCTGAAGTGAATGGACTGCACCCATTTGCTCCTCTCAGCCAGGCTAAGGGTTATTTAAAAATGATTCGCGATTTGGAAAACAAATTGAGTGAGATCACAGGATTTGAAGGCATAAGTTTACAGCCTAATGCCGGCTCACAAGGGGAATATGCAGGCCTCCTCGTTATTCGAAAGTACCATGAGAGCCGTGGAGAAGGTCAGCGCAATATTTGTCTCATTCCAAGTTCTGCGCACGGAACAAATCCCGCAAGTGCCGCGATGGCGGGAATGAAGGTTGTTGTTGTACAATGCGATAATCAAGGAAACGTTGATGTTCTGGATCTACAAAAGAAAGCAGCGGAACATGCCTCTCAATTAGCAGCATTAATGATCACTTATCCTTCTACTCATGGTGTTTTCGAGGAGAACATCGTCGAAATTTGCCAAATCATACATAAGAATGGTGGACAGGTTTATATGGATGGTGCCAACCTCAATGCTCTTGTTGGTTTGTGTCGTCCCGGCGAATTCGGACCCGACGTCGCTCACATGAATCTCCATAAGACCTTTGCCATTCCTCATGGTGGCGGTGGTCCTGGTGTTGGACCTATCGGCGTGAAAGATCATTTAAAGCCATACTTGCCAAATATGAAACTTGTTCCTGAAGCTGGGCCAAGCACTGGCACAGGCAGCGTCACTTCAGCCCCTTGGGGATCGGCAAGTGTTCTGCCGATCTCTTGGAGCTATATTACTATGATGGGTGGCGAGGGCCTTAAAAAAGCGAGCTTAGTAGCAATTCTTAATGCCAACTATATTGCAAAAAAACTCGAGACACACTTCCCAGTTCTTTATAAGGGCCGTAATGGCTTTGTTGCTCACGAATGCATTATCGATCTTCGTGAACTAAAAAAACAAACTGGCATTGATGTCACCGATGTAGCAAAGCGCTTGATGGATTATGGTTTCCACGCGCCCACGATGTCTTGGCCAGTGGCTGGAACGCTTATGATTGAGCCCACCGAGAGTGAATCAAAAGCAGAGCTTGATCGTTTTATTGAAGCCATGATTAGCATCCGCAAAGAGATCGACCAAGTCGCCACTGGCAAATGGGACATAAAAGATAATCCTTTAGTTCAATCACCTCACACCTTAGATATGCTAACAAACTCCGAATGGAATCATGCATATTCTCGTGAGCAAGCGGCCTATCCTTTGCCTTGGGTCCGTGAGCATAAGTTTTGGCCAACAGTTCGACGCGTAGACAATGTTTATGGCGATAAAAACGTCGTGTGCAGTTGTTTACCAATTGAAGCTTATCAAGAACAGGGTCACTAGTTGTGAAGGTTCTTTTGATCAGAATGGATCGACTGGGAGATTTAGTTTGCACTCTACCGGTCGATCAACATTCAAAACTTACTGAAGGCAGTCATTCGGTTAGGTGGATTGTTTCAAAGGGACTAGAGCCTGTATTAGACTGTGCTCAACCCCAACGAAGCTTTTGGACTTTCAATTTAAAATTTTCAAGGACTCTTTTTTGGGAGGTCGTCAAAAAAATTAAAGCTGAACGCTTTGATAAAGTAATTTTATTTTATGCTCCTTGGTGGATGGCCCTTGCCTGCCTTATGGCTCGCATCCCCAACCGCTACAGTCCTCGCAGTCGATGGTTTCAAATCTTATTTTTTAATCGCACACTTCGACAAACGCGAAGTCGTTCCGAAAGACATGAAGCCGAATATAATTGGGACTTAATCCACTGGGCGCTAACAGGGGAGCAAAGCTCTCAAATTGCAGTCCCATTTCTCAGTTTGCACAGTACGAGTAAACCTAGAATTGATTTACCTCAGCATTATATAGTTTTACATCCAGGAATGGGCGGTTCTGCCTTAAATTGGCCAAGCCACAACTATATTGAACTAGCTCAAAAACTTGTGGCCCACGGCAAAAGTGTTGTTGTCACCGGAACTCCGGGCGATATCCCCTGGCTCAAAGATATAGAGCAACCTTTGAAAGTCTTGCCGCACGTTCACTGGATGGTTGGCGAATTTGATTTGAAAACACTTATTTATGTACTCAGCCACAGCGAGGCTACCATTGCGCCCTCTACGGGTGTAATTCATTTAGCTGCAAGCACCGGAGTAAAGACTTTGGGTATTTATAGCCCCATACGTGTTCAAACACCAAAACGTTGGGGACCAAGAGGTGAACGTGCTAATGCGTTTTCGCCAGATGTTCAATGTCCGGCTTCGACCCATTGTCTTGGCATCTCATGCAAGGAGTTTCCTTGTTTAGCAAAGTTATCGCCAGATTCCCTACTTGCAGAAATTTTAAAACCATGAAATCGTATTCAATTCCTCCGCAACTTGAAGCTTGGATTAACTTCTGCTTACAAGGTTTAGGATCATCACTTTCCCACTCAAAGTCCCTAGCTGCAGCCATCAAGCGAATGTCAGACTTCTATGTAGAATCACCTGAAGGACAAACGCCATGGTCAGAGCCTTGGTGCCGGCAAGCCCAGCTCGCTTACTATTTTCCACTCAATTTTTTGCGCAACCTCAGAGTTTTCGATGAACTGCGACGTCAAAACTTTTTTGATAGTTCTTTTCATTGGAATGAATTTGGAGTTGGTCTTGGACCAAGTTTAGAAGCTTATTTAACGACTCACCCCAAACAATTTTTTTTAAAAGGAACTCAACTTAACGAAATTGCTAAATCTGCACGTGATCTTACAGACCACCGGTTTCATGATTTACATCAATATAAACTTAATTGGGCTACTCAGTCGCCTAAAGTTTTTTTGCCTCCCGATACTCTCTTGGTGATGTCTTATTCACTAACCGAACTAAAAACTCTACCTGAATGGGCTTGGACCGCCCAATCTATTATTATAATTGAACCCTCTACTCGCGAAGATGGGCGCCGCCTTATGAGTTTACGCACCGAGGCGTTGAAGCAAGGTTTCTCAATTATCGCTCCTTGCACCCACTCCAGCGATTGCCCTTTACTCACCCAGTCCAAGCGCGATTGGTGTCATGATCGCTTTGGTTTTAATCGTCCTCAATGGATGCTGGAAATTGAATCATACCTTCCAATTATAAATCCAACACTCACGGTGAGCTACCTTGCACTCAAAAAAATGCCTCAAACTAAAATTCGTGCGCCAATAAATCCATTGATTCGTGTAGTTGGTGATTTCTTAGATGAAAAAGGAAAGTCACGGCAGTTGATCTGTCGAAATTCAAAACGGGAGTTTCTGACTTTTCTGAAAAAGTTGGCCCAGCCTCCTGAATTTTTTAGAGGTGATCTCCTTCAAATCGATGAGCCAATTGTTATCAAAGGTGATGAGCTTCGCGTAGAGCCAACTCAAGTTAAGTTAGCCAGGTCTGAAAATAATTAGCGTTGACTGGATTCTCCGTCAGTTGACGTCGCTCGCTCACCCCTCAAAATGTTATCGATAAAACCCTGCCATTCAGGATCAGAGGCGTTAGGAACCTCATTTCTATCTAAAGTGAGTCTGATGCGTTTAACAAAGGGTTTACCTAGGCGAGCATTAATTTGCTCCTGTAAAGTCTCTTTCAAAAACTGTAAATGGTGCATCCAAGATGAGTTTTTCACCCAAACAAAAAGAGTTCCTCTATCGTAGCCAACTGGCAAACAACAATTCGCCATCGTGGGCCCAACATAATCTGCCCACGAATACCAAATTTTCCAGCGAACAAATTGTTCTGATAAGGGGCTGTTCTTTCCCTCAAAGAGGGATTGAATAATGGCGGAACCGCTATTCAGTTTTCCAGCGCCTTTCTTTTTGGGTTTAAAATCCACTCTATTCCTTCCAATTTAAATTTATAAAGTCTCTTCAGCATACCACCATGGCCTTTGACAGGCAGTCTTTTATTCGGTAGGCCAGGCGAATGTTAAATTTAGAATCTCCCAAAGTAACAGTGGTTGGTGGCGGCCTTGCCGGCAGCGAATGCGCATTACAATTAGCCAGCAATGGAATTCCCGTAATTCTTTATGAAATGCGCGATAAGGTCATGACTCCAGCCCACCGAACTCCAAACTTTGCTGAAATTGTATGCTCTAACTCATTCGGCTCATTGGCCGAAGTTTCTGCTCCTGGACAGTTAAAATGGGAAGCAAGAAAGCTGGGGTCATTTATTCTAAAGGCTGCTGAGCAATCGCAAGTCCCTGCAGGTCAGGCACTGGGTATTGATCGTGAAATCTTCTCAAAAACAATTACGGAATGGATTGAAAACCATCCCTTAATCGAGATTCGCAGGGAGCCAGTACTCTCGTTAGCAGATTTGCCTCGACCATGCGTTATTGCTACAGGCCCTCTGACCCATGATGCTTTGGCCACGTCACTTATGGAACACTTTGGAGGCGAATTCCTTTATTTCTTTGATGCCATAGCTCCTATTATTGATGCCGATTCCATCGATTCGACTATTGCTTGGAAAGCTGACCGCTATGACAAAGGGACTCCGGATTATTACAATTGTCCCCTAAATAAAGACGAGTACTTTGCCTTTATTCAGGCCATCAAGAATGCACGCAAGATTGAACCAAAGCATTTTGAGCAAACTCCATTCTTTGAATCTTGCATGCCCATTGAAACCATGGTTGCCCGTGGCGACCAAACTCTTCGATTTGGCCCTATGAAACCTGTTGGGCTTACAGATCCAAGGACGGGACGTTACCCATTCGCGGTAGTTCAATTACGCCAAGAGAATAAAGAAGGCACTGCATATAATATGGTGGGATTTCAAACGCGCATGGCCTATGGGGATCAAAAAGAAGTCTTCAAAATGATACCCGGCTTACAAAAGGCTGAGTTTCTCAAACTAGGAAGTATTCACCGAAACTTATTTATCAATACGCCAAAGCTGCTCAACAAAGACTTATCTTCCAAAAAAGATCCTCAGCTTTATTTTGCAGGACAAATAACTGGTGTCGAAGGTTACTTCGAATCAACCAGCATTGGCCTCTTAGTCGCTAAAACGATTACCGCCAAACTGAAGAAAATTAGTTTAGAACTTCCTCCTAGAGATTCGGCCCTGGGTTCTTTATTAAATGCAATTTCTGATGAAACCAAGATAAGTCACTTTCAACCCACAAATATCAATATGAGTCTTTTCCCAGCTTTGAAAGAAAAGTTCTCTGATAAAAGTGCCCGCAAAGTTGCACAAATAAAAAAAGCCCAAGAAACAATGGAATCTTGGGCTTCTCATTAAAGTTGAAACAAAAGTAATTTATTTTTTAGCAGTTTTACGCAGTGACACTACATATTTTGCAAGGGCTTTGCGGTCAGCTTCAGGAAGATGGGCAAAAGAAGCCATACCAGTCCCTGGGACACCTGTTTTCAAGGTATTGAAAACGTCGACTTCAGTAACGCCTTTTTTCTTATCTTTAAGTTGTTTGAATTCGTCAGAAACCAGGTTTCGAGCTTTTACAGCTTTACCAATGTCTGTCTGAGCTTTTCCATCATTACCATGGCAGCTAGCACAGTTTGTTGCGAAAAGCTTATCGCCGGCTGGCTTATCAGCGGCAAATACAGAAGTAGCAGCAAATAGAACGGCGACAAAAACTAGTTTTTTCATGTAATTCTCCCTTTTTTATAAATTTTTAGGATTTCTTAATAGCAATCAGCAATTATCAGTATCTTTCAAATCAATCCACAAAAAAACACCGTTTAAACCCAGGTTTCAGTTAGGGATCTATTCTTTCTGGTCAATAAAGTCTCAATGCCTAGATTTACTCTGATAAATCTACCTACCCCAAGCATCGTCCGCGTCCAACACCTTTTACCCCTTCAGACCAGATCCGTCAGCAACGATCTTTAGCCACACTATTTGCTGTTGATCAATTTGAAGAAGTCAGACTCCCTATGCATGGTCACTTATACCATTTCCATTTAATTCGTAGACCATCGTTGGCTGCGTCGTTGGCTTGGGCGCCTTGGTCTACTTTCTAACTGAAAATGGTATTAGTTAAATTCACTTTGAGGTACTCTTGAAGTATACTGTTAAATCCCAGGTTAACGTGACTGCTCCATGAATATCTAGGGACTGTTCGGTAAATCCATTTTTGTGATTTTCCATAACTTTTACTTAGAGCTTCGTCGGAGTGCCTTGCTATAAATAAAACTAATGAAAAATCATCAAAAAGCGATTTACCGAACAGCCCCTATCTAGATTCTGCTGAAAAAGGGTCACGTCTTTGGTTGTTTTTAGTTGATTGGGTGA
>CAZYOE010000208.1:0-7393 GCA_964648725.1 uncultured Pseudobdellovibrionaceae bacterium | reverse complement strand
TGCCTGCACGGATCCGTGGAGGGGGTGCCCAGCAATGGGCATTCCTACTCCGACTCAGAATGGATCAACCGATTCCTATAGGTCGATCTAATTGCAATTCAATGGCCAGAACCACGACACGATCTGGTCTAGTCAAGAGTCGGTTGCAAAATATTTTGCGTCCCTCGACTGGGCAAGATTTTGAGGAACTAGGCGCGGTATCTTTGTTTTGATCGTCCAAAGCTTCGCTCCCGCATAGAGTTGTGGATCAAAGCATAGACCTGTTTTCGGTAACAGATATTGTGAGACATCCAGCGTAAACGTCTAAAAACAGGACGCTCAATCTCGAGTTTGCGGTAGCAGGAATTGCGAAGTTATTCTCAAAGGCCTCAAAGGTAAGCCCGACTGGATTTTTTTTCTGGGCCACATTGAGAAAGTCTTAAAAAGAGTCTAAAGATTTTCTAAGGGCCCGACGAAGAGATGGTACAATAAAGCTTCGGTCATCAACATTTATTTGAACGTAAAAGTTTGATTAATCACCAAGGGGGTGGCTTTGTGTACCTCAGACTTGCTATTTTATCTCGTTGGTATTTTATTTTTCTGAGTCTTATTGGATGTGGTGGCTATTTTAAATCAGAAATAACTTCGACAGAAAAAAACGATCAATCCTCGTCGGCATCTAGTCCTTGTCCGAGTAATTTTGTCACAACCGGGCCTTGTTTGGTGGAAAAAGCCGGAGTGACTGTTACAGATAGCTATGGCTTTGGTGTAACACTATGGAGTAATCCAACCGCGACGACTGTAATAACGGCAGCCATTCCCAATGCGTTCTATGCAAATCAACAAGTGCGATTTACTGAATCCAACTTAGTGGCCTCCAATATTCGCTCAGGCACGAGTATTTTTGGTGTTGCAGGTAGTCTTAACCCTCCTTATTCCGTTTGTTCCGAAGATACTGGAACTTTGAATGCTAGCCAGTGCTCTACTTCTGCAAATCGTTATGTCGCTTCTGTAGCTGGTGCCAGTATTACGTCTTGGGGGAATGTCGCAGGAGGCACTTCCGTTACAGCCCCTATTCCTGACGGATATTATAAAACAAAGATGATTACCTTCATTGATACGGATTTAATCAGTGCTAATATTTTGAATGGAGTGAATATCTTTGGTGTTATTGGATCTGCAACAGCAGCTTTCAGTCCATGTACTGACAATACTTTGAATGCAGGTGCATGCTCGACCGCAGTTAATCGTTATGTTTACACGACCGCCAACGGAGGAAGGTCTGCAAATTGCGTGGCAGGATTTAATGGTGGTGCCTGTTGGACCAACGGTGCTAATCAATACGTTACTGGTACCCTTGGTGGCAACATCACCAGTTGGACGAATACCAGCTCTGCAACCACAGTCAATGGAACTATTTCTCTGGGTTACTATCCTGGTAATACGATAGCGTTTACCGATGCAAACCTCATAGCTTCAAACATAAAGTCAGGTGTGAGCATTTTCAATGTCCCAGGCAGTTACACTGGTGGCGGTGTCACGTTGATGTCCAATATGCATCGAGATAAAACGGCGACGCAGATTTCACAAGAGACCGAAGCCATTACAAATTCGGGATTTGCCTTTTCAAACGCTGATCCCGGTTATAGAGCAATTCCTAAAATTTCAAAAGATGACGATGGAAAAACAGGCGGGAGCGTAACCTTAGTTGATAGAACAGGTTGGGATACCAATTGTGATGCTGCTACTGGTGCCGGTGGCGGCTCAGCCAATAGTGCCTGTCAATGTGGCCTATCTGGAACAGTTGAACAACGCATTGCTGATTGTGTGTCACATACGGTGATTGGCAGTAATGCCACTTGGGATGGTGCTACAAAAGGCAATGCTGGCCAAGGGACATGGAAGCTAGTGACAAGAACCGGTTCCCTGGTTTCTACAAAGGGCCGCGAGGTTTGGCGTGATGAACGCACCAAGCTTCTTTGGAGTTCTCTGGTTTCAACTTCGCTTAATTGGTGCAAAGCGACTGGTAGTAATTTTGTCACTAATAATCCAAGTGCTGAAAATGATCCTGACAATTATTGTAACAGTGCGAGTTATCAAACAACAGGTGTTTGGTCAGCAGGAACGAACAAAGCGATTAGTGCCTGCTTTGAAGATGTCGATGATAACGGTGCTAGTGACTATTTTACGACGACGGATGCGGATATTGATAACGCTGGAAAAGGTAATTTGAATTTAGGCTCTACGCCAAGAGTCGATTGGCGATTGCCAACGATTTATGATTTTGAGCAGGCAAACATCAATGGTTATCGGTTTGTTTTTCCCGATACTATTTCAAACACGTATTATGAGTGGTCGGCGTCTGTCAATTCTGCTAGCCGTGGCGCCGCGTGGTTTTTAAAGGGAACCCATGGCGATGTCAGTTGCAACTCCCGGTTTATTCCCGGTGCTGTCCGGTGTGTAGGCCGCTGAGCTTGAGTGTAAAGGTCCAGGGCACTAGTAATCTAAACACTTAATGGGGCCTATTTTTATATTTCCACCGGATTGAATGAAACTCTCCTCCGATTTTTAACGTGGGCTGAATTTGAAGCTTAGTTTTTTTGAAAAACTAAGCTTTGCTGTGCGATTGGTAGTTTTATTAATGCTTGTCTTTTTAAATTGGAAGCAATGTGAGTATTTAGATTCTGCTGAAAAAGAGCCAAATTCAAGGCGGCAAGCTTCAAATCGAATGAGGCGTAGTTCCCCTACGTTGAGTGAGAGATGAAGCGAAGCCAACGCAGAAGTTGGCCTTTTTCAGCAGAATCTATGTAATTAGGCCATGGTGAGAGTTTGCCGCGCTGACCGACTAAGGTGATCATAGTGTTGAGGACATTGCGAGTGTTTGGTAATTAATTGGCGTTGGATCGCCTTGAAGTTCCTTCCTTTTCAATCATCCTTTCTTGACCTGGGTATGTTTTCGACTTAGTTTCCGCCGAATTCGATGAAAGTAGCCAGGAGGAACAAAATGACCAACCGAAATTGCATTGTCGCAGTGATTTTATTGCTCTTCACCTTTAATCTCGAGACTATCGCGGCTCAAAATTTCAATGATCACTGCCCAGTGTATCGTAATTTTGACCAAATATATTCGCCCTATTCATTTGGTCGTGGTTTAAATTTAAAGACACAAAGAAAAGTTGATAGAATTCTCAGTCAAGACAAAGGTTACGTCATTAAGGAAAAAACTCTTCCCGAAGTTGGCGATTATCTTTTATTCCAAACTGGCCAGAAGCTGAGTTTTGAGATCTGTCGAATTCAAATTCAACTTGCTCAAATCACCGAACTCGACCCAAAGGGAAAGATTGTTAAATTTGATAAGATTGGAACTTATTCGTCATGGGCCATGGGCATCGACCTTCTCGATTCTCCCTCTGACTATTGCTTGCGCGCTCTCTTGGATGCAGTCCCCAAGATTCCTGCGTGCAAGGATTTGAACACTGCGGGCAGGTGAATTGATTAAGTCTGGTCCGAAAATAAAGGAAACGAGTTTTGATCAGATTTTTGGGCACGAATTAGATCATGTCATTTCGGTATAGAAATATAAAAAGGCCGAGACGTGATTGAAGTATAGGTAAGCAATATTACGGGACTTTTCGACCTGTACAAAAAGTAGCTGACTAATCCCAGGGCATGTCAATGATTTGATTTACACATGCAAGCTTACTAACTTTCAAATCAAAGCTATCCGGCAGAAATAAGGCACCCCAGTTGCAATGGAGTAATTGCAGGGGGCCTAATGGATCAATCACTGACTCAAACTAAATCTTTTATTTTACTATTGTTAGCATTTGTAATTATTATCTTTGACACCGCTTGTTCCCGTGATTTCAAGGCCGAGTTAACTTCAGTCACCAAATCTCAAGATGACTCAATCACTCAGTACTTCACCATCGATCCATCAATGCGGACGAAACGTCGGCCTACTGATGTTTTGTTCATTGTTGATGAGTCCGTTTCCATGAAATCCGTGATCGATCATGTGCGACAGGGCTTTAATTCGGTCGATCCTAATACATTTCCCAGTGATACTCTGCTCGCTGTAACCAATATGGCCCCCGCCATTGTGGATTCATTTTGGAAACCTACTTTCGGTAGGTCATTTATCGTGCCTGCCGATGACTATATTGTGAATCAGCCTGGATTCCTGCGCCTGGTTACCGCGAATTCAATCGCCAATTTTAAAACTAAATTTGCCAAGCATTCTGATAGTTTCACCCAATTAGGGTGTCAACAAGGTTGGTTTAGACCGACTGATGTTGATGCTGATGGTATCAACTGTTTGAATGGCGCTAGTCAAGTTGCACTCCAAGGCATCGGAGTGGAAGCAGGGGTGGTCTCTCTGAAAGAACTCACGCTAAAGTACACCAGCGAGGGTCAGAAACTTTTTCGTCCCGGCTCTATTGCGAATATTATTTTCGTCTCAGACACCCACGATCCGGGTAGTGGCTACTATGGAAAACCCAACGCCCCTGCCAGTATTCCTACGACGACGGAAATTCTCTCCGCCATTAATGCCAACCAACCCGAACTGGCCGGAGTGGTGTTTAGCGGGGTTGTTCCACTCCCGATGGCTTCGGATCCAAAACTCAGTGGTGTGAATGTTCTTGGAAACCTGCCCCAGACTCCCGAGGAAGAGAGTGTCAGTGACGAAGGCACCCATGGTTACTCTTATTTAGACTTTATCCGTAATTCCGGCGGCTACGCCATGCATGTCGTCAACGATAACTGGACTAATATTATTCAAAATTTGACGCTCAAATTGGGTTACTTGGTCAATCCCCAAATCAAACTCAATGCACCTATTGCCGAATTGAAAGAAATTTTAGTTGGAGACCTCTTGCTTAGCACTTCGGACTACAAAATTCTCGACGACCATCAAACAATTATCATTTATCCTAAGGATACCTGGCCTGCAACATTGGATATCACGGTTCACTTTGTGCCAGGTGGGAACTGATGATCACACCGCATGGGTCCCGGCTATGGAGAAATGCTGAGACCCACCTTGGTCAGTTTTGCGATCGAAATAATTTCTTAAAAAAACGTCCCGGCGGCGTGCTCATATAGTATATAAAATTAAGTGAGTAACATGTCTCCACATATTGACTGGCTTCGGTGAGATCCAAACTATCTTTTTCAATCTGGGCCTTTCGCAAAGTGTATCCAGCCCCAATGCCCAAATTGGCAAATCGCCAATTGAATCCTCCCGCAAGGGATGGCGAATCAAATGTGAACCGTTTTGCTTTAGAGGCATCGGCAATAAAATAAGCCATGGCACTCGTTCGCCCATAGGCGCCTTGTAAAAAAAAGGGCCCATAATGAAACTCTAAGCCGGAACTCAGCGTAAAGCCCTGCAAATCATCGTAATCCGACTCGGCAACGCCGAGCCCTTCCCAGGACATAATCCTGGGAGCCAAAAAAATATTCATGCGCAACTTGTCGTGCTCAAAGAGATAAAGGCTCGCCTGAAGTTCTGAACCAATACCTCTAAAATCTCTTTTAACTCCAGATATACTGGTGAAGTTCAACGCCCCACTAAAAAACTGAAGGCGAAAATCAATGCCGCGAGTAGAATCAGCATAGCCGTTTTCGAACCAAAGCAAAACGCAAAAAAGAGAGGCAAAAAACTTTATTAACATCCATAAACTTATCGTCTCTTTAAGGCCGTTCCTAAAGGTCTAGGTTAAACGACCGTGTTAGCGTCGATTTAATTTGGCAGAGAGTGTTCCAGTTTGAGTCAATTTTGAGTCGAATTTCAGATTATCTGCATTAATCACAAAAATGGATTTACCGAAAAGTTCATATTTCTGGATTGCGATTCTCTAAAGATTCGAGAAGGGATTGAGATCAATGATAAAAACATCTCCTGGCAAACTTTTATGAATGGAGAGGATTGCGCTCCTATTAAATGTTTTTAGCGAATAGCGTTCGCTCACTGATGGCTGGGTCGGCATCGCCTGAAGGGGGTCAGCCCCGCTGATTTTTGTGACGGTGACTACATAGGTTGAAACACTTGTAGGTAGCTCATTAATTTTGATTCCAAAACCAAGTTCGGCAGGGGAACTCACATTTTGAGTTTGCAATCGACCGATGAGGAATCTGTACCTGCCTGAACTCAGGTTCATACCACCAAGTCCAAGCACATCAGTACTCTGCGTAGAATTAAGATCAAAGCGAACATCTGGCAGCTCCGCATAGGCCCTATAAACCCAATAAAGGGGCAACGGTGTTTTACTATCTGTTTTAAATAAACCATCAAGACCCTCTAAACACTCCACTCCATTTTCCCAACAAGCGTGATGGGATTGATTCACATTTGCTTTTTCAAGATAAAACAACCAGGCCAGTGCTTCACTGGGAACCCTGTAGTTAGCCGGCCCCGCGTATTCATTGATATGAATTTCTGGAGTTTGAACATTTAGTTGTTGAGCATAAAAGTTTCTTATATTTGTAGCCATTGTGGGAATTGATTCAGGATGATCGAACTCATGCCATGAGATCGCATCAAAATAAATACCTTGGGCGAGGAGATATGTAACAAACTTAGTCAATAGGGCCTCTGATGATGGGGAGTTTTGAAGTGTTTGACAATCCCCCAAACTAAAAATATTTGCAACACTGGGACCCACTAACTTTGCTGATGGCATTACAGATTTTATTGCACCATGGGCCCGCCTAAACATTTCCAGCAACTGCGAGCAATCTCCCTTCCACATTGAGCTAGTATCGGGCTCGCTCCATACATCCCAAAAATCAATGACTGAATTATTTTTTTGAGTCGAAAGGACAATATTTTTAACATCATTTTCAAATCCAGCCCAATCTTCCCAGGGGTGGTATTGACTATAGGTAGTGGATTTACTAGTGACGAGCAAATCACTCAAAACAGCCGTTATTTTGATTTGCGGATTTATTTGTTTGGCAAAGATATAATTAGAACCAACACTCTGATTGAGGCCAATTCTCCAAAATTGCGGTAGTAAATTTTCGACTAATTTTTTTGTTTCTGAATCGACATTAAAATTCTGACCATTGAATCCATGTAAAAACCCAATTTGCTTTTGTTTTGAAAAAGTCAATTGAGTCTCTGTTGAGAGTATAATGGTTTGTTGAGGGCGAAGGTCTTCAGGCGGTAAATCAAATGAATTTGGATCATTAATAAGGCCAGAGGAATTCTTGTTGCTCATGCAATTTTGAAAACCAACTAAAATAGCAGTGACTAATAAAATAAATTTAAAAGATTTCAAAAAAAACATGAGGAATCTTCCCCTCTTCTAGTAAACCGCCTTCGGCGGTAAAGAAATCCAAGACCTTCGCCTATCATTCTTAAAATAATGTTGTTTAATGGTAGCTGCCTCGATGTTTGTATTTGTTT
>CAZYOE010000207.1:0-7406 GCA_964648725.1 uncultured Pseudobdellovibrionaceae bacterium | reverse complement strand
TTTCTGGACATCTCTGTCCGGTAAAATGTGTCCACTAAATCGGGGGAACTTCAAGAGTCGCTGACTTTTCATAATCATCTCCCGCCTTCCGACTCATGAAAAAAGATATGAAAAACATTAAAACAAAACAAATCACCAAAGGTAACGCAATTCGAAGTACATCAAAAGGAAGCTCAATAATTTTCTCACCCTTTAACGAAAACATAACAATGATTGTAAATAACAATGAAACCAAGGTAATTGGAGAAATCTTTGGTACGAATACATTTTCAAACCATTCACGTCCTTTGGTTGCAATTATTAACTTGCGACTGAAAAAACCGGCAAAAAAGGGAATTCCCAGATAAATAAGAACGGACACAGCAACATCCGAATTCGTAATTGAAATTTCAGCAGCATTTAGACCAAGCCAACTGGGAACTGTGGTTAAAAAGAAATAAGCTAAAAAAGGAAAAGTGAAAATTTGAAATAGAGAATTCAAGGTTACAAGTCCCGCGCAATACTCTCTGCTTCCACCAGCAAGGTCATTCCAAACAATCACCATTGCAACACAACGCGCAAGTCCAATAAGAATAAGGCCCGTCATATACTCAGGATAATCCCGCAAAAAAAGCACCGCGAGTCCAAATATTAACACTGGGCCAATGTGATCTTTCCCCGAAAAAATGGACACGAAAAAGTTAACTTGCGAGCGCTAAATTTTCGTATTCTTGCGGGCTCATGTACTCAAGAGCCGAGTGCAGACGCTGACGGTTGTACCAAGTTTCTATCCATTCAAAAATCGCCTGCGTAGCTTCTTTTCGGGTTTTAAAACTTGTTCGATAGACCAGTTCTGTTTTTAGTGAATGAAAAAAGCTTTCGCAATGAGCGTTATCCCAGCAGTTTCCTTTTCTTGACATGCTGGCAATAATTCCGCAAAGCCTAAGCTTTTCTCGATATGCCTCGCTGGCGTACTGCGAACCTCTATCGGAATGGGCAAGCATCTCGAGCCTCATTAATCGCTTTGAAGTGTTGTATTCTTTCGGCACTATTCTCGTCGTGGAAGTAATGATTCATATGCAAAAAGCTTTCAATCACATAAAAAGGTGGAGGTAAAATGTCCGCCACAGCATCTTTATTTTCTAAAAGCCGTTTCTGTAAAAGGTCCCTTGAGGCCCTACCTACTGAATCGAGAGCCCAAAACAAGTAACTCCCTAAGTCCAAAATAATTAGTCCTAAACCAAGCCATTTTCTATCCATAATCTTTACTCTAACTTTCTCTGTCCGCTCCACAATCATTTTCTACATTCACGATTTATTTTCCAATAAGAAACTAGTCCTTTTATTCTTTTGAGTTTGGTCCGCTTTCTACACTGTCTGGGACGCAGTCGATTGTTTCATGCAATTACAACCATCTAGACGACCATGACCCATATAACCCATAGAAAAACACACTGATATAGTCCTGATATCTCACCTTCACCTTTTGCGATAGATAGAGTGGGAAGGAAGGAAGGAAAGAAAGCAACAAACCAACGCATCTTCCTATGATGCTTAAAAACTCAAATTAATTGCCAAGCACGTTCATCTACAAATAACCTATTTGCAAAGTTCATTTTAAAATAACACAGTTCAAGGAGATCTTCCGTGCCACCTCAAATTCTCGGCTCATTGATAGTTTTATTCTTAGGCGCAATACAGAATCAGGTCTTAGCCAAACAATATTATTCTGAAAGCACGATCCAAAGAGATGCTGCCAAATATAAAAAAACAGACCTTCTTTACAAACAAGTCTCGCCCAACCAAATAATAAACGTAAATTCGGGGGCAATTTTCAAATGTAATGATTATCTTCAAGATTGCTTTGAGGAAAGCTTTAGCTGGTCCAAAAACGGAAAATTCGCTGCCTTTAATCGTTGGGAAAATGGCAAAGCGGGGGTTTCATTCTTGAATATTGAGACTTCGCAATATTACCCCATTTACGCTAGCAAAGATTCAGCATCACAACCCATATTCAACTCCGATAGCAAGTACATCCTCTGGAAATCCTTTGATGTTGGATTTGTCTACGACATCAATACCTACAATATCCGAAAATTTCATTTAAGCGACTATGACGAGAATCATAATGGTTTTGAGATCTATGCCGCCACCAAGAATACTGTGATTACTTCAAGAATTAACTGGTCGAAGCACAAAAGAACCCTAAGAATTTATGACCTCGAAACTTTGAGATTAAAGTACCAAATAGAGGGAGAAATAACTGAATGGGCTTCTGATATCTCAATGCTGGAAGATGGAAACATTATTCTAATGAATGGGGACCTTGTAAGGATTTATAACGAGTGGGGGGAGTTCTCGAGAGATATTCATCTTGTGACGTCTTCGTGCGTCCATCCAAGTAGCCGTGACCGCATTTTTTGGAAAGTCAGCCAGGGCACTTTAGCATTTCTTAAATTTTGTGAAAACAAAAATCAAAATCAGAGCCATGGAGAACTCATAACCGTCAATCTTTCGTCGCAAGTCACTTTTCATTACACTATTGGCAATACAAAAACTTACGGCGATACTATATGGTTCGATCAATTCAATGCGATCAATATCGATGGCGAAATAATCAATGTAGCAGTAACCGAGAAAAAATTTTCAAATTCTCATATAACCTTGTATCAATACAAGGTTTACTCGTATTCAAAAGGTGAATTTATTGGAAGCACCGACGCCATTGAATCTATTTATCCAGAACATCAAAGTTTTAATAACATTACTATTGACCGCAGATATGATGAAAAAATCTATTTCAAGGTTGGAACTCTGTACAAATTCTTAAGCGATAATTAAAGTACCTTCGGAGATCATTGGTAATAAGGGCGAAGTTAGGATTATATGTTAATATCGCCCTTGATCGCGCTGACAAGTTCTTTGGCCGTGACCTTTTGTATTCACAAGTAATCGCAACCAGTAATGACTTATAACTTCAATTCCCGAACTAAGGCATCAGCCCGATAAACCTTTTTCAACAACTCTACAATTCCTGTTTGAACAACCGAAACGGCAATTACTTAGTAGGATATCGTTACCCGCATTTGACAAAGAAGCTGAAATCTCTAAGCCATATTTCGAATTATTAGTAATACTACTATCCATAATTTGGCAATTGACTTCGCATTTATGAAAGCGAATCCCAGTTAAATTAGAATTAATTTTTAGACTCAGATCTCCCGTGTTTGGATTGTCTAAACTTATCGTGTCAAGGTGAAGTACAAACCGCAAGCCCTATTCCTAATCGAGTCGGATTGTGGACTTCTCCAGCAAACCAGAGATAAAGGGTGTTATTATCGAGGAGCAAAGCGGGAGCTCTAATTTGCTGGTAGGTCCAAGTGAAGTTTCGGCGATCAAAAATTTCCTTGGTATCATGGACCCAACCACTAAGGCCGTCAGTAGAGATAGCGCGATGAATTTTTTCTTGATTCCAAGGGTTTGCAGTTGCGACATCGAAAAATAATTGAACAGCCCCATTAATAACCACGGGTTGAGGGGTGGAGTATCCAATCCACTGACTTCTAGGGTAAAGGTTGTTATCTGGAACTAATGTGGTGGAAGGGGCCGTCCAAACAGAGCCATCAAATGTTTGCACGGCGATCACTTGAAGATCATTTATGATTGCCGTAAAATATAAATAGATTTTATTGCTGAATTCAATGGCTCCAGGTTCCCCAATGATACTAGCATTAACTGAGGATGGCTCAATGAGCGGGCCGGCATCTTTGGTCCAAGTTATGCCGTCGGTCGATGTGGCGTGGCCAATTTTATATTGTTCAACTTTATTGTAGATTTCAGGATATCCAGTATAAAAGAGATGATAGATGCCATTGAACTTTACAACCGAAGGCGTTTCGACGGACTTGTGGTCCCAAGCGCCGGAGCTTGATTCACCCGTTAGAACCGGGGTGCTTGGCGACAGGATCCAATGAAGCCCATCCGTAGAGATCAAGCGATAGACTTTAACATTGATATCGAGGTTCAAGTCTGAAGACGCGTACATTACAAATTCATTGTTTTCCTTAATGACGGAGGGGTCATTCCAGTCTGACCCGCTAAATAGTGAATCTTTAGTCAGCAATGGATTTTGTACTACGGGCGTAAAACAACTGCTGGGTGGTGACACAATATTTTGTATGTTTTTCGTGCGAATGGTGCCTGTTGATTGAATGCAGGCTGAGAGACAAAAAGCAATGGTCAAACTCGACATACGTGTTAAAGATAGGTCCATTATTTTACATAAGGACGAGCTTGAAACCAAATCTCCATTTAACTTCGTGGAAATCCTTCTAAGTATGCCGATTAATGGTTTTGGTTTAAAGCTAAAGACAATCATAGTGTGCCTTTCAAAAACTAACTCCTAAAAATAACTCCGGTCCAGATTCAATTTGAGCATGTGGTTTTTCCTCCACAAGTCCTCCTAGACTGTCATAAACGCGAACTTTTGAAATATAATTGATTCCTAAATAGTAACTCAGAGATAAATTGAGAGTTTGCCACCACCAATGATAGCCTCCTCGCATACCGAAGGTGCTGGCTTGAACGTCAGAGTTGGCTTGTTTTTCATCTTCAATTTTCTGAACAATGACATGAGTCGCGCCGTTGTAGAAACTCGCAAAGTAGGTATCATTTTTTAACTTTTGAAAATAATAATTCAAATAGAGTTTTGCACCTTGCAGTTTAAGATCGGTATTATCTCTTTTCACCGACAAGTTGCTATAACCCAGACCAAGGCTTACGTAGTCTGATAAAAAATAGTCAGACTCTGTAATTATAAAGCCTGCCAGGGTTCCCAGTACAGAGGCCTTTAGGTTCCATCGGTCAAGTTCGGAACTTGACCTTGCACTTTCAGACTGTAAGAGAAAGAGAAACATTATAAAAAAATTCAAATATTTTGATTGCAGTTTCCGACTTATTTCGAATAAACGATAAGTCTGAACTTGGTGATTAAAGTGCACAGCTCGCCTGTCCAATTCCTAAGACTGAACCGTTATCCCCGGCGAACCACAGATGCAACTTGGTTCCGTCTAGGAGTAGGGATGGGGACCGAATCTCATTGGAGGTCCAAGTGAATTGTGAGTTTGCAAAAATGGCCTCGGTACTTTGTGTCCAGCTAGATTCACCGTCGTTGCTGGATGCAAAATGAATCCGCTGTTGCTTCCATGGCGAAGCTTGAACCACATCAAAAAACAAATACATTTTATCATTAATGACCACTGCGTTTGGTGTTGAGTATCCCAGCCAAGTGGCTCTCGGATAAAGTGTCTGATCGGGCTCGAGAACGCTTTTTGGTGTTGTCCAAGTTTGACCATCGGCAGACGTGGTGAGGCCAATCACTTGCAGAGTTGTGTTTACACCTGTGTTGGCTCCGACTGCAGAAAAGTAAAGGAAGATTTTTCCTTCAAAAACAACGGCGGCTGGCTCAGCGGAGATCCATTGATTAAAGGTCAAGTTCGGAGTGCTGTTGGAGGGGTCATTGGGAGCCAAGATAAAATTCGCATCTTTAGTCCAAGTGATGCCATCACTGGAAGTGGCATGCCCAATCTTATAGGAATTTGGATCAGTGTGGTTGGTCGCATACCCTGTGTAAAACATATGGTATTGACCATTCAACACAATCACCGATGGAGTTTCAACAGCACGATGATCCCAGGCACCAAGGCTCGGGCTGGCTTCTAATACGGGCGTCGCAGGGCTCAGCGACCACGTTATTCCATCCTCTGAGACAAGCCGGTATACAGCAATATTAAAATCAAAATTCTGATCTGAAGATGCATACATTACAAATTGACTCCCAACTTTCAATACCGAAGGATCATTCCAGTCTGATCCAGCAAGTTGGGTGTCGCGAGTAAGAACGGGATTTGCAGAACTAGCCGTAAAACAAGAGCTTGTGAGTTTTGAAACATTTGGCGTCTGAACGGGCAAGGGACCAGGGTTTGCAGGGTCAGAGTCCTTTTTAGTACAGGAAGCGAATATCATTAATAAATAAAAAAAAGTTAATATTGAGACTCGACTCATTTGCATAAGTTTGAGTCTAGATGTCGATGCCAAGTTGTCAAGCTGAAAGTTTAGACGCTGAGACCCTGAAAATAGATTGAAAAGGGCTCTCAAAAGTAAACGTAACAGGCCAGCCAGAATGAGCGTTGTGCTTGGGCTGGGGGCTTCTCGAAAAGAGAGGAAGGAAATCTAATATCTTTGCGACGTCGGGACGGCCACTCCATGGCCTCGCCGAATTGCTCGTTGAATTTTATTTAGGCGTGCCTTCGTCCCCTCTCCGTTTATTAGAAGGGGGTACTTTGTGCCAACTTGTTATTTGGTCCCCAAAACCATCCAGTTGTATCAATGTATTTTGAGTTTAAATAGCCGAACGCTCGAAGCAATTATGGCTTCGAGTTCCAGTCAAATACTTCAAGGGGGTGATTGAGCTCATAGCGGGTTGGTGCATCCCAGAACAAGTGGGCACTCATATACACTCGACGGCGTAGAGCCTGAGAGTCGTTTGAGCTCTTTGACAATCTAACCACGCATCGGAAGGTGTAAGGGAAAGAGGAGTCGAAGGGTTTGAACCTCGGATACGGCACTTCAAGTGCCTGTCTAACCAAAATTTAGCTATACCACATAAGGTCTTATCCGACTTAAATGGATCTGTGCGCCCTGACGGTGAGCACGCGCACAACAACTCCACTCACCACGAGGGAAGTGATCACAAAAGTCGCCAAATTTTAGGCGCAAGTGTGCCTCCGACCATTTTTCATGGCATCGGAACGGCAAAAATATTTTTTGGGAGTAGCTAAACAAATTTTGATTGAATTAACGCGGCTTATCCGCCCCGTTGGGTGTGTACCTATCTTTGCAACGACATAGGGAATTAGCAGATAGAGGGCAATATCACGGATCAAATAAAAGCAAAAAACAAGAACAAAATTTCCAGCCGTATTGAAGAATCAAAGCTTTAAACCCTTTGGTGCGCCAGAGCAATCGCATGTCCTGGCATTGGCCGCGAAACTTCTGCCATGGATAGGTCACGTGCTTTTGCAAAAAGGAGGAGCTTAGAATTGTCTTCATCCCTCCAAGTTTGCTTGGGGCCGGAGGGTGGGGCAATGGTTAAAAACCTGTTCATGCAGGAATTTCTGAATGGAGTTCTACAATGAACCACCATTTACCGCATAATCTCCTTGCTTTATCGGAAGATACCTAGGTGAGCGGCCTCTCGATTCTCTTCCTCGTGCAACTCGTATTGTCTTAGGAGACGACATCATCATTGCTGAACTTCTATTCACAGGCCTATGATTTTCTACACTCTCACCGACACAAACAACACGTGTATTGCCTCTCTACCAATTAGTGGGGTGTAGTCACGTGCCAATACCAACTATTTGTAT
>CAZYOE010000206.1:3535-7423 GCA_964648725.1 uncultured Pseudobdellovibrionaceae bacterium | reverse complement strand
CTTTTGTTCATCAATCGCTGGAAGGCAAAGTTCCACCCACTTTTCTTCTGGATGTTCTTTTTTAAGGTAGCCAATTAGGTCGTTTTCTCTCCATCGAGTGTGCATCAAAATCAATTTTGTGTTGTTTCTTATACGGGTTTTGATGACGTGATCATAAAATTCATATAGATTTTTTAGGTAATTTTCTGAATTTGCCTGCTTTGCGTCCTTGATTGTGTCATCCAAAATTATCAAGTCGGCTGGATGCCCTGTGATACCACCCTCAACACCAGCGGCAATAAACTCCCCACCGGCTGTAAGTTTGAACTCACTCTTTGAGCGAGTGTCCTTTGACATTTCAGCTTCTGGAAAAATATCTCTGTAGATTTCACTTTCAATCGTGCTTTTAATTGAACCGCCAAACCTTTGAGCAAGGCTTTTTGCGTATGATCCTAAGATAATATGCTTGTCTGGATTTCTGCCGTAGAACCAAGCCGGGAATATTTCGCTGACAGTTGTTGATTTTCCATGTTGCGGGGGCGCTGTAATGATACCGCGCTTTATTTCTCCCGATTCAACCTTTTCTAGGAAATCCCAAATCTTCTTAATGTGCGGCCAATCTTTGTAACCGCGTCTGATAAATTTTGAAAATACCAAGCCCGATTTTCGGCTTAGTTGAATCAGCCCATCAATCTGCTCGTCTGTAACTTTTCTGACTTCACTTTGAATCATCTTTTAAGACTTTGATTGCAGTTTCAAAAACACCCTTCAAATGATCATCGTCAAACGTCTTTTTAATAGCCTCGTGCTTAATAGGTTCGCCGTCAGGGCCAGATAAAGATTGATTGGGGTTGCCATAGCCTGAATCCATAACGGCCTTGTACGCCTGCGTGTCGCCCTTTGTAATGGCTTGCTGAGTCATCTTGATTGTCATGATCTCTTCAATGCTCATGTTCTTTGTTATTCCCGGAAATAGCTTTTTGAGGGATTCAAAAATTTGATCTGGCAAAGCGCCTCTCATAGCCAAAATTTGACGGGCAATCGTCGATCTGTTCTTTGTTCCCTTTGGGCGACCTTTAGGGTTCAATACCTGACCTTTTTTGATTGGCTTTAGGTTCTTGATTGTTGGAATTCTTGCCATGATTCTTACATTTTTTTAGTCATAATTCAGTTGGACTATCCGTCAATAAATATTAACATCATTTTATGGAAAAGAAACGAGATTTTAGGTTTGAAGTTGGACAAGCAAAAAGACGATTTATTGTTGGTGAAATAAGCAATTCTGAGATGATGGATATTGTTAAACAGATCTGCAAAGACATTGAAATTGCTCAGATAAAAAGGTTTGGGAAAGTAAGGCAAAAATTTACTCCAAGTTATCTTCTGCGTTAAATTCTTCCATTCCAGAAAGGTCAACTTCTCCACATTCTTGAGCTGCTTTTTTACCATCCCCCTTTACAAAGACTAATATATTTTGATGAGTCTTTCCAATTTTACGACCTAATGAAAAAATCCTACCAGCTCTTATCGGCAAGCTTCCAACGCTTGTTACAAGAATTGCTTCATTATAATATTTTAACCCAGCGTCTAAAAACGCCTGAATTGTGTCACCAACAAAATTATAATAATTCCCTTTTTTGTCACGAACCTCGCCAACAATTATACAAGCAAAACGATTTTCCTTTAACTTAGAACAGGTTTTTTTGATTATTTCAGAATAAACTGATTTAAATTCTTCATAATCCAATGTTGATAAATCTTTTGGATCATAGCTGTAAACTTCAAGATCGGCATATGGAGGACATGTAAAAATAAAATCATGCAAAGTGTTTGGTAAAATAGAAACTATGTCTCTGCTGTCTCCGCAATACCAATTCGGATTTAATAAATCACTATCAGAAATTTTTTCCCATTGTTTTTCATTGGCCTTTATTTGTTCGCTTCTTAAGTCAATCCCTGTGTATTTTCTTCCAAGCTTAGCGGCAACTATTCCCCTAACACTACCGCCTGCAAATGGGTCTAAAATTAATCCACTAGGAGGACAAAACCATCTGTATGCAATTTCACAAAGAACTGGATCAAAGATGCTTGTAGCGTTCATTTCTTCTCTTCCATAATTTTCACCAATACCAGTTTCAAGGCACTTGCCTAATTTATTTTTTTTCCCTCCTAATTTAATTTCACATGAATCACTTAATTCAAGTAAATTATCACCACGGCCAAGTTCACTTTTTATGCCAATTCCAAACCACGCTCTTTTTCTATCCTGCCACCACCCTTCCCTTGCGTTCAAAACACTAAATGGTGGTATTAGAAATCTTTCACTAAGTTTTTTTTTAGCCTCTTCTTTTTCTGGTATATCTGTTGACCTACAGTCTTTTTCTTCTTCTGTTTTTTCTAAATCAAACTCAACATTGAACTTAGAAAAATCAAAATCTAAATCATTAAATTCAAGAGCAAGAATTTCGCTGTCCCAACCAGTTTCAGAAATTCTGTTGTCAATTAATCGCAACGCCTTAACTTCGTCTTTGCTCAAGTCTGAAAGCTTGATGCACGGCACGTCTTTCAATCCTGCCAGCTTTGCAGCCTCAAGTCGACCGTGTCCGATTATGATTTCATTGCTGCCATCGATAACGATTGGCTGAGTAAAACCGAACCGCCTAATCGATTCCGCTATGCCTTCAACTTGAGTTTGCGGGTGCTTTTTTGCATTAAGCTTATACGGCTTAAGATCATCAGTTTTGATTTGTGTGATTTTCATTTTTTCGCTTCCAGTTCTCTCTGCTTTTGTCTTCTCTTTATTTCCCAATTGCGTGAGTTTTTCTCACCGCCACGCATTCTGTTTTGGTGATCTCGATCTAACTTTGTTTTATAGTTGAGTTCTTTTTGTTCCCTTGGGGAAATATAGGATAGGTCTTCTTGCTTGTTAAGATTGACCTTAAAATCTCTGGCTTCAAAGCCTCCACCAAGTTCTTTGTCGATGACTCTGCCTTTGAATCTCACTCTTAGATCAAAAGCCTGCCATTTCATCGTTTTAATAAACCCAAAAATCATTCTTAAAAAAATGCTGTCCAGCTTATCCGTTGCAAAATTCATTAATCCCCCGATTAAAAAATATTGATTTGTTTGTTTTTGATCTCTTTTTTAGCCTTTGCCATCTCTTCTTTTTCTGACTTCAATTGACTTTTTACGATGTCTTCTCTTGTTAGAGTATCGGTTGCCGCGTCGTAAATATACATAATTCCGTTTACCTTGATTCGACCATAATAACGCGCAACGCTAAGCTGCGTTTGTGAGACATGCGTGTACCTGATTGGGGCTTCTTCGTTTTTCATTCGATCTCAGGTAATTCAGCATAAGCCCAAAACTCAACACTACATTCACCAAATTTATCGACAAAATGTGGTAAATTAATATCGTATGCGGTCACTCCATATGGCCAAAATCCAGCTTTTTTACCTTCTAAATACCAAGCTAAATTCAAATGATTTTGATCTGTAATAATCCAAACTGGTTTATTTTCTTTTGGAAAATTATCCTCAGTTTTATTCCATTTAACTTTCATTGTTTCCACTTTTTTTTATTTTACACATTTCATTCACCATTCACGATCTCGTTAGCAATATCTTTTAAAACATCGTTTAACCAATATTCTTCTTTTTTTGGTTTTATTGGATCAATCACATACTTTAAAACAATTTCAGCCGCACGCTTTCGCTCTGTTGATTCTGTTGCTTCGATAATTTCCACAACATCGCTTGCCGCGTTGCTGACAATTTCGTCTATGTTGCTCATTTAAAAAACTCCCATGATGCCACAAGGAAAAGTGGAAGAGTGAAAAGATCACCGGCTAAGCGCTCGCGCCAATCATGCCCATTGTTAGGCTTTCCGTGTTTAACGTCCCACCAA
>CAZYOE010000206.1:0-3525 GCA_964648725.1 uncultured Pseudobdellovibrionaceae bacterium | reverse complement strand
TTTTATGAACGGATAGACTTTGCCAAATATGAAAACAGCCAGCCCAAGCCAGTAAAGCCAACCGCCTGTGAAGGCCAAGAAAACGCCACACATCGCGATTAGGGCGTGATTGACCAAATGCTGATGATAGGCGCGAGAATTACCGTCAAGTTGGCTTAAAAGCCAAGGCTGCGTGTATGTCGCTTTAATTACCGGGTCGATGTTCCATTGAATAATCATCGGAATAATTGGCATTGTTATCAAAATGATAATGTTTAAGATAATGACAATTGTTAAAAATGTGTTCATGTTTCCTTTATTTCTATATTCAAGCAAGCCTTCATTAATTTTTTCTTAAGCCTGTAAACGTCAGTTTTAACGCCTTTTGCGTCCTCAATGATTTCTCTGCCTTCTTGGCAATCAAAGTAGACAAAATCAGCAATGTAAGTGCAAACCTTGAAGCCATTAACCTTAAGCTCATAGCGAACCTGTAACTTTAAGTTTTCAATTATCTTGAGTTGTTCGAGTTGTTTTAGAACCAAATATCTTTTAGCTTCTTTTCCGCTATCAAATTTTATTCCGTCAACTTCAGTTTTAATATTATTGTATTTAGTCTTTTTCTCTTTTTCCGGATGCGTCATCTTGCCGAAATACTTTTCCTGTAGCTGCTTCTCGAACCATGTTAGCGGCGCGCTCTCTTTCGTCAATGTCCTCAGTCTTTGCTCTAACGAATTGGCGAAGCTCTTCAATGACCTGCCTGCGACCGACGAGAATTCCTTTTTCATGACCAGCCCTCGCGAATTGCTCCCAAGGTGTGTCGTCAGTGCTGATATTCTTTGTGTTTTGTGCGTCTAGGCATAGCGCGCAGCTTTCAGGGTAATAAAGATGGTCACAAAACCCGGACGGGTTTCTCAATTCAATTAGACAGCTACAATGAGAGCAAATACCTTCGGAATTTTTTGTCATTCAAAACCTCAAAAATTATAAATTTCTGAAACGTATTCAAAAAACAAATCATCAATGGTGTCTTCTCTATCTACAGTGCATTCTGCACTCAATTTCATTAAGCCTGATTCTAAATGCTCTGGGCCTATTAAAATGTGACCAAGCTCATGTGCCAAAACGCAAAAATAAGAATTTCCGCGCAATCCTTGATAAATATCAATTCGATGATTTGTCATCGAATCATTTTTATAAGTTATTAATCCAAGACAACCTGCATTTGTATAGTCTTCGCAATCAACTTTTTCCACTCGATTAATTTCAACCCCGTTATTTTGATCATCGAAAAATATTTCATAACCAAAAGTATCATTGAAATATTCAATGACTTGCAAATCAAGCTCATCATTTAATTTTATTCCAACAGGCAAACTTGTTCCATACTCTGAAGAACCACAAGATGCCAAAAGAAAAAACAAAATTGATAGAATGTTCTTCAAATCAAGTCCCCTTGGCGGTCGCTAAGCTCTCCCGGCATTGTCTCGACGATCTCACCAGTCGAAGGATCTAAAAAGGTTCTCAAATGCTGTCTGTGATCATAAAAACAAGGCAACGTCTTTTGAACGTACTTGACGCCATTGGTAATCATCTTTGTTATCTCGCCAACCACTCCCTCAGCCTCAGTGATCTTTGCTTTGATCTGCTTTTGAGTCTCAGCCAAGTTCTCTTTGAGATTCTTAATCATGTTAAGCTTCTCAGATTGATTCTTCCCAAGTTCGATTTTTTCTTCATCGAGCAAAGGCGTTTGAATTTCGATTTGCTTATCACCGATAAAGTTCAAATTGTTCTCTTCAGCATATTGTTTTAAATTGATCATTTTAGTCTACCCCTTGTCAGCATTCAAACAGTAAATCCTATTTCACGTCAATATAATTTTCATTATTTTCTAAGTTTTTTGGCTCGCTATCCATCAAGGCTTGCCATTCGTATTTATTTTTGATGTTTGCGGCGTAGAATTTACCAACCGATTCGGCCTTCATTAACGCGTCATGCTTTTCTGCATCAACGTTTTTGTATTGGTAAATCCTGCCACCGATAAACTCGACTTCAAGCGTCTTGCTGTCTGCATCATAGCCAATGCTTTTAATGTTTGAGCTTTTAACGTCTGTGCGATTCATTCAAGCCTTCTTCCCGCCGTGGCGATAACTTCTCGTCTTGTTATATGCCATCTTAATTTTGATCGCTTCCTCAAGATCCCAACCTCGCTCGCCTGCGTAGTCAGCAATTCTGATTATTGCGTCAGCCAATTCAATAAGCTCCCCCTCCGGTTTTCTTTCAACCTTCCAATTAAAATTGCGATTAGCATCAAGGCCATCATCACTTTTAAAAGTTGTAAAATGATTATACGGAATAAAAAAACTTGTTTCGACAGGCTCTCCATTTTCCTTTGAATACGTTTTGTGCACTTGATAAATCGGCGGTCGTCCATCCCTTACCGCCTCAGTCGCCTCCGCAATTTCACTCACAATCAGCATGTGAACCTCAAGCGGGTTTCGCGGCGATTCGTGCCAGCCTTTTTCAACAGCGTTATCATAAGCTTCTTTTACTAAGTCGTTAATTTTCATAAGTCTCCATCGTTAAATTCTATAAATTTTATTTTGTCGTCTGTATAACCTAACCTGTAAGACAAAGAGTGAAGAAGACTAAGTGGCGAAGTGTCAAACTCCTTATAAATTCCAGTTTGATTTAATACAGTGTTGACTCTCTCGCATTCAACTTCAACAAACCAAACAATTTGATTTATTGAGCTCATCCATTTAATGCCACAATCAAGATATTCACCCGGCTCCATCAGCAATCTTGCGTTATAGATAAATTCTTTTAATTTCACTCCCCACCCCCAATCCGCTTGATTTCTGCGAGAGCTTTACCCGCAATAGCTTTTGACCCTTCTAAAACAACAACACCATAACTAAGTTCCTTAATATTAATAAGACCAGAAACAGCCACCTCCAGCGGCTTTTTCAGCGTTGTGTTCTCGGATAAAATTGCCTCCTTAAAGCGTCGCAATTCTATTCTCGTTTCCGAATTAACATCGTCAAGACAATGGCAGCCACCATTTGTTACTTGCCCAAAAGGTTTGCTACGATCCCGAAAAAAACAATTACCGTCTGAACAACTCATTCTTCCCCCTTTAGTGCTTTTTGTGCGCGTTCACCGGCATCATCGATAGCAGGATAGGTGTCATCTATAGAATCATTTGGCACCCAACTTTTCGGATTGCCATAAAACTTAAGCGCCGCCCTGTAGCGTTCGTTTTCTGTGAGGAGTTGGGTGATAATTTCAGTATGTGTTGCGGAATAATTATTCTGTTGTCGCCATTTTTCAATCTCTTCTATCGAATACTTTTTCATTCTTCCCCCTTGAGTGCTTTGCTCGCTTCAGCAGAATTAATATCATAATGCCCAGTGTCTTCTGACCGATTCACAATTCCAGATAGCGCAGCCCTGTAGCGTTCGTTTTCTTTCAGAATTTCTTGTATAATAAAGATTGATTTAGCGCACCAATCTATCCACTTATTAGCCATTGGTGCTTCATTATTAG
>CAZYOE010000205.1:0-7443 GCA_964648725.1 uncultured Pseudobdellovibrionaceae bacterium | reverse complement strand
CCCACTAATTTATCTATTAAATACAATTTATTGACGTCGTTCCGGGAATTGCTGCGATTTTTGATGAAAGGGATCTATGGCATAAAAAGTGAATGTAAAAACTATGTGACTATTTGAAACTTGGATCGCAAAAACTCTAACGAAAGGTGTCAGTCATGAAGGAATGCTTTAAACTTAAAACCATTTTACTCATTCTTATTAGCCTTGGTCTAAGCAGTAGCTTGGCTCTGGGCTCTGACTCCATGGACCCATGTGATGCGGACATTCTCAAATTGGGACAAGATCGTGTCAAAATGGAAAATGACGGAGAGGATGGCGATTACCTCTTGGAGGTTAATAGCAAAGAATGGCTCTCCAGGGCCCAACTCTGTGACTTTTCAAGTTCCTATTATGAAATCGAACCATTGAATGACGGCGATCTAGAACACTTCAAGTTTCGTATGAGACATGTCAGCTATATCGACCAAAAAGATATCAACAAAATTTCGCTTTACACTGAATGGATGACAGAAGATCAATTAAAAGAGTTTATATCCAAGCTTCGATCACTGTCGCCGACAAAAGAGGTAACTCTTGGAAAAATCAAAGCCAAAAGATATTTTCAAATGGTGACCTTAAAATCTCGTAAGCATGAAGTCGTGATAGCTTCTATTGAATCCCAGCTTCCACAACGAATCGAGTCTTGCAAAGCGGAAATGAAGAGTCAGGAAAAATATGACCCCGAAGATCCTTATTTTTGCGATATGGCCTCCTTTGACGTTAAGCTTAATTGGGCTTACAATGAATTTTTATCTTTAACCGTCTCTGAAAGTATGGAAGGCGCCCAATTCCCGATGACGACAACTTCCGTCGTTAAATTTGATGGTGTCAAAGCCACTCAGATTAAAGACCTTGGAGACATGAACAGCGAAAACGACCTATTAGTAGCACTCAAGAAAGACTGGGTTATCAGGAACTCTAACAATTGAACGCAATTTGCAAAGGCGGAAACTTGGGATGCCTTTTGGAACTTCAAAAAAGACCAGAGCTTTGATTACTATGGGTCAGTTTCTAAGTTTCAAAGTTATTCGAATCGCCTCAGTGAGGCGCAGATTCCTCAAGTCGGTAAATGTGCTGAGTTAGCAGAAAAAGATACCAATACCAATTTTGGATACAAATGTGTTGGTAAAGTTAAACCGATAGTTTACTTTTTCAAATATGAGGTCTCGACCGACGCCCTTTCTAAAGAATTTACCATTAAAAAGCTAAATCAAGATTCAGTGGTAGTGGGTGTTGCTTTAAATCCGCGAAGCGCTCCGAATGGGTCAGCTATCCTGCGACTGTCAGTCAGTAAACAAGGCTCTGCAAACGATTTTTTTACGGATGTGATTGATCTGTAGTTAGAATTGCGAACTAGTATTCTGCCTGGTTATGGATATAAATTCACCCTGGCGGCAATGTTTTCCGCACTAGGAGCTGCGTTTGTGGTATTCTTTAAAAATATGGATGACAAATTCGAAGATAAACGCCAGCAGTCTGAGAACATCAGAAAATACCAACAGGAGATTGAAAATCTCCTCAAGGAACGTCCTGATCTGGTGGCCTTTCAGAAAAACCTCGAAGCTCAGCTTGATCGGGTTGGTACACTAGACACCCCTGAGGGAAGAGCGAATCGAGCAGCATTTGCTTTCAGTCTCTTGCGTGAAGCCCTATTAGAATTTCGTGAAGGGATTGAAGAATATCAAAATGGTCTGTGCGATGCATTTGAGGGAAAACGCAAACCCCATCTTCGTTTGCTCAAATAAATAAAGACATTCAATTGCCGACTTGAGTGTAATTCTGCGGAGTGGAATCCCATTGAATTTTGTACTCATGCGTAAGAACAATGGACAGCTCGAGCTCTTTATCCCCCCCCCCCCCGCAGAAGTGGGGTCTTCTCATTCTGGAACCGTGAATACGACTGGCTGGCTAACATGATTTTCATCATCAGTTGTGCTGAGGGTAACCCGTAAACGATGGGTTCCCGGCTTTAGGTTTTCAACGATAAATCGATCGAGATTAGTGCAATCAAAATCTTCACTCTCATTTTTAAAACTGTGGGTGCAAGTTAAAGTTTTGATTGAAACGGAGTTGAGATCGCCACCAAGATTGAATTGAGCTTCAGCGAGCTTTGGATCAACATTCACAATAGTGAGGGTAACGAGAGGCAGATTGTCCTTGGTATTCTTTGGTGAAAAGAGAGTGATCTCTTGAGTTTCACCAGGGAATGTACCAACCGTGACAGGAGGGTCTTCGATAGGGATGGACGTGTTGTCGCTGCCAATCTCGGAGATGTTATTCGCCAACTCTGGTTGACTATTGGTATTAAGAGATCCAGTGCTCTGCTTGCAATTCTGAAAGCTCACTGCGACGAACAGATTCATCAAGAGATAAGGTAAAAGTTTAATGCGGTTCTTTGCAGTCATGAGTTAAGTTTAACACAGTCTTTACGTCCCACAAAAAATTCGCGCCTAAACTGCCTGAACAGAGACAATGCAAAACGAGAATGACTAAGAGCTAGTCAATAATAGGGAGATATGGCTGCCTTAAAAAAGTCCTGTCAATAACCCAGCCAGTTTGTTCAACATTCCGTAATTGGTCTCCCGCAGAATAGCATTCCCCCGATATAGTATATCCAGCTATTTGTTTACTCGAGACTCGCTATTTCCCACTTTTCACTTTCAAGTTTCTTTTTAAGAAACCGATATTCTAAATATGAATATTTATAGCTATTTAGATTATCGGGATATCTTGCGAAAGTTGGTCAAGGAACGCCAGCAAAGTGACTCTCATTTTACATTTGCGAGGCTGGCTCAGCGGACGGGTATTCAAAAAACCTATTTATCGAAAGTTATCAATGGTAGTGCAGATCTGAACGCAGATCAGCTCTATGTGATTACTGAGGTCTTTCAACTTGGAGTTGAAGAGATAAAATTTATGGAACTCCTTCTGGAACGAGCGCGCACGGCACTACCATCTCGTCGCAAACGTTTGGAAGAAGAAATTCTGCAGATCCAAATGCGGCATATTGATACTAAAAAACAATTGCGTGCAGAGAATAAAACAGTGGGAACGGAGGACTCTTTCTCCGCTTACTATCTTGATCCGTATAATTTGGTCGTTCACACTTTTTTAAGTGTGCCGCGATTTCAAAAAAATACCGAAGCGATTCGTGCGAGCCTTGGTCTTTCGCCGGAGCACTTTGCTCGCATTATTAAAAATCTGGAAGGTTTAGGAATCATTGAATGGGTCAAAAAAAATCAAAATTACCAGGTCACCAAAGAGCATTTGCAGTTGGCCAAAGATTCACCGCTCTTGGAGGCACACCAAAGTTTGATGCGCGCTCTAGGCTTTACGCAAATATTAAAAATTCAAAAGAATAAAAAATTTAGTTTTCAAGTTACGTTCTCGGCTGACGATCGAACACGAGTGCAAATTCACGAGAAGTTTCTTGAATTCTTACGGGCCATAGAGGATTCCGTACGCTCCGCGCAGCCTGAGGAAGTTTATCAGATCAGCTTTGATTTATTTCCCTGGATGATAATTTGATGGATGTTCTCGAGTTCTTTACTGAGTTCCCCTTCAACTCGGTGTAAAGTCTTAAAGTAGTGATTCACTTCGTCCAAAATATTGTCTTTGAAGTCAGCATCGTTGGGAGTTTTTGGATCCAGCTCACTTGTTTGAAATTGCATTGTCAGTATCGGCAAATGACCTTTTTATCGTCGAGTTCTATCGAGGAGTCGTGCCCCGTTCAGTTTTGCAGTAGAGCAAGGCTTTTTCCATGGCCTCGCTAAAGCTCGGGTTGTTATTGTCATCGCCGCCCTCTTTTTCAAACCGCAGATAGGTGTTAATGATTCCGCAAGAAAAATGCACATGAGCACGGTCGTCGAGTCCATCTAAATAAAAAATATCGATATTGAACGGAATCTTTTGGGTATTGTGAAGACTTGCAGCTACAAAAAGAAAAGTTTCCTCAGGGGTCATTGTAAGGACGAGCTGATGGATAAAGGCCCTTTCGGTCGCTTCGTCCATTGGTCCGTATTCGGAAAGACGAAGCTGTTGCAAAGTTTTTTGATAAAGGCGAGCGATATGGGCCCTCGCCGCTCGACGCGAAGCTTTGGAACTCGGGGTCGTTGGATCCACCGAGGCCTTTTCCTCTCCTAAAAAGAGGGAGAAATAGTCGCGAAATCCAAGCGTGTAGAGGTAGTTTGTCCAGAGCTTTTCGCGGAGGTGCTCGGGACGCTCGGCAATAGCCGCCGCGACATTTTCTGACAAAATGGCTGCAGTTAGTTTTCGTGAAGCTGCGGAGTCTGGCATATTGAGTTCGACTCCCGACATCCAGATGGCTTCATGGAGAAGTAGGGTTCCTGTAAACAAAATATTATCAGACCACGACGGTCCATTTTTCATTCTTTCGATCAAATCACCATCCACATCAATAAAAACCTCTGGAATTTTTCCTGTCGAAGAGTGTGCGTAACGAACAGCGAGCTGAACCAATCTGCACTGCTCGGGGATGGATCGACCAATACTCCCTTGATCAAGAATCAAGGGGAGGGCTCCTTGGTCTGACCAATGGGATTTCCACTCATTAGTGCTTAAGATTTTAATGGTCTTTTTAAGCTTTTCCGCAAAATAAGGCATGTCCTGCGACAGGTGTTTATCAATGGCACGAACAATATATTGAACCGGATCTTCGTTTTTCATAGGGGCCATAAAAAGATATTCATTTTGGTATTCCCAGGTATCAAGGGCAAACAGACGTTCAATTTTAGATCGATACTCCGGTTTTATTTTGCCGGCCTCATCAATCGCGTGCGATGCTTCCTTCTGATCTTTAAAGCAGGCAACACCATCACCACCACTTCCTGTCCAAGTTCCACCGGCCACTATAATGGATTTTTGGGATCCCGGCGTTAGAGACTTTCTCACCTGCTGCTGAGTGGCTTTTGAAACTGTTTTCGCAGAAGCGGTTTTTGCGGTAGACACAAGGGTGGATACTAGAACTACGAGAGCTAATGATAAACGAATAGAAATTTTGAAAACTAATGGCTGACTCATCGCTTTCAACTCCATGGTTATCGTAAGTGAGTTCCTAGGACATAGAGTCCATATTTATTCACTATTAAATCGTGAATACCAACTCGTTTACGGGCTCTGTGAATTACTCGGTAAATTTTAGGATCATGATAAATAGGGTCATAGTCGGCATTCCACAATAAGAGAGAAATTTGCTCCTTATCAATGCCGTTCGCTCTTTCAATCAATGCATTTAATAGGAGTGTGACTTCGCGATCCTCAGTTTGCGTGATGGTTTGGGTGCCGATGGTAACCATGAAAGAATCTTTAGAACGGGCGAGCTGTGTATAACCCGAAAGACTCTGTAAGTAGGAAAGATTGTCTCGGTGATGTTTTTCCAGTGAATGAATCTTGTCAGCAATGCGAAGTGTTTGCTCTAAAATCAATAAATCATCAATTGTGGTGAGTAAATATTCAAATCGTTGGGATTGTTGGAAGGCATAGCTGACCAAAGCCAAGTAAGCGTTTTCTGAAAGAGATTTCCAACATCGTTTTTCAATACGGCGTTTCCGGCAGCAAAACAGAATCAATTTACGAGCGGGTCGCAATTTACCTTCAATTAGGTATTTCTCGATGCTTGCTAAGTGTTGTTCACCACTTAGAACACCGTTCTTCAAAAGAGATTCCTGTTCTCTGATTTTACTCTCTGAGCGCAAGAGTCCATGGGCATGGGCGACTTTGCCCGCGCGCCCAAAATGCTCAAGGGCCCGGTCGATCTGCCCCCAGGAGCGGTAGATCAGTCCCAAATGGAACAAAGATCGCACAGTACCACGAGGATAGTTCAATTTTTCGCTTTCGGTTAGGTTAGCCTGAAACAGTCTCTCACTGTCACTCAAACTCTGATCATAGTAATGCTGAACAGCCGATTGAAAACGGTGCAGATAGCGGCCCCATGCATCTGAAGGCCATTGTGGTACTTCGTGCCACTTGTTAATCCAACTTTTACGTAAAGCTAAATCGTAAATTGTTTCGCTGATGGCTACGGCCCATTGGATGCAGAAAAGTTTTGTAAGAGTTTGATTGGATTCACGGAAAATCCGTTCAAGAAGGCCGAGGCTTTGAGAGTAGCTTCCTTCCGCAATTAATTGCAAACTTGTGAGTTGATCGAAACTCGTGAGGTCTCCGTCTTTCCACAATTCAAGATGGCGGGAAACTTGGAGGTTCTCGAAGATAGCTTCTAGTTCCATGGGGTGAAACTTCAAAGGCCACCCCCCTGGCGACCATCGATCGGAGGGCAATTAGCTTCTTTTGGCTGAGTGGGGCCATGGAGAATAACGTCTGCATCGATGATCTTCCAAATTAACGGCTTACTCACTAAATAAAATAAACTGAGAAAACGAGGTTTGGGGAAGTGGCTGGATTTTGACCTCTCGCTTGCGGCAGGATGTTGCATGCATTGAATAACCCCTATGGGTAGCAGTGAATGCGAATTGGAAGTGAGAGGCTGCCATACGACCGACCCAGAGCTTCCGGGTGAGGTATAGTTTGAGTTCCCCGAATCCAACCAAAAATAGAGTGATGAATCGGAGGGAAACTTTTCAACGAGAAGTCCCGATGAAAAGCCATCAGTGATGCGTTGATCAAAGATTCCATACTGCCAAGAAAACCATTTGGAGTATGGGTTTGGCAAACTCGAACTCGATGCGATTACTGAGATAAGGTCTTTACTTGTGGGAATATAACTGATTTGTTTAGGTATTAAAAATAAAACATCAAGCCAGGGGGCATTGGGGGAGGTTTTGGCTTGAAATAAATAGAAGTCACTGAGTTTGTACTCTTTTGAGTCCTCGGCGCGAATTACAATTTCTTTTTGACCGGCCAATACGTGTCGAGCGGTTGTAAAAACAAGACCCTTCGAGTCAATTTGGGTGGTTCCGCCTAACAGGCCATCATCACCGTCGAAAAACAAAAGACGTTTAGGGTCATTCTGGCTTTCAAAAGGAAAGTAGGGAGCTTCGAAAGCATCGTCAGTAGTAGCGGTACCCATGGTGACGGTGTTCTCAGATTCACGGTATATAAACCCATTGGGAATATCTCCGCCAATGCCGAAACAAAGACCAATACAAATTCCTCCCAAACTTAAATTGGGGATTAATAATGGTACCAATGCACATAGAAAGAGGATGACCGCGGACTTTTTCATGTTAGGGAATCCGATGCAAATTGTAGTCCAACTATTTGTTTCAAGTTCTACTCTGAAGTCACTTTAACTGAGTTATAGCGAGCAAGGTGGTGGAGTCAGAGGTGATGAAACCAAAAATAGGCGGCCCGTGTAAAGTAGATAGACAGGCCTTTGGGTCTCCATCAAAAAAGTGTAACCTATTGATAATTGGGCTTGATGTATCT
>CAZYOE010000204.1:0-7491 GCA_964648725.1 uncultured Pseudobdellovibrionaceae bacterium | reverse complement strand
GGCCGTAGCGCCGATTGATGGCGGCTATTTGCCCGGGCGGAAGGTATTTACGTGCCATCGCCTGGTATTTGTTGAACTGAGCGATATAGGGGCCCGCATAGCGATTGAAGAGTGATTTGGTAATGGCTTTGGCGTCGAGCTTTGGAATTTTAAAGTGAGCTTCCAACTCTTTGATGTCTGCCTGGACGGTCTTTTCGAGGTCCTTCATTTGGGTATCAACGCTTTTTAAATCGGCGCTGAGTTCTTGTCCCGACTTTTCAACCTCTTTAAAGCGAGTGTCAGCCTCTTGAAGGAGTGCTTGAAATTGTTTTAAGGAATCTTGAACTTCTTGGGGAGTTTTAAAGTCTTTTGTTTTGATCTTCTTGAAACGGTCGCTCCATTCCGTCAGATCTTTTTGTTGAGGGAGTGCTTTTAGTTTTTGATTCCATTGTGCTTGTTTGTTAGCAAAGTCTTTTTGAATATCTGCAAGAAGGGTTTTTGACTTCAGCTGCCCTTCGAGGTTTTTTACTTGGTCTTGAACGTTGCCACCGGAAAGCAAACTTGCAACATCCCCGAGCACATTATCGTTGTATTCTTCTTTGGCTTTTTCGACAGCTTCTTTTGCAAGTTTCTGGCCTTCTTTTTCGATGAAAGAAGGTTCTTTGCTTTCAGGTTCGGGTGGTTTTACTCGGCCCGGTGCTTTGCGAACGGAATCAAATTGAATTTGCTCAATAGACGCAATTTCGATCAGAATTTTTCCTCTTAAGAGTGCATCCCAGCTCATATCAAACTTGATCTCGCCGATGCTAAGGAGGTTGTGGGTTGGTTTTTCACCATTGGTGAGCTGGATTCCTCGAATGGAGATCGAGGCTTTCGTAAAGCTCGTGGTGAGATTATCGACATTTACTTCAGCGCCAAGAGCTGAGTACCCAATATATTCAATGGCTTTTCTCAGGTGGGAGTCAAAAAAGAGTATAAAATAAGCGGAAATCAAACCAATGATTACGGCAACTGGTATAATCGCTTCCCAACGGATAATGCCTTTTTTCTTTTTGTTTTCTGGTAAATCTTTTTTAGTTGTTTCTTCCATGGTCGTACTCCTCATTTACCGTAGAGTGATTGATAAGTGTTGAACCATTTGTAAAAGGCCGTGGCGGCAAACGCTTTCCAAAGCTTGGTGCCTTTGAGACGAGCCACTATGGTAGTGCGATACTTCAAGATTAAGAGTCTGCAGAGTACAAACATGACTGGAAATAAGGCTAGTGCAAGAACGCCGGAGCCCATGACGATTGAGTTATTAAAACGAGTCAAAGGAACCAGGGGCATATTATAGAGTTCAATGAAGAGTGGTCTTAACCCTGGTTGCTCAAGAACCCGGCGACCGATAGGGTCAGCGATGGGATCGAGCGCGTAGCCCACAAATTTAAAAAAAAACGCTGAAAGAAAAGCCGCTCCCGCTTGAACTCTAAAAAGAAAAATAATGAGGAAAACAAAGAATGTTTGTAACGATAATGTTGGGGATAAACCCAGCACAAGGCCGAAAGCAATACCTGCCGCAATTTGATTGTGCCCGGTCTCAGAGTTTAGCAGTTTAAAAAAATTAAATATTTGTTGTAGAATCAAACTCATAAGACCCCCCAAAAAGTATTTCGCATAGATCTGTACTTCTTGAATAATAGGTGTCTTGTCGAGTATGGGTCAAAGGATAAGTGATCGGAGAGATCACTTTTGACAGCGTATTAATGACGGTTTGTCTTGGTCGTCAAAGAGCAAGGCCCAAGTTGCTTCTTTAGGACAATCAGAGGGACCTTTCCATTCAGACTTTTCAAAATACCAACCTACTCGCTTAGCTAAATAAAGGGTCTGTGGGTTAAAGGTGTCATAGACAGCAATACGTTCAGAAAACTTCACCTGGTGATCTCGCATCAATTTAGGAAGTGACCAAGGCCGTTGGTCTACAGGAGGGCGCCAATTATGTTGTACGGCCAAAAGACCCATCAGTACAAACAAACATGTAAAGACTTTCTGTTTATTTTGAGAAAGGGTTAAATACCCTTCCGTCATGGCAATGGCAGAAATTAATCCCGTGGCCATAAAATAATAGGCGTGATTCACAAAGTGATCACTCTTAAGGATGAGGATAAAAGCCAGTGAGCTGATCCAAGCGATCAACAGCCGGTTGTGATTCTTAAGGGCAATGATAAAAGGCCAGAAGCCGATATAGTTTAAGTGATTCAATAAAATCTGTTGGCCGAGGCTCACTGGCGCTTTCCAGCCCGCTTCAATGAGGCTTGTGAGTGACTTAGTATCTGTGAGGTAGTACCAAATTTGAGTGTGGTGAATCCAGTATTTAAACCAAATCAAGTAGGCCGCGCCACAAAAACCGAAGGTTGCAATGCCGACAAACCAGCTTGGAGCCAAAATAATGAGGAGAGGAAACAAGTAGGGACGCATGACAAAGGTCAGCGTAAACAAAACTCCTCCAGCGACATTCAAAGACAATTTGTTTGATTGCCAGCTAAGACTACCGATACCGAGGATAACCAGTGCTAAAACATCAGGAATGGGAATTAATAGATAGGTCAGCAAGAGCGGCGTAAAAATAAAAAATAAGGGAAAAGCATCCCGATTTATTGCTACGGACCTGGGGTTTCTTTTTCTGAACCAAAGTCCCCAAATAAATAAATTCAAAATCCAAAGAGTGTAAGTGATAAGTTTAGGAACAACTTCCGACCAGGCACCAGTCAGCTGGCAAGGTAATGCAATTAAAGCACTAAACAAAGGAAATTCACCAATGGCAATTCCGTCGGTGCCTTCGCGGTGAGCCACCTTTGGAAAAAGAAAAGTGGAATCGCCTATGCAATAGGAGTAGCCCGTGAACAATGTGTCAGCTTGTCGAATTTTGTGGGTGCCCGTTAGTGGAAACTCCAAGACTCTTGCTATAAGTACCAATAATACAAGCAATCCCAATGCAATTGCTATCCGATGAAAACTAAAATTTTGGTTGGTCATCGGGAGGCGGGTTTCTCTTATGTTTATCTAAAATCTTTTTTGCCTTAAGTCCATAAGCCCAAGCAACTGTAATGATAAATTTGGCAGTTACGACGCCTAAAATGAGTTGAAGTGAAACCCATTTTTCGACCCACATCCAAAACATCAGTCCATAGACGATGAGTGAGCCAATCATAAATACTAGAAAGACGCTGTATTCCATTGAGTTTTCCCCTGTTGAAGAAGCTGGTTTTCCCAGCGGAATGCTGTTGCACAAATTTTTTCGAGGTCATTCCACATGGGGGTCCATTGCAGGGCCTTACAAGCTTTGCTGGAATCAGCCACCACAGAGGCGCTATCGCCTTCGCGGCGGGGAGCTAATTTTGGCAAAAGCTTTTTATTTGCAACCCTGCCCATCGTTTCGATAACCGCTTTCACACTGTGACCTATTCCATAACCAAGGTTAAAGGTATCATTGGGGTGACCGGCAAGGAGATAGTTTAAGGCCAAGCGATGGGCTTCAACTAAATCAACCACATGGATATAGTCGCGAACACAAGTTCCATCTTCGGTGGGATAATCTGCACCAAAAATAGAAAGTGAATCGCGAAGACCTGCAGCGGTTTCAGCCGCGACTTTGATAAGATGAGTGGCATTTTTATGCCGAGGCCCAATTCCTGCAGTCGGGTGGGCGCCTGCCACGTTAAAATAGCGTAATATTACAAATTTGAGGTTTGGTTGAGTTTGAGCAAAGTCCTTTAGGATCTGCTCCGCCATCAACTTGCTGTGCCCATAGGGATTGATGGGTGAAGTTGGTTGAGACTCTTTCACAAGATCTGCGGTCGTATCGCCATAAACGGCAGCCGTAGAGCTAAATATAAAATATTTAACGGAGGACGCGAGCTTAACAGCTTCTAGTAAACAGCTTACGCCGAATGTGTTGTTTGCATAATAAACGAGTGGTTGTGTCACAGACTCTTCGACCTTAACCAGGGCTGCAAAATGCAAGATGGTTTCGATGTTTAAGGCTGTCAAAGTCTTGCGAACCAAATCAACATCACGGATATCACCAATGACAAGTTTGGCTTTAGGATGAATTAGCTCCCTAAAGCCACAACTTAAATTATCCAGAATAGTAACGTCATGACCTTCTTCAAGAAGTCGATAAACCATGTGCGAGCCGATATAACCGGCGCCTCCCGTTACCATTATGTTCATCGTTTACCCCTTAGTTGCCAAGGCTGCAGCTCTAACCTTTTCAACGATCTGATTAAAGATATCTTCGGCCATATCAGGGTAAAGAGGCAAGCTAATCACTTCCTGGGCGGCTTTGCGAGCATGAATAAGTTGTGAAGTATCACCGGCTAATTTTTTGTAAGCTGGTTGATCTGGCATAATCATGGGGTAATGTACGCTTGTTGGTACGCCAAGCTCAGTTAGTTTCTTTTGGAAGGCATCACGGTTCACAGAGCGAACAGTGTATTGTGCCCAAACACTCTTACGATCTGCTTTTATTTCTGGAGCAATAACTCCATATTGAGCCAGTTCTTTAAAGGCGTGATTGAAAGCATTGCCGATACGTTCACGTTGTTCCACTTCCCAGGCGTAGCGCTCCAGTTTAGCCAGTAAGATGGCGCACTGAAGAGTGTCGAGCCGTGCATTGAGACCTATTCGTGTGTGGTAATAACGTTTTTCAGAACCATGCTCACGAATTTCCTTCATAGCAGTTGCCATCGCAGTATCATTTGTAAAAATCGCGCCGCCATCACCATAGCAGCCAAGAGGTTTTGCCGGGAAGAAACTTGTCCCTGCAAAATTTGAAGTGGCACAGCTTTTGGTTCCTTTATAAGTCGCACCAAAAGATTGAGCAGCATCTTCGATGACATGCAGGCCGTGTTTTTTGGCAATAGCATTAATTTCATCCATGTCAGCGATTTGGCCATACAGAGAAACCGGCATGATGGCTTTAGTTTTTGGCGTAATGACTTTTTCTATTTGTGCCACATCGATATTATATGTCTTAGGATCAATATCAACGTAAACTGGTTTAGCTCCAGCTAAAACTATCACTTCGGCGGTGGCAATAAATGAAAACGCAGTTGTGATCACTTCATCGCCTGGTCCGATTCCTAAAGCCATTAATGGAACAAGCAACGCATCAGTTCCGTTCGAGCAAGCAAGTGCGTGTTTGGCGCCAGTGTATTTTTCAAGAGCACGTTCAAGTTCTGAAATTTCCGTACCATTAACAAAGGCACCGTGTTCAAGAACTTTTTGGATACGGCCATCCACAGATTCCTTGATGGCTTTATATTGGGCCTTTAAATCGATAAAGGGAATTGTACTCATTACGTTCTCCTTAATTAAAGTTATTTAGTGATAAAGTGAGTTTGCCAGATTCTTTCGATTTGGCTGAGAAGGCTCGGCATTTGCTTTAAATAAATTGAAGTGGGTCCATCGCAAAGCGCGGCTTCCGGATTGGGATGGGTTTCAACAAAAATTCCGTCCACTCCGACTCCCATGGCAGCACGAGCCAGAGCAGGAGCCAGGTCGCGACGACCACCACTTGTTCCGTTATTGGCGCCAGGTTGTTGGGTGGAATGGGTGATATCCATTATCACTGGTTTGCCAAAGGATCGCATTTCAACTAAACCAGTCATGTCGTTGATCAGTCGGTTGTAACCAAAGGTCGTTCCTCGCTCACAAAGTAAAACTTTGCTGTTACCTTGAGTCTCTGCTTTTTTGATAATGGCGCCCATATCCCACGGAGCCATGAATTGACCCTTTTTGATGTGCATCACTTTTCCAGTTTTAGCCACTTCAACAACAAGGTCAGTTTGGCGACAAAGAAATGCAGGAATTTGAATCACGTCAGCAACTTCTGCTACGGCTTCAACTTGAACAGTTTCATGGACATCTGTTAAAAGTGAACATCCAACTTTTGATTTGATCCGACCGAGTTGCTCAAGTGCCGCTTTTAAACCAGGACCGCGAAAGCTACCAAGACTTTGCCGATTTGCTTTGTCATACGAACATTTGAGGATCCAGGGGATTCCCATTTGTTGAGTGAGTTTCTTGAGCTCTTGGGCCACTTCTAAAACTAAGCCTTCATCCTCAATAATATCTGGGCCTGCAAACAACACCCAATTTTTAAGATTACCCCACTCGATAGGGCCCTGAGAGGTTTCTAGAATAACTGGTTTTAGAGGTTGAAAATGAGTTTCGGGATTGGGAATACGGTTCATCTTAATTCCTTTGTTAAGCAAATTGCCGAATGAATTGGGTCATGATAGCATGGAAATTTTGAATTGAAACCCACAATTCCGCAAAAAAGCTGTGGCTAATCAGCCACATAGTTAAGGCTTCTGACCTTAAAAACACTTTTACTAATCATGTGCTTTCGCCTGTAACTTTCGTGTGTGCTGTAAATTAGATTTACAGCCTCTGCAAAAAGATGATGGTTCTAACTGTCTGAAATCAGTGGGCTTGTCCGTTTTTTTGATCTGTCTCAAAGTGGTACGGTCCTTGAAAAAGGCAATAGAATGGGCGTAACAGTTAGAGTGCTTATATTAGTTTACCTCTTGGGCGCAGTTCTTTTGAACTCCTGTCATCCTGTAAGTCCTCAATTGAAGAGTGAACCCATGGCAAGCAGAGTAAATAACTTACGGCTGTACTCCGAAGGGCCAAATTGTTGGAACGGAGCTCTTTTAAAAACAGGTCTTGCCCATTCCGTTCGGTTTGTTCCTAAGGGTGAGTACTGGTTTTGGATGAAGTCTCCCTACTGTAGGGAATTGCAAATTAATGAAAAACCCCAAAGAGGAGATTTGGGTTCCATTTTCTGGCCTGGGCAAGGCCATTACCACAGCTTTGTATTTGTGGATGATGAGTGGGTGTTCTCAAAAAATAGTCCGGACCCGAAATATGAATACAAAGTGCAGCGATTTGAGGACATGTTTTTTGCTGAACATCAAGCTAAAGCGAAAAAGTGCTGGCAGAGTAGTTTTGGTCGGCAAAAACAAACGTGCGATTTCAAAGTGGTCTATCATCGGTGTCGACCGCTAGAGAAAAATTTTTTCCTCAAGGATAAAGTCGTGGAGGGTTGGGATCAAAAAATTAAACCTTTAGAAGAGCAGGTTTTTTCATGGACCGTCGGTGACTCTGAGTTGTCAAAGGAAGAGTATGAACAAACAGTCGGAAAGCTTCATGCGATTTTATTGGAAATTCAAAAGTACGACCGGAGGCAATTGAATAAACTAAACAAGTTTAGGCATGAAGCCATTGAATACCGGGTTTTAGGTCTAATATTAGCCGATATTAAGGTCGCTAATATGATCCCAAAGCTCTATCCCCTAATTCATTATGCTTACCAGAGCCAAGATCAAAAGAAGCACCATGTTCCTCTGAATAAAGATTGAGTTATTGATTTCAAGTTTTTAAGTCGTTTCATGAACCAAGCTTGCCCAAAGCTTTTTTGGATTCTCCATCAAAAAAGTGAATGAGTGTCTAGATTTTCGTCGAGTTTAA
>CAZYOE010000203.1:0-7567 GCA_964648725.1 uncultured Pseudobdellovibrionaceae bacterium | reverse complement strand
TAAACTCGACGAAAATCTAGACACTCATTCACTTTTTTGATGGAGAATCCAGTCTAGAGGGTCTCCAAATAAATTTTATTTTTATAGTCTGACTTAACTTTTTGAATGCATGGACCGATAGAAGTCCTGAAATACAAAATAGGACCCTTTCTATCGAGGATGCAAAATGACTTGGCTCAAGCATAGTTCAATGAAAGCCAAACTCTACGTGCTAGTGGCAGGAATTATCTTGCCGATATTGGCAGGTACAGGCCTTTCAATTCAGCGATTCTATAGTTTTTCTCAAAAAAATACGGAAGAAATCTTTGAACATTTCGCCTACTCTATCTCGGAGGCCATCGGAAATCAGTTCTGGGAAGAGTATAATGACATTCAAACTCTCTCTGGGTCTCTGAATTTAGCCACTCTCACACCCCAAGAACTGCAAGCAAAACTGAATGAAGAAATCACCAGACATGAAAACTGGGATCTGGTTGTCTTGGTGGACACTCGCGGAAACTACCTTGCGAGCAACACTTTTGATGGGCTTGGTAAATCCGTCAATGTCAGCAGCCTACGCTCGATGAATTATGCTGACCAAGTTTGGTTTAAATCAGCCTTGGCAGGCAAATTCAGCGAAGCTAAAACTCATCATCTGTCAGGAACCTTTGTCGAAGACTTTATTGAAGATCCATTGGTTAAAATGACTCTCTCGGAAGCAAGAGGAACAAGCGGATTCACTACCGTTGTTAAGAACTCAACTGGCCAAGTTGTTGGAGTGCTTACTTCTCGTGTAAACTCCCGTTGGTTTGAACAGCCGGTATTATCACACTATCAACAAATCCGCAAACTCTATGAAGGAACCGAGTTTACAGTTCTAAATAAAGAAGGATTTGTGATTCTAGATTTCGATCCTACAGCACAAAAATCTGCCACTGAAGTTCAACATGATTTTGCCAATGTCTTGTTAAAATTAAATCTGGTCGAAAAAGGCGTCGAAGCTGCAGCCTTGGCCAATGCGGGAAAAGTTGGGCATGGTCTTTCAACTCACACACGCAAAAAAATAAACCAAATCGTCGGCTATGCTCCAATTAAGTCAGATAAGTTTCTCTCATCCTTTGGATGGACGGTATTAGTTCGACAATCTGAATCTGATGCACTTCATTCAGCATCAACAATTGCTTGGACTTCATTTTTAATCTTAGGTGTGCTCGTAGTTTTTGCAGCATTTGGATCAGCTTGGTATGCGAACAATTTAGCTCGCAGCATTGACATGATTACTGATCAAGTTGCGAGTGCAAGTTCTCAAGTGGCTTCAGCCAGCGAAGAACTCACAAGCTCGTCAGAGAAGCTATCAAGCACTTCTCAACAGCAAGCTGCTTCTATCGAGGAAACCTCGGCGTCTCTCACGGAGATTTCAGGAATGGCTGATTCCAACGTTCGTTCGGCAGAAAATGCCAATCAAGTGGCTCAAGAGGTTAACAACTTAACGACCGAAACACAGCAATGGATGAGTGAACTCAGCGATGCAATGAAATCAATTTATGATTCAAATCTTCGCATCGAAGCCTTAGTGAAAATTATTGAAGAAATTGGTGAGAAGACTGAAGTCATCGACGAAATCGTTTTCAAAACTCAACTGCTCTCTTTCAATGCTTCAGTGGAAGCGGAAAGAGCTGGCGAGCATGGTCGCGGATTCGCGGTTGTTGCCCAGGAAGTCGGAAATCTAGCACAAATGAGCGGTCGCGCCGCAACTGAAATTGCTTCAATTGTGAAAAACAGCATTCGTGAAGCTGACTCGGTTTCAAAAGAAAACAAAGAGCGTGTTGAGCGCGGTGAATACTTAACAAAAGAAACCCGAATCAAAATGGAAGCAGTGATCCAGAGAATGACTGAAATTCTCGACAGCACGAACAGAATCGTTCTTGCAAGTAAAGAGCAAGGCGAAAGCATCAATCAAATTTCTGAAAACGTGGAAAGCCTTAACAGTGCCACGCAGAATACTGCCAGCACCGCCGAACAGTCCGCGAGCTCTAGCGCAGAGTTGGCGGCTCAGTCTGAAACTCTCCTTAGCCTCGTTAACCGGATGAAAGAACTTGTAGCTGGTAAAAACGATTATCGCGAGACTCGGCGAGGCGGAAGAGTCGTTCCAATGGGCCGACCACAAAGTCGTGCCGCAATTCAAAAGCCTGACTCCCTTCCCAATCTCAAGGCCGCTGCCGGTGATGATCTTTGGGAAAAGCTAAGCTAAATTTATTGAGTGGCTAAACTGAAAGGCCCGAGTAGGAATTCTACTCAGGCGGATAAAGTCGCGGCCCTTTCCGTAGCTTGGCAAGTTCCTAGTTCTAGGACTTTCCGTCCTCACTCTCGGTCTTTGGTTCTTCAAATTGCTGACCATATTTGGCTTTGGCCTGATTCATTAAAATAGAATGAGTTCCTTGGCTGGATCCCGTTCGTTGCACAAAGTCTCCTGATGCTTTCATGTCCCAAGCTTGTCTCTGGTCATTGAGCATCACTTGCAGAATCTCCCAACATTTCTCTTTTAATAATCGATCTTCAATTGGAACGATGGCCTCCACCCGCGTGTGTAAATTGCGGTACATCCAATCAGCCGACCCAATATAAAACTCACCATCAATGGGATCCGCAGCTCCTGCCCTGAAGTAATAAATGCGAGAGTGTTCTAAGAACCGTCCAATCACTGAGCTTACTCTAATATTATCGCTGAGTCCTGGTACCTGAGGTCGCAAGCAACAAAACCCTCTGACGATAAGATCAATACGTACACCCGCTTGTGACGCTTTGTACAGAGATTGCGAGATTTGTCTTTCTTCAAGACTGTTACATTTAGCAATGATATGCGAGGGTTTACCTTGAGCCACACAGGCCTTCTCCCGCTCAATCATCTCTTGAAAGCGTTGGAACATATTAACGGGCGCAACTAATAGCTTGTTATATTGTGTTCGTAAGGAACGGCCAGTGAGATAATTAAAAAGCTCAATAACCTCTGAGGTGATAGACTCTTTAGCTGTTAACAAACCTAAGTCCGTATAGAGTCGTGCTGTCGAAGCATTATAGTTACCAGTACCAATATGACAATAGGATCGCAAACCTTCAGGTTCCTGACGCACAATCAATGTGGTCTTGGCATGGGTTTTTAAGCCCACAATACCGTACACCACATGAACTCCCGCCTTTTCCATCTCTTGGGCCCAAAAGATATTTCGTTCTTCATCGAAGCGTGCTTTGAGCTCTACCAAGCACACCACTTGCTTTCCAGACTCTGCCGCGCGAATAAGAGCTTTCACAAAGGGGCTGTTATCGCCCGTACGATACAGAGTCAATTTAATCGCGAGCACCTTAGGGTCAATGGCAGCTTCACTGATCATCCGTTCCACAGTGGCCCCGAAGCTTTCATAGGGACTGTGAACTAAGTAATCATGATTCTTCATGAGGTTGAACACATTGGTTGTATCATCCAAAAAGGCAGATGGAATTCGCGGAACCCAAGGATCGTATTTTAAATGTGGCAAATTTAAATCAAGCACCGACTGAAAATTCAAATAATCCAAAGGCATTGGATTTTCGTAAAAGTCACCATCCCCTAGTTCCAATTCAGCCTGCAAGAATTTTAAGATCCAAGGATCTCCTGGCTTCCAATATTCTAATCGAACGATGGAGGCAAATCGTCTTTGTTTAATTTCTTCTTCGATCATTTCCAAAATATCATCGGCATCTTCTTCATCGCGCTCGACTTCGACGTCGCGCGTGACCCGGAAGGGCATAACCGAAAGGATTTGCATCGCAGGAAACAGCTCTTGAATGTTGGCACGAACTAAATCTAACAAACTGATAAAGCGGTTTCCATTCGCACTGGTCTTCACCCATTGAGGTAAAACTCGAGGAACTTTGACACGCGCAAAAAGTTTTTCATCCCGTTCAGGATAAGTTAAAGCCACACCGAGTGACGTTGATAAATTTGAAATAAACGGAAAAGGATGTCCAGGATCTACGGAAAAAGGAGTTAGTACAGGAAACACCTGCCGTCGAAAATACTTGTGCAACTCAACTTTTTCTTCTTCATTGAGCTCTTCCCAACGCAGTAACTCGATGCCGTGATTTTTAAGTTGTTTACGAATGTCTTTTTCAAAAACATCATGGGCTTCCTTCACCAGCACACTGACTTTGTCCCGAATGTCTTTTAGCATTTGATCCCACGCAATCCCCTCCCGATTTCGCAAGCTGATGCCCACACTCATATGGCGTTTGAGGTTCCCTACCCGCTTCATAAAAAATTCATCGAGATTCGAATAGAAGATTGTCAAAAAGCGCAATCTCTCTAACAAGGGCGTGCGATCATCTTTAGCCTCATGCAAGACTCGGCTATTAAAGCTCAACCAACTTAGATCCCTCAAAACAAAATCAGGAGATGGATCTAAAATCGGTTCGGCCTCTGTTTTCTTTTTAGACATTTTTTTGGTTTTTTTAGTCGTCATTACTTTTAATTATGCCATAAAAGCCACTCTAAGACACGGCGAAACATAAAACTGGGCGAAGCCATGCTCATACTCCTCCTTTGTCAGATCCAGCATAAATCCTCCACTTAACGGTCTGCGACGCACATTCAGCACGCACAGTGACAACTAAATTAAAAGTATTTTCAATCGAAGGCTAAGGTCTGGCCAGACGCGACCGATAAGTTCGGTACGGAGAACTTTCATGCTACGCAAAAGAGATTGGTTTTGGATTATATTATCATTGGCTCTCACTTGGGGTATAGACCGTTATACTAAAGTACTGGCACTTAATTTTGTTGGTATTAAAATATTTGGTCCACTTAATCTTTCCCTTCAGTTTAATCCTGGAGCCATACTTGGTTTATTTAGTCAGCTACCTGCTGTTTTGAGAATTGTGACGCTCTCCACAGGTGGCGCCTTTCTGATTTTCACTTTTTTAATTCTGCAATACTTGATTCCTGCTCGCGCACTGACTTTACGAATTGGAATGTCCTTATTGCTCGGCGGGATTATCGGAAATGTCTCGGATCGTATTGCTTGGGGCCACGTTGTAGATTTCATTAGCTTTCGCTTTGGCACCTGGGCTTCCCCTATTTTTAATATTGCCGATGCCGTTCAATGGGTTGGTCACGGTTTAGTGATGTACAGCCTGATTCGCCATGCTGATTTGTTTTGGCCAGAAACGAACACTCGCAAAACTCAATGGGTAAATCTCAAATTTCAGCTCAAGTATTGTTTTATCTTAATGTCAGTGGGATTAGGAATGGGCATTGTTGCTGGTACTCTTTCTTATACCTACCTGCGCGTGACTCTATTAACTTTGACTGGAGACAACCACGCCCTCCTTCAACAGTATTTATTGCCTTTTATGATTAGTATGACAGCCGTGAATGGTATCTTTATTTGGATCTTATTCTTAGTCGGAAAAGTGATCTCGCTCAGAGTAGCTGGCCCAGTGTTTGCCTTCGAGCGCTTTATCGATGATTTGCTGGTTGGCAAGTTTCGCGATTTTAAAGTGCGCCGAAGCGATGAGTTTCAGCACCTCAATGATATAGGACTAAAACTCAAGGAACATCTATCACAAACCATTCCTATAAATACGGAGTTAACTCCAAATCCAACCTCTTCAGACGAAAAAAGTAAAGAGGATTCCAAAGGCAAAACCGCATAATCTTTTTCTAAACTCTTGCAATCTTCTGAGCTTTCGAGTTGTCTCTAAGTCATCAATTGCAGGAGTTGTAATGAACCTCAAAAAAGCGATTTTTCACCGAGCCGTTTTAGTTAGCGCCCTCGGATATTTTGTTGATATTTATGATTTGCTTCTGTTCAGTATCGTCCGTGTGAACAGTTTGAAAGATTTAGGCCTCAACGAGGCCGAAGTCCTAGAAAAAGGCATGCTCCTGATCAACGCCCAAATGAGTGGCCTGCTTATAGGAGGTATTCTTTGGGGAGTTTGGGGTGATAAGAAAGGTCGGCTCTCCGTTTTGTTTGGATCTATCTTTTTATATTCAGCCGCTAATCTTTTAAATGCCTTTGTACAAGATATTCCCTCCTACGTGGCCCTTCGTTTTTTAGCCGGCCTCGGCTTAGCGGGAGAGCTTGGCGCGGCAATCACTTTAGTGAGTGAAGTTCTCACCAAAGAGGTTCGCGGTTTTGGGACAACCATCGTGGCAAGCTTTGGAATTTTGGGAGCCGTCGTGGCGGGATTAGTTGCAGGATTAGTGAGCTGGAGAACTTCGTATATTGTGGGCGGTGTAATGGGCCTTTCATTGCTAATCTTGCGAATTTCAGTAAAGGAGTCGCCACTCTTCATTCAATCACACAGTAAACACGCCGGAAACTTGAAGCTTCTTTTCACCAGCAAAGAGCGACTGTTGCGACTTCTTTCTTGTATCGCTATTGGCATTCCACTTTGGTTTGTGGTGGGCATCTTGATCAGCTTTGCCCCAGAAATGAGTAAGTCCTTCAATTTAGATGAGCCCATCACCGCAGCTAAAGCAATTATGTTTAATTACGCGGGTCTCTCAATGGGAGATTTACTCAGTGGGTTTATGAGTCAGTGGTTGAGGTCCCGTAAAAAAGTGGTTGGGATGTTTTTGATTTTGGATTTTATCCTGATGGGTATCTACCTTTGGGTGCCTTGGGTTCGACCGGATGCTTTTTATGCGATTTGTTTTATGCTTGGGATTGCCTCGGGCTATTGGGCCGTCTTTGTGACCATCGCCGCGGAACAATTTGGTACAAATCTGCGAGCGACAGTGGCCACTACCACCCCTAACTTTGTTCGCGGTACCGTCGTAATTCTCACGACTCTCCTTCAGTGGGGTAGAAACTGGCTGAGCCTCCCTCAAAGTGCTTTGATGGTGGGCTGCCTTAGCTTTGCCGTGGCCCTGTGGGGTTATTTTCGACTTGAAGAAAGTTATGGGAAAGATTTAAACTTCTTTGAAGAACCGATTTAGGTGTTTTCGTCAAAGTCCTATTCTTTTCGTATAAAAATGAGAATTCTCCTTTTTTCTTGTGAACTTAACGCATATAGTTAAGTTAATGTCCGTTACCGGAAACGTCGCAAAAATCTACATAATTTTTGAACTCACAAGATTTACAAAAGGAGCACTCCATGAAGATCACCGAGGTGAAGATATACCCTGTTAACGAAGACAGATTAAAGGCCTATGTTAGCATCACCATTGAAAACAGTTTTGTTATTCGCGACCTTAAAATTATCCAAGGTCCGAATGGCTTGTTTGTGGCAATGCCTAGTAAAAAACGGAAAGACGGTCAGTTCCGTGATATTGCCCATCCCCTGAATCAAGAGACCCGAAGCGAAATCGAAGATGTGATCTTCGATGCTTTCGAAAAAGAAGTGAAAGCAATTGGTGACAGCCTAACTAATGTACGCCGAGCCCGTGAACACGACTCATACGACATCGATTAGTTTTTTTCGCAATGTTTCTACACTTTTCACTTGCCTTATTGTGGCGATATCCTTAATTTCGGTCCTCTATTAAGAATTCTGTTGGGGTATCGCCAAGTTGGTAAGGCATCAGATTTTGATTCTGACATTCCCAGGT
>CAZYOE010000202.1:0-7635 GCA_964648725.1 uncultured Pseudobdellovibrionaceae bacterium | reverse complement strand
GGATGGACAAAGCAACAATAAAATTAGATTTGATACTGCTCAAGTTGCAATCGCAAAGTTAATATTTGAGAATGGGTATCTCACTGATGAAGGTTTAATTTCCACATTAAGTAGTATTAAGAACATGAAAGATCTCAAAACATTTTTAGAGCATTACAAATTTAAAACAATCGGAAACCACAGAAGATTAAGGTAAGACTATACTGAGAGTTAAATTAGTCTTTATCAAGATTTTTATTAACTACCAATCTTAAATTCAACAACATCCCCGTCGTGCATTATGTAATCCCTTCCTTCGGAGCGAACTTTTCCATTCTCTCGAGCGACCTTCCAACCTGGAGCTGAAACAAAGTCGTTAAAAGCACAAACATCTGCTTTAATAAATTTGTTCATAAAGTCAGTATGAATAACTCCAGATGCTTCCACTGCAGTTGAGTTATTCTTAATTGTCCAAGCTCTGACTTCTTTTTCTCCAGCTGTTAAAAATGTTGAAAGTCCCAAAGTTTCAAAACCTTTTCGGATTAATCTTTCGAGTCCACTTTTTTCAACACCCAATTCATTCAAATAAACCACCTGGTCGCTCTCTTCCATTCCTGCAAGTTCGCTTTCTGTTCTGGCGCAAATGGCCACGATTTGGTTTTTCTCAACTCCAAAAAGTGTTGCGTATTCTTGTTCCAATGAATCTGCATTCTTAAGATCGGCCTCTGAAACATTTAAAACAATTAAAATTGGTTTTGCAGTCAAAAGTGAAAGTTCGCGCTTTATTTTTTCATCCTCGTCTGAAAGTTCCAAACTTCTTGCAGCTTTTCCTCCCGAAACATGATCCTTAAGTTTTCCAACAACTTCCCATCTTTTCTTCAACTCTACATTTGGAGTTCCGCCGGGGTCTTTTTGCTTTTCCAAAGTTTCAAAATCCGCCATGGCAAGCTCAGTTTCAATGATTTCCAAATCTCGCTTTGGGTCAACCGATCCTTCTTTTATTATGTCTTCATCTTTGAAGACTCGAACAACATGACAAATCGCATCAACTTCCCGGATGTGGCTCAAAAATTTATTCCCCAATCCCTCACCTTTATGTGCTCCTGCAATAAGTCCTGCAATGTCTACAAACTCAACAGTTGCAGGAACTTCTGGAGGAAGAGTTGTTAACCCATCAGATTGTTTTATAACTTCTGCAAGTTTTTTGAGGCGTTCATCTGGAACTGGAACAACTCCAATATTTGGCTCAATTGTCGCGAATGGAAAGTTCGCCACATAGGCCATTTGCTTTTTTAATAAAGCATTAAAGAGGGTTGACTTCCCCACGTTCGGCAAACCAACAATTCCTATAGATAAACTCATATTTACTTTAAATTTGAATTCTTTTCATTAAGACAAATATTGCTTTTGTACCAGACTTAAAAGCCATATTCCATTCTTTCATTCTTTTGATAGCATTTCCATCTAGGTACATATTTTCTTCAAGGTTAATTGAACGATGTCCTTTGATATCAACTTTAAAACACTGGTGAATAAAATCATTTCTTTTGTGCATTGCATTTTCAAGCTGGTTGTATATTTCAATATTTTCATTTCTTGGAAAAAATGTTTGTAGTCGCTTCAAGTATTCGTTTATGGTCCAATTATTTCTGTCTCCAGGGTCATAACTTAATCCAATCGAGCTAAAATAGGTTAAACCCTTTTTTACAATGAGTGAATAGAGCGTGTCTAACAAAAACTCAAACAATTGTGCCTCAAACAACGAATCAACATATGATTTACGAATACCATCCTCTGCCAACAATTTTCTAGCAACAGCCAAAGGTCCCCCAGAGGCACCAAATGGTTGACTTAACTTTCTGATTTGTCTGTACACGAGGCTATTTTATCACTTCTAAGGCTAGTTTTTTGGAGAATCAACAATATTTATAAAGTCAGTTTCGTAAGCAATGTTCTGTTCACCAAGAACCTGAGTCACTTTTTCAATTCCAAAACAAAGCATGTCCATGAAAGAATTAAAAGTTTCTTGAGTCCACGATTCATTCCAAAGCTCAAATCCAACTTCTGCGTTTAGTGCTCCATCTTCATCTTCGTGTGTTACATAAAGCTTAACCAATTTAATTGTGTCGTTTAGTTTTGAAATTTCCTTTGCAAATTCGACTGGAAATTTTTTGACAAAACCAACTGTACCAACCATCACAAATTCCCCTTCGATATGTAAACTTATCAAGATGCCCTTGTTGTCGCTTCGCATATATGGAGTAATGACACCTGCGACTTTGCCATCGATCTTAGATTCACGGAAATTCCAGCCAAAACCTTCTAAAAAAGATTTGAGTTCTTCAAGTGTTGGCTGTTTTGCTTCCGGTTGCATAAAGGTAGTGTACACTAATCTTGGTTATTGTTTATGTAACCTGATGGAGACTTAAATTTATATAAAAATTGAAGTTCAGGATGAGTCCTTAAGGTAATTAGATCCTTTAGACCTTGAATCGCCTCTTCCTCACCTTCACGTTTGTAATAACCATTTTCGTCTAAAACAAGACCAGAAAGTCTTTTCCAAACCCTCACAAGAAAGTGTGCTCCAGTTAATTTCCTGTCTGATGGGAAATGAACCATTTCTTTTAGTTTTTCATCTTTGATTTCATCTGTTAATTCAGGAATTTGTTTAATTAACTTCATAAGTCTAAAACCATATGTATCAAGATCTTCGCGATAGTGTCCTTCTTTAGGGTTCTTTAACAAATTAGATCTTAGTTGTCCCTGCATACGCATTAAATGAGATGCACCTACTCTTCCTATCTGTAAAGGAAAGGTAATAGATTCAGCAATTTCAAAAATATCCTCGCGTTTCCTGAAATCGTTAGTATTTTGTAAAACTTCCCTTAAACTTTTTCCATCCAAATTCCAATTTTTGACATCCTCCACTGAAACCCCGTTTATGGATCCAAACATATAAAAATGCGAAATCAAACCTCCAACAGTTAAGCCATTACTGGTTTTTAATGAATCTTGAAACTGGTTGACACTGAATGTTTCCTCATAAAGGACACGAAGAAGATACGAAAAATCTCCCTCATGTGGAAATCTCTCTTTTCGACTGTCAATTACCCCACTTTCCCAAGCTTCAAGTTCATCTGGATTGGGACTATTTTTTGGCATTTCAACATTTCTCAATCTTTCGATAAATTGTGGAGAATATTTTTCAACTACTACTTGAACACTTAATTCTTTATAGGGCTCTAATGAAGATGTCATTCCTTCACTTTTTTCTGTCATTGGCTCATATTATCACTTCTGAGGCTAGTTATCGAAGTTTTGCTTAAAAAATTATTTTTTTACTAGAAAATCAAAAACTTCAATTATGGATGCCGGTTCAAGTCTGTAATCTGTTCCCTTGCCTTCATAAAAACCGTAACGTTCAATCATATCTGGTAAAAGACCTGAAAAATGAATTTGTTTACCTGTGTCGACATTGGTTATATGTAAGTCAACACTTGTAGAAGTTTTATCTTCAAACGGAGAATCCTGAGATCCCCTCCAACCTATCATTTTCACCTCATAATTGTGACCTTCGTAGACAAAGTTTTCACCTCTACCCGAAGATACGTGATACAGAGCATATTTTAAAGGTCCACTCAAATCTTGATGTGTCAGACCAAGCGAATGAACGTATTCATTGTCACTTGCAAGCACTTCAGTAAGAGATTCGCGAACACCCAAAAAACCAGACATTGAATATTTGTTCGGCCTCATTCTTCTCTCCAATTCGGCAATTGAAATTCCATTTATCTCTTTCGCATTTCTAATAATTTCAGTTGAATTTGATCCTCCAACTTTAAAACCAGAAGCTTCAATAATTATTTCTGGTTTTATAATACCAAGCTCTTCTTCTGTTATTCTCCTTGTTAATTTTTGTGAACCATCTTTAATCATCCCCGATATCTCGGAAGTGATTTGAAATCTCATAAAATTATTCTCTACCTCAATAACACTAATATTGCGATGGGTATATTCAGTTTTTTCATCGTGATACCCCAAAATTTCAAATCTGTTTCCTAAAAGTTGTAACGTTGACTTTCGGATAGAACTGAAAACTCTAAGTAATTTCTCTTTATCCATCAAAGCTATTAACTCAATTTCCTCTTTATGTATAGGGAACATTCTTCTCAAAACGTTTTTTTCACTCTCACTCTCAACAAAACCCATACTTTTAAGTTGTTGGCGTATTGTCTCTTTTGTACTTCTCATTTCCAAAGGAGCATCCCCTCCATAACTGCCGCCACCGCCTGGAGCAAGAGAAACAAAATAACCTCTATTGTCTAATGCCATCAATCTGGCAGATCCATAGTCGGAACCTTGTTTTATTGCAATTAGGTCAGACCACCTAACGCAGTCTGAAAAATCAATTAAAAGATTTTTTGTCCCATCATGATTTACTTGAACAGCAAAAAAACCTTTGTGATAAATATTGGAAACTCCAACTCTTTCAAATCCAGCTTTTTCTATACCAAGATTTTGTTCATTTTCTCTCATGTCCTGGATTATAACACTCAGCTAATTTTTAGACAATTGAGGCTAATTTACTGGGGACCAATTTCGAATATTTTTTACTAAGTTTTCCGATTTCGTCCTAACAGGACTCATCAGTACAGTTTTAAACTATAGATCGGACAGTCGGGCTCTCGGGGGCGTGGTTTAGGTTGGTATTGGCGCGTTTGCCAAAGCAACTTTCTCCACATCCCCCGGGAGCCATTTTTCAGTCGATACCCAAAAAGGTACCGGCCGGACTGTTAACAAGACGATTGTCGAAGTTAAGCAAAAACCTGGTAGGTCGTTGCTGCTTGCTTCAGCGCTCGGTTCTCCAGACCAATCATGATGACGTGCAGCTCGGTTGAGCCCAACAGGCGCTTTACTGCCTCGGGATCAGCCACGCTGTTGTCCTCGCCATCGGAGATGAGGAGAATTGCAGCACTTGTGATGTCATGGTTTTGTTTGTCCGCAATATCCTTCGTCGCGCGGGATAGTGCGTTCCAGATGTCGGTTCCACCGCCTCCAGGTCCAACCGAGGTCGCGTAGTCCACAAAGTCTTGGGCCTCTGCTTTGTTTGTTACTTTTCGCATTGGCGTGACTCTGTCCTGGAAACCTCGATAGACGAACCGGGTCTTTCCTTTAAGCGCTTGCAATGCAAGCTTGAGTACGACTCCTCTGGACCAGACGAAGCGTGGTAGGCCGTCGTTCATGGCCCGTTCCATGCTCCCTGAGTGGTCTTCGAGGACGTATAGGAGCTTGAGCTCCTGCTTAAAGTCGAACCGCCTGTTCATCTGCGCTTCGCCTGTTGCCAAGCGAAGGTTTCGGAGCACCTTCGGGAGGCCGAACTCAGTTAGCCGTGCCTTCCTGAGATTTCCGATATGCTTAATCGGCCCGGGACGAATGACCACTCCTCCGTTACTCACTTCCGTGAGTTTTCTTCCGGATTCGAGATCAATCTCGATCGCGGCCTTTCGAGACGCCACCTCGAAAATAGCCAGCACCCGGTCGGAAATTCTCTGGGCGATCTTGCGCACCATCTCGTCGTCCAGCACTGTGTCCGGGAGTGTTCCGAGACCTGCTGCGCGGGCGAGGTCGTCCGACAGATTCGGATCGTTTTTGATTATCCTGCGGACTTGCTGCTCCTTTCGACGAAGTTCTTCTTGAGGATCAGCTTGCCCTTCGGATTCTCTAGACTCCGAACCGTCGTCCCCTTGACCTGAGTTACTGTCAGGAGCACTTGCCGGTGACTGGCCATACCCCGCTCGCTCTGCCTCGTCCTGGGCTGCCTTCGTTGCCAGCGCCATCAGGAGGCTTATGAAAAGCAGGATAAGAGCCAGTAAGAGCCATTGCAGGATTTCCCATACTAGTGGGCTCATGATGACACCTCTAGACTCGGGCTACGGCTTCGGTCCTGCAAGTGGCCAGACGGTTCAAAAGCTTGAGGCGCCGTTGCTCGTTGATGTCGAGTTCGGGCTTGATGCTGGCGAGCATCGCCTCACGCTTTTTGATCTCGTTAAAGAACGGGCCGACCTCTTCAGGGGTCTGCGGGAAGGGGTTAGACTTCCGGGCCAACACCTTCGTCATCTTGGTAATCACGTCTTCGATTTGGTCAAGCTGCATCACGACCGCATCGTCAACATGTTGAGAGGAAGCCTTCTTCGCTTGCGCCAGGATCGGGTCCGCTGCCTGACGGAATAGCTTGTACTCGGGCGAATCTTCAGCGGGGGCGAGCGCGTAGCCGGCACCCAGGATGTCCTCTAGGTACAGGTTGGCACGACCCTGCATGACAGCCGTCGCTTCCACGACTTGCGTGGCCCAAACGATTCGGCGGTCGGTGAGATCCCTCCCCAACTTCGCTTTCAGGAGCGAGCGGTAGTTCTGGATCACTGAGCGATAGACTGCCCTGTAGGTGGCATCCGGAAACTGGTTGGTCCTCTTCAAGACCTCCACCAGCGTCTGAATGTCCTTAAACCGGAGTTGAGCCGTCATGTTCGCCCCCATCAGAGCGTTGTCCAGCATTTTGTCGATGCTGTCGTCACTCAGAAGGTAAACGACGTGACCCACGAACATGAACCTGTCGTTTACAGCAGACAGGTCCAGCTCCGGAAACATCCCCACAAGCTTGTCGGGCGTCCGGTTGGTCGTGGCGATCGCAGTCATGAGAGGGACTCGTATGTTGAGCCCACCCTCCTGAAGCTCACGCTCCGCCAACAAGTCGTTCATACTCCGGAGCAGATGTGGCGCATCCAGCAGCTCATCCAGGTAGGCCCAGTGGGCGTCTGGGATGTATCCCTGGATGGCTGGTTTCAACTTATTGTGATTTTGCAAGGCATCCATGTCGGGCGGCCCGATCAGGTCTGCCTTTTGTGTCTCAGAGTCGAGCTGGATGTTAAAGGTTCTCGGCAGCTCACCGTTAACACCCGGGCCCACGATGTTCTGAAACACCGTTCGTGCCATCAGGCTTTTGGCAGTTCCCGGCTGGCCGTAGACGAGCACGTGCTGGCCCATCAGGATGGCTAGTACAATTTGGGTCGTCAGCCATTCCCGTTCCGGAAAGAGCGTACTGAGTTCCGCCCTGAACGCACCCAGGTCGGGCGCGAGCGCGCGGATGATTGCTTCATCGCTAGCCGTGAAATTCGGTACAACCTTGGTCATTTCGTCCTCCCGGGACTGTATGCCTCATAGAGCTTTCGCTTCGGCTTGTAGTAGCCCATCGCCTGTTCGATGAGAACGTCGACGAAGAGCATCACGAACACAAAGAAGTCGAATGCAAAGTGCACGATCATGGCCGCGAGAAGGCCGTGGCGGAAAGTCAGCCAGAAAAAAAGGAATCCTCCCGCGAAAGCAAACATGGCGCCCGTCCGGCCTTGGTAAAGATGGCCTTCTTGAAACTTCCAATTGGACGCCAAGACTGCTAGTCCCAAGGTCCACCCACCAGGCTGGCTAACCAGCTCAGGTTTGAAACCCGCCAGGAATACGTTAATGAACCTAAGCGGATCTTGGGCGAACCAGGCCGATATATCTGTCTTCAGAAAGGCGCTTACCCCGAGGCCGACGAACCAAAAAAACCTCATGGCCCCGTAGAAAAACACCCAGCGGAAGCAGATTTCTTCCATTACTCCT
>CAZYOE010000201.1:0-7667 GCA_964648725.1 uncultured Pseudobdellovibrionaceae bacterium | reverse complement strand
GCCTGCACGGATCCGTGGAGGGGGTGCCCAGCAATGGGCATTCCTACTCCGACTTGAATCTTTGCTTTGCCTGTTTTTAGCTCCGCTAAAAGCAGGACTAAAGTCAAACAAGGTAGAGGATCTTAACTGATTTTTGACACAATACTGGACTTAAGGCTGGCGCGAGGAGCGCCAGTGGTGTCAGCAAAAGGCTTCTATTCCAGGCGGAATCACGGGCGCTTTGATATCAATAACAAAAGGAATCGTATGCACTTTTCCTTGGTGTTTGAACTGAAACCAAATTTTGTAGATGCCTTCGCGCATGGGGACGTGGCTATCGCTGGCCATGCGGATGTAAGGACCACGCTCCGTTTCCGGATCATCCACCAGAGGCCAAACAGCGTGAAGATGAATAAAATGCTTTTCGGTGGCAGTGGTACCTTGTTCAGACACCATTACCGTGTGAGCAAATGAATTCAGCCACGGTTCAATATCAGTCACATCAACTAAGGTTTGTGTGACAGGATCCTTTTTTTGCAAATCCATTTCCAGTAAGGCCGAAAATGTTCCGCAATGAGGGTAGGTTTTAACTTTCAACTTAACAACATAGTCTTCAAAGGTTTTATAGATAAAACCATCCGGAGACTTTAGATCAAGCATTAACGGTTTGTTCTGGTCCCTGCTTCCTGATGCGGTTAGTGAAAGGGGAATCGTCGTCATCGAAAAGCCCATAGGCATGGACTCTGCAAAGACAAAGTAGCCTCCTGCCTTCATAACTGCGGATGAGGAATCAAGATTGTAAGGATCAGTCGTCGGTAGATTCAGATCCACTCCAAAAATGCCCAGATGCTCGCTGAGTTTCATCGGATGAAGGTGAGAGAAAGAATCAAGATCTTCACTCACGAGAATCAGATGAACTTCCTTCTCATGCATGGGATGAAAATGGTGAAGCGGATCAGATGATTCCGTATTAAAAAAATCTATTTTAAGATTAGCCGGTGCCCCAGCTGTCATCACTGAGGTTTCTTCATCATTAATAAAGAGTTGGGCGGCCAAAGCTCCAAAAGAACATTGACTGGCCAGCAAAACAACAGAGATTAGGGTTTGCAATAGGAAAGAGATTTTCATAGCAATTATTCTTTGGCTCCCGTAAATTCAGTAACAATCAGACCATTTTCGATGTCTGAGCCAATGATCTTTCCTGATTTGAAGTAAGGATAGCAACCCCAGACACTGACAAAACCAGTTTCAGTTTCCTGAGTGCGAGTCCAGTAGGCCACTTCTTGTGGGTGGGTTGGATCGGCTAGATCAAGAATGCGAATTCCTCCGCCATAGGAGGAGAAGTAAGCATAGCGTCCTTTAATCTGCACATTGTGTGCTAAACGATTTGGAGGAAGCCACTCTGCCACCATTTTCACATTTTTCACATCGCTGATATCCCATATTTTTACGGTGCGATCTTCAGTCTCTTCCGTGGTCACCAGATAATGATCGTCTTCGGTAGTCCAAGAATTATGAAAAGAAATTTCCGGTGCATTTTTATCGCGGACCCGCTTTAAGAGTTTAGGCTTACTGATATCACTGATGTCCCAAATAGAAAATGTTTGTGACATGATCTCGCTCAGGTAAGCTCGCCCATTTTTAAAAAATGCATCATGCACATAGCTAGAGCCAAAACGGACAACTTCTTTCGGTGCTAGCGGATTTTCCAAGCTGAGAACTACAACCGTTTCACCCGATCCACCCATAAGAAACAGAAGTTTCTGAGCTTCATCGATAAAGATGGTATGGCTTATGGGAAGATCCTTGTAGACTCCAACGAGATTGGCAGAATTAGGAAGGTCACTAAGGTCAATGATTTCAACTCCAGTCTCAGCACTATCCGTCACGACATAAGCGTAGTGCGAGAAAGTTTTAAGCTCACGCCACATCGTCTTTTTACTATTGATAAAAGCCACTTCGTGAATATTCTCGTTATCTGTGATGTCTACGATGGAAGTCCCTGTTCGCACTCCCAATAACGCATATTCTCTGCCATTTGGAGCGGTGTAGCCCCAAATCGCGGAGTACTTATCTTTGGCGTGATCATTTACTTGTGCGATAAAGGTCATGCCTTGAATTTGTGGAACTGTACTTAGTTCAATGGCAAACGCCGTTTGAAATGCTGTTAATAAACAAAAAAATAGAATAGCGATGTGTCGAACACCCCTCATGAATCCCCCCTCTTAATGTATGATGAAAATATCAATAAACTAGGGTCGCTGTAAAACGGAATTTCAAAGAAAATTACGAAAAAATGATTTGAAAATTGCGTCACATCGGGTTGGAATTTAATGGCCGGGTGATTAATAAACCCATTGATTTGAGTCTTCTAGATTTGCAACAACACGATAAAATAACGATCATTCGTTTAAATGACATTACTTCTGAAGAACAAGTTAAAATCGAGAACGGCATGAAGGCCCTCGAAGGAAAAAGAAGCCTCTCCTGTCTTAATGCCCTTGAGTTGCTTCTCGAGCAGACCATCGGGCTCAGAACCACGGCGTCTCGAAGTGAGGCTAGTATTCATCCGTCGATTCAAGAGTTGATTGCAAATCCTTGGGTTCGTCCTGACGGTTCGCTTGTGACAACAACCATTTATAAATTCACTTCAAAGACCTATTCCAAAGTAGTGGATCGCATCTACTATATGGAGAAAATTCTCGATTTGGGTGCGCCATTAACCTTACCTGGCTGGATCGAAATTGCCCTAGATCCCAATGCGCTGATAAAGTTTGAACCTCAAAAAACAAGCGCCACCGATGACTCTTTACTGCCGAGCGAGCTGCGTGAGGTAAAGAAACAATCTAAGCACGAAGAGGTAAAAGGCGTCGCGACGACCCTTTGGAATTGGATCTACTCAACGATTCATAATGCCGGAGGAGCTTATCAGGTCGTAAAGTATATGACCTTTAATAAAATGAAACATGGTTTGATCCCGGAGAATCATCCCTGGATAACAGGAATTTCACCGGTCACTGGCCGCTCTATTTATCCAGATAACGTAGTTTTTGCGTCTCCTAAAGGAAGAGCATTCAAGAAAATTCCTGACTCCGATGAACAAATCATGGAGCGAGTAGGCTCATTTTTGGCAGCCATGGCTAAAAAATCGACTGGGGATACTGAAATCCCACATGGGCCCTCACGCCGAATGCCCCATGTGGTGAACTACCTTCATGGAGATGTGAGCTTTAATGGTGGCACTTTTGTTTTCAATAATTTTAAAGACGCCATGTTTTTTCTATCAGACAAAAAATTTGTAAAAGAGATCTATCGCTTCGTGGAAGAAGAACAGCGGGAGTTCCTAATTGTACTTAGAGAACGTGACTACGATCCTGCGGAGTACGCAGTGTTTTTAGGGTTTATTCGATCTACTTTGAAATGGTACGCTAATGCCAATGGGCCAAAAAAACGAGTTCTCTATGGAACTCCGGCCCCCTATCCAGTTATCAACGTCATCAATGGGAATTGGGTTAAAACCATTGCATCTCTCGAACAAGGTGATGCTGACAAATTAGTGCGTCCCCCCATTCCGGCTAAAAAGTACTTTCAAGACAGTTACCAAGGATCGCGAGACACGTACTCGCGTCTGGAAGCAAGTCTTGCCTATTATAATTATTTAGTGCTTAAAATGCGCGGGTTTCAGGGTGGGTTTGTTTTTACTCATCGAAAGAAAATCGAGCCTCGGCAGTACCAAGAATATCAAGCGGCCAAACAACGAGGTCAAAATCCTGAAGTGATTGCGCCTGTGAGGAACCCTTTAGAGTTTATTAAAAAACAAAATTCAGAAATTAAAAATGATGAGGATAAAGACACACAGACACCAATCGTGAATGATCCAATAAAATAGGCCTCGCCTCAATAAAAAAGCTTCGTAAATAATATTTAGACCGGATGCAGTTATAGTGGTAATGAACAACTCCTGAGAACCTTACAACTTTGGAGCTTCAATGATTCAGCCAAATACAACATTAAAACGCGATACCCTCAGTCTCGAAAATCTTTGTGCGGAACTTAATAGAGGTGATATCACAAATTCTGATTATAAAATTTTGCGTCGTCTCAAAGAGCGAACTCTGTATGCTGATCTCGTTGACAAGGAAGTTGCGAAGGGGGTTATTGTTGATGTCGAAACGACGGGTCTTAATGTCGATCAAGATAAGATCATTGAGATAGGAATTGTTACCTTCGACTTTGATCCACAGACAGGGACCATTTATCGCATCACCGATAAATTTAGTTCCTTCCAAGATCCCGGAATGCCTATTCCTATGGAATCAATTCAGATTCATAACATTACCGACGAAATGGTGGCTGGCAAAAAAATTGATTTTGAAAAAATAAATCAATTGGTTTCTGAGGCTTCCATGGTGATCTCTCATAATGCGAAATTTGACAGACCTTTTTTAGAACTCCAGTTTCCAGTTTTTGCGGAGCTTGCTTGGTCCTGCTCCTTTTCGCAAATTGATTGGCGAAGTGAGGGAGTGAGTTCCGGCTCACTGGAATTCATTGCTTACCGATACGGGTTTTTCTTTGATGGACATCGCTCAGAAATTGATTGTCTCGCAGTTTTGGAGATTCTCGCAAAACCAACGCCGAGATCACAAACCCTGGGAATGAAAGTTTTGCTTGATAAAAAGACCAACAAAGATTGGACGGTGTATGCACTAAAATCTAGATTTGAAACCAAGGACGTCTTGAAAGGCAGAAAGTACATGTGGGACCCCAAACAAAATGTATGGTTCAATACTGTCAGTGGTTCTGACGCCATGAGGAGTGAAGTGGAATGGCTCAAAAGAGAAGTTTATAATGGACAGAGTATTGAACTCGGCTTTGAGGAGCGAGATGCCTATAGTAAGTTTTCGAGACGGAATGGTCGGCGATTCACGAAGGTAGTTTAACTTGATTCTGCTGAAAAAGTGCCAAATTCAAGGCGGCAATGGACCCGAATGAGATGCGCTGAAGGCGCGAGGCCCGTTCGGGACGCGGAGTCTTCTGGGCTTCCCTTCGCAGAGGGTCCTTGTCCAATGTAATACCAACTATATTCGTTTAACAGTTAGATTCATCAATAGCCAAAGCCGTTGTTGGGTTTAAAGGAAATAATATTAAAGAGCGGACCGAGCACTTCTTGGACTCGTACCCAAAGATCTTGCTCGGTGTATTCGATCGGGCTCTGAGCGTAAATTTGGTTGAGCACATAAGCGAGGCGGACACCAGCTTCATAAACTCTAAAATCAACGAAGGGCAAATGGGTTTTTAGATATCCAGTCTGATCATTTTGAAATGGGCCATTATAAACCTGTGGGCGGTAGGCCAGAGATTCATTGAGCCAACCTTCGACATCAATACTGACAGGGACGGTGTAATTTCTTTGTGTGTCATATAAATAGCGAGCATAGTCCATAGCCGCTTCTTCTACTGATAAATCAGAAGTTAATAAATCCTGGTGACCCACATTTATAATTCCAGAATCCCAAATAGCATGAAGATTGGTTGGGTTCCCGAACCACTTTACCGGGATACTATTGCCACCAAGATCTTCGGGGCGACCTGAATGAAGAGGCTGATGAATATCTCCGATAAAATGCACCAAAAATTTAAGGGCATCGTACCGATCTAGATCCGGAGTGGAGGGGTCCCTGAGATAAGCGATTGCCACAGATACCGCAGCAACGACCCCACCTTTTCGACGATCCTCTGGTGCTATGGCTCTCAAAGATTCAATGTAGGTGGCATTATCTCTTACCCCCTCATAGTGGTACGTAGCTGTTTGTTGGTAGTAGTTTTTTTTGCCGCGAACCTCATCAGCCCAAGTTGATACTCCAGCAAGGGTTTCTTTACCTAAAATATGCTGAGTAGACCAGCGAGCTTGCTGAGATAACAATGATTCTGCAATAAGACCAACGGCTTTGTGAGCTACAGGCCCCCAAGCGATAGACTGTTGAGGAAGACCACTTAAGAGGCCAAAAAAGATTATTCCATGAAATAGTTTTTTTATAGTCATGAGTACCCACTAACTTTATGAACATTAAATTGTCCAGAATGAATAATCAGAAAAGTAGATGCATAGCGTCTAGATCACGAAACCATCGATGTCCGCATCTTATTTTGCGAAGCACATTTAGAGTTTCCTGTTCTACCGTCACTTGAAGTAAAGCAAGTATTTACCGTTAATAATAATTTCATGCTAATTAGATTCCGCTGAAAACGTCCAACTTCTGCGTTGCCTTCACTTCATCTCTCACTCAACGTGGGCACCCCTTCACAGAGGGGAAACCCCGCCCTACTACGCCTCGTTCGATCTGAGGCTTGGCTCCTTGAATTTGGCTCTTTTTCCGCAGTATCTACTTACCACCAGCTTCAGAGCTTGGCGGTAAGTTTCCTCGCTTGCGTTTAGTCTTCGTCAGTGACTTGAAGACCTTCTTTTTCTGCTTCTGTTTTTACATTGGCATCGTCAACGCATTGATTTTGGTTCAATATTGCTGTTCGTAATAGATTGTAGTATTGCTCCTTACCTTGTTTGGTGGACAAATTGTAATCCTGTAAGAAGGGTTTAGCACGATTTACCTCTTCGAGGGCGTTGTGAATGGAACTAGCTACTCGAACTAGGATAATGGGTTGAACATAGGTTTCCGGTTGCAAAGGCATTTCGGTCACTTTGCCCACAAGTTCGCGTCCGGTGCCTGGGCCCACTAATGGGAACACAAGGTAGACGCCGCAGCCAAAACCCCACACACGAAATACATCGTCAAAAGAAGCTACTTTTGGTTTTTTCAAAACATTCACTTCGGAACGGATCGAATTGGTAATTGAATCAATTGTATCCATTTTCGCAAGGGCGGAAGGATCAGAGACTGGCGTTTCTGAAAGTGTTGTTGCCACATCAAACATGCCACCCAAGGCAAGCATATTTAGAAGAGATCTGGCCAATGAAGATCCCGCATCGCCAACTTGACCGATAAGTATATTTGTGGTCGTACCGATCGCAAGTTCCTCAACATTACTTAAAACATTCGCTGCGGCCTTTAAAGGCCACCGGATAGGAATCATCAATGGCGATGTACTGTAGAATGTCGCAGGCTTTTTGACGATCTGGTAGACGTTGGCATTGAAGTCAGAGATCACACGATTAACATCAGCATAAGGGTCAAGTACCTTGACAATGTAAAGTTCACGAGCTTCGTAGATATCAACTTGATGGGTCTGTTTCACAAGGATTGGTTGTTGAGTCTGAGTGGCCAGTGCCGTGGCAGTTTGCAGAGAACCAATAAGGATGAGTCCTTTGAGTACATAAGCTAGAGATTTGGTCATTGCTGAACCTTTCTAAAGTAATTAAGTTTAAGAAAGTAAAAGGCAAAGCATATTTTGTGCCAAGGCACCTTAGGTGGATGTGCCGATCATAGTGTTGAAATCAATAGTATTTATTTAATGAGAGAGTTTGCATCCCTACAAAAAAGCGACAATATTACGCCAGTGCAACCCAGTTCCCGCACATTCACCGCATGGATTCAACTGCAAGTATCCAGATAAATACTGCGGATACATCAAGCCCAATTATCAATAGGTTACACTTTTTTGATGGAGACCCCCATTTGTGGATTCTCCATCAAAAAAGTGAATGAGTGTCTAGATTTTCGTCGAGTTTAAGC
>CAZYOE010000200.1:0-7686 GCA_964648725.1 uncultured Pseudobdellovibrionaceae bacterium | reverse complement strand
CAAGATACATCAAGCCCAATTATCAATAGGTTACACTTTTTTGATGGAGACCCCCATTTGTGATCATGGACCAGTGGAGTGACTAACAATTAGACGATTTGCCCCAGCGTGAAAGACTCGATAGATCTTGTTTAAGGGCTTTTGCTTGGCACTGACTTTGCTCTACCTATAAGATATGGCAACTTCACGCTTCAAATCATTAATAGCGACAGTTACGCTCAGCTTGGGCTCAACACTTTGTTTTGCTCAGGATCGCGTGGAAACTAATGCAAGCGATTACTGGCAAAAGAGCGATATTCCATTGCTTGGCCAGTTGATACCCGTCAATCAAATCAACCTACAAAAAGGTGTTCACCTATTCGATATCGAAACTTTAGGTAAAAAATGGGAAGGTATGACTAATCCCTTTGATACGATGGGACTTGGCAGTTTTAGTACCGACAACCATGAAATGCTTGTGCGAGTTCGTTATGCTTATCCCTTGGCGCGATACACCTATGTGGGTGCCACGCTGGGATTTGCGAGTCGCTGGGAAGCAGAATTATACGATGAATCGGGAATTGCGGACCCGGAGGTCTTTGTGGGACATCACATGCCTTGGCGCAATGGTGATTTCCGATTAGCTCTCACGTTTTCGCCGAGCCTTGGACCATCAAAAATCGAGCGATCAATTGATGTTGATAAAGAATCAGCCAAAGGCAATTTCTATCGCGGTGGCTGGAGCGTTCGCCCAGAGGCAGCCATGACTATACGTACAGGTAAAGTTTTGTTTGGTGCTGAGGTGAGTTACCTTTACTTTGGAGAGCGATCGCAAGATGAATCTTTATCAGTTTCACCAGCAGCAATGACAGATCCAATGACAGCTGGTGGTCTCATTCAGCACTATCTAGGTGTGGATGGTTATAGCGACGCCTATACCTATGGCTATACTGATGCATCGGCATTTCAGGGAATTGATACTGTTCAGAGTAAGATTACTGGCGGCCATACTTGGGCAGTTAAAGGGCTTATTGAAATTCCAGATTGGCAGAGGCTGGGAGCGGAATTTATTTATGGTCAAGTTGAATCATCTATTCGTGAAAATGATTTCGGCAAGGAGGTCGAGAATGAGGGTGGTGACTTTCAGGAAGTTCGAGTCTATGGCCGCTACAAATACAATGATCAGATGTCTTTTACCCCTTTAATTAGCTGGATGCCGTCCCTCCCTCTGATGCGAGGCCAAGAGCGATTGGATTCTACGTCAAACGTCTGGGGTGTTCAGCTTACTTTTCGAAGTAAATTTGAACTTTAATTGATTTGTCAGAGTGAAGCAAAACTGCCATGCTTTTACTATGGCAGACAGTCTTGATCAAAAACGACTCTTTCTTGTTGTTAGCAGTAGTCCCGAAATTCGTGCGCGGATGGTGGAACTCATTGAAAGTCATATTTCAAGCACGACCATCTTTCAGGCCCAAGACGGTTCTGAAGCACTTTTGAAATTAGAAAATGCGCCACCTCATGTGCTGTTGATTGAACCAAACCTAAATAAAACTAATGGATGGCAAGTGGTCGATCACATTCTCGAAGATCGAAAGTTTAAGGAAACCGCCGTCATCATTTTGTCTTTGCCCCCTGATCAAGAGAGATTTATCGATGAAGTGGTGGTGGGAAAGGTTCAATACATTGAGTCGGCGGCGGAAGGCTTTTTGCTCAAAGGCTTTGCGAAAGCTCTCAACTATGTTTCGCATGGTGAAGTGGGTGAGTTTTTTTTGCGCTTTTTGGTTCCAGGCGATGTCCTTGTTCGTGAGGGTGAAAAAGCACAGTTTGTTTACCTGGTACGACGGGGCAATCTGCGTGCCTATTTAAACCGGGACTCCGGAGAAGTTACTATTGGTACAATTCAAGAGGGGGAGTTCGTTGGTGAAATGGCCTATATAAATAAAGAACCTCGCTCAGCAGACGTGGTTGCAACCTCTGATTGTGAGTTAATTGAAATACCAGTGGATCATCTGGATCAGCTCCTTTTTCAAAAGCCATCATGGGCTAAGGCTTTAATGATAACTCTTTCAAATAGGGTTAAGAGGGCTAATGAGGTCCTGAAAATGCGGGCCAGTTCTTAGTTGAGACCTCAATTTAATAGTTGGCTACGATATTCTTCGGGAGGAATTGGGCAAGTTTCCTGTTTGCCGAACCATCGATAACGGTGGCGAGCCACGAAATCATAGACTCCATCTCGTAGGGTAGAAGGAATGAGCCGGGCAAAAAGTAAGAGGTCGGGTGAGTAGTCGATCTTCCGCAAGGCCGTAATAATCGCTGTCGACTTAATTAGAGTTTTTTGTTCATGCCATAGAACAACGGTGTGAATACTTTGGCGAAGTTCTTCTGGAAGTAAATTCTGAGCTGTAGATCCTTGAAGGGGGGCAAAAAATAAAGACTTCTTTCGGTCACGTTCGAGACAAAATTGTACCCAAAAGTTACAGAGAGCGCACTCTCCATCGAAAAAGAGAATCGTTTTGTCCTTGAGGTTTGCTTCCATACATTCAATTGTCGCAAAACTATGAAAACCTGCAAGACAAGTTTGAACTTTCCTTAAAGTTGGGTAGAGTGTGTTTATGAAATCGAAGAATTCGCATCATCCTCGTGAGCAACAAAGCGATCATCATCACTCCCATAGTCATGACCATGGTCACCATCACCATCACCATCACCATCACCATCATAATCAATCGGGTTCGGCTCTAGTTTATGCCTTTGTTTTGAATTTGGTTTTTTGTGTGGTAGAGGCTGTCGGGGGTTATTACGCTTCAAGTCAGGCTATTATGGCTGATGCCCTTCATGACTTCGGAGATAGTTTATCATTGCTGATTTTGATTGGTCTCAAATGGATGGCTGTTCGTCCTGCTGGAGAACCATACTCTTTTGGATATCGTCGACTTAATCTGATCGGTGCCACCCTCGTGGGTGGGGTTCTGATTCTTGGCTGCATTGTTATTTTAGGAGAAAGTTTGCCTAAATTGCTTCATCCGCAACCAGTGCATAGCCCATTAATGTTAGGTTTGGCGGTTTTTGGAGTCGTCATAAATGGTGCGGCCTTTTATCGGCTACGTTCCCATGGAGGAGTGGGTGAAAATCTCGTGAGTTTGCATTTATTAGAGGATCTTTGGGGTTGGGTGATCGTTTTTGTTGGTGCATTAGCCATATATTTTTATTCCTGGTATTGGGTTGATCCTTTACTATCAGTATTCCTGGCATTTTTTATTCTTTGGCGCAGCTTTATACAGATGCGGAGCTTGGGGCGACTTTTCCTTTTGGGTTCTAGCGTTGAGTTTTCCTCCGTCAGGGTTTCGTCCTTAATGACTAGTGTTGATGGCGTCCTTGAAGTTCATCATGTTCATGTTTGGGAATTAGATGCTGGATTTCATGTAGTGACGGCCCATTTAGTCCTGCGAGATAATGGAGATCCTGTTGCGATAAAGCAGCAGATCCGAGAGCAACTCCTTAAGGTAGGGAAGTGCGAGGTCACTTTAGAAGTGGAAGTCGAAGGAGAGCAGTGTCTAGACCCTGCGCATCCTTCTGAGTTTTAAGAGGGAAGATCTTTGCATGAATGAAAAAAGATAAAAAATAATTAACCAATAAGAAAAGTTCAAAATTTCTATTTGCATTTGAAAAAAGGCTTTGCGATAAAGTCTCTATACCAAAAAAAGGTTTAAACGCGCTTTGATTGCGCACGAAAGGAAATTACATGAAAGCTGTTGTTATGGCTGCCCTTGTGGCCCTTGCTTTTACTACTGGTTTTACTTGCTCTAAAAACCAACCTGCTCCTGAAGCTACTCAAGAGCAAGCTGCTCCTGCAGCACCTGCTGAAGCTGCTCCTGCAATGGAAGCTGCTCCTGCAGCACCTGCTGAAGCTGCGCCTGCAGAAGCCGCACCTGCTGAAGCTGCTCCTGCTGCTCCAACTGAAGGCCACTAATTATTTTGTTGGCTTAATTGAAGCAAAATTAAGAAACCCTCGATCTATCAATCGGGGGTTTTTTATTTTTGTACCCTCTCACTTATTTCGATTGCCTTCGTTAGCGTCCTCGCTTGGCTGGTGCGGCCTTCGGGAAGTAGGCCCCCGCGCCTCGTCGTCGCGGCCTCGGCCTACAAAATAAATGAGAAGGATACGTTTGAACCTTGGGCTTTTTGATCAAAACCTCTCGTTCGGGGAACTAATCATTTTGGTTTTGAGGGTTTTGGAAGAATGGCGCCTTAACATTGGGCAATTTGCGACAGGGTCAGCGAAATTCCTTCGCCTTGAAGTCTTTTTGTTTAATTCAGGACCTAAAATTTGCGAAGTAATACCATTTCCAGTTAGAAAGTAGACCAAGGCGGCAAGGAGAAGGCGCGGAGCCTTACTCCCTGTAAGGCGCACAAGCCGGCGACGCAGCCAACGATGGGCTACGAACTAAATGCAAATGGTATAAGACCATTTCCAGTTAAAAAGTAGACCAAGGCGGCAACGGACCCGAATGAGATGCGCCGAAGGCGCGAGGCTCGTGAGGGACGCGGAGCCTTCTGGGCTTCCCTTCACAGAGGGACCCTGCCCAGTGTAAGGCGCACATGAGACGAGGTTTCCCCTCTGTGAAGGGGTGATCACATTGAGTGAGAGATGAAGCGTAACCAACGCAGAAGTATATAGACACTTTGGCAAATCAAGAAGTGTTGATTCGTACCATTTGGGCTGCACTTCGAGTGGACTCAACAAAACAGGTAAGACTGAAACGGACTCTAGTTAGATTCTGCTGAAAAAGTCCAACTTCTGCGTTGCCTTCACTTCATCTCTCACTCAACGTAGGGGAACTACGCCTCGTTCGATCTGAAGCTTGGCGCCTTGAATTTGGCTCTTTTTCAGCAGAATCTAGTTATGTCTTACGGTCTTATACCAAGGAAAAATTCGGAAGCATGTTTCTTGATTGGTTGGCGATGGCTTTCAAAGTTGCGATGCGAGAACTCGGTCATCATGTAGTGTAACAGCAATTGATTCCTTTTTCTCAATAGGAGATTGAACACACAGACGGTGACACAATTGTTAGTTGTTTGATTATCTTTCGCGCGAATATGAGTTGGCAGTTGCTCCTAATTCTGAGTGGGATTATGGTACAGTAATGTAGGAAGGGAGGAGCACGTGGAAACTTTACCGCTCTATGGTTTTCTTTGTGATAATTTTTCGGTTTGGGGTTTGTTAGGTTGGATTGTTCTATTTTTAGGAGTTGGATACCTGGGAAGTCCTTTGTTCGTTTGGACTGTTTTTATTTTAGGATCTTTATGGGTTTTTGGCCTGCCGGTATGGCTCATTGGAGCTGTATTAGTGATATTGGCTCTATTTAATATTAAACCGCTTCGTTCGAGTTTGGTTTCTGGTCCTTTGATGAAACTCCTTAAAAAGTTAAATTTTATTCCTAAGATTTCACCAACAGAAAGAACCGCACTTGAGGCGGGTGTTGTGTGGGTCGAGGGCGATCTGTTTTCTGGTAAGCCCGACTTTGCCAAGATCATGCAAGAGTCTTATCCGAATTTAACGGAGGAAGAGAAGTCTTTTGTGAATGGTCCGTTGGAAAGTCTCTGTGATGCTTTACAGCCTTGGAAGATTTATAAGCAGAGAGAGATTCCAAAAGAAGCTTGGGATATTATTAAAAAGGAGAGATTTCTGGGAATGATTATTCCTAAGGAATACGGGGGGCTCGGATTTTCGGCATTAGCTCACTCTGAAGTGATCATGAAACTTTCGACACGCTCCTTGCCAACGGCGATTTCGGTGATGGTACCAAACTCTTTGGGACCGGCTGAGTTACTTATTCACTATGGAACTGAAGAGCAGAAGAAACATTATTTACCTCGCTTAGCGGTGGGTGATGAAATTCCTTGTTTTGCTTTGACGGAGCCAGGAGCCGGTAGTGATGCTGCTTCGATTACTTCTGAAGGAACTGTTTTTAAAGATAGCGATGGCCAGATTAAAATTAAACTTAACTGGAACAAGCGTTATATCACGTTAGCATCGATCTCCACGGTTTTGGGTTTAGCTTTTAAACTCCGAGATCCACAAAACTTATTGGGTCTTGGCGAAGAACCAGGAATCACTTGTGCGTTAATTCCAACAAAAACTCCTGGTGTGATGCTGGGTCAACGCCATGATCCGTTAACTATTCCATTCCACAACTGTCCAACGCGCGGTAAAGACGTTGTTGTTGGTCTTGATGCGGTTATCGGTGGCAAAGAGGGCGTTGGTAAAGGCTGGGGAATGTTGATGGATTGTTTGGCGGCAGGTCGCGGTATCTCGCTTCCAGGTCAAAGTGCTGGTGGTGCAAGGCTTTGTACTTTTGCGACAACCTCGCATGCGGCGATTCGCCGTCAGTTCGGTTTGCCTATTGGTAAGTTTGAAGGAGTAGAAGAGCCAATCGCGAGAATCGTTGGCTTCAACTATATGCTTGAAGCACTTCGCCGATTTACTTTGGGTGCTCTTGATAGAGGAATTAAACCTCCGGTTATTACAGCAATCGCTAAGTACAATGCGACTGAAATCAGTCGTAAAGTTGTGAACGACGCAATGGATGTGACTGGTGGTAATGGGATCTCTATGGGCCCGCGCAACTTGATCGCGGAAATGTATATTGCAACCCCAATTAGTATTACCGTTGAGGGAGCAAACATTTTAACTCGTACTTTGATGATCTTTGGACAAGGAGCACTCAGAGCTCACCCTTATGCGTTCAAAGAGGTTGAAACGGTTGAAAAAGGCGATGTCGTTGGTTTTGATGCGGCTTTCTGGGGGCACATCGGCCATATCGTGCGAAACGGTTTTCGTGCGCTTTGCTTGAGTTTAACTCGAGGTTATATTGCTGGAATTCCATCGGGTGCAGGTCCGTTGGCGGTTTACTACCGCCGTTTAGTTTGGACTTCGGCATCCTTTGCAATTTGGTCGGATATTGCGATGGGAACATTGGGTGGAACTTTAAAACTTAAAGAGAAGCTCACTGGTCGCTTTGCCGATATCTTGTCGTGGATGTATATCTGCTCTGCGGTGATTCGTCGTTATGAGGCCGAAGGTCGCAAACCAGAGGATTTAGCTTTTGTTCGCTTCTCGTTGAAGTATGGCTTGCAGCAAATACAATCAGGCTTTGAAGGTATTTATGATAACCTTTCCATTCCCGGCTTGAGCTGGTTTGTAAAAGGTTGGATTGGTGCTTGGTCTAGAATCAACTCATTGAGCTCTCATATTACTGATAATTTGACCCATGGAATGGTTGAAGCAATGATCAGCAATACTCCGACTCGTGAGCGCATGATCGAAGGAATGTACATTCCTAAGAATACTGATGAACAAGTAGGTCGTTTGCATCAGGCTTTTAAAATTGTGAGCCAGGCAGATGCGGCGGAAAAGAAAATCCATAAGGCTGTAAAAGCCGGAGTCCTACCAAAGAAGAAAGCTCATTTGTTGATCGAGGATGCACTGGCAAAATCAGTGATCACCGTGGCTGATAAAGATGTTTTAATGAAGAGTGAATTGGTTCGGTTTGATGCTGTTCAAGTGGATGACTTCAATGAGGAACAATACCATTCAAGCATAGCTCAGAGCTCGGTGATGGGATTGATGAACCCATAAGTTGAATTTACTGTAACTAGATTCCGCTGAAAAAGTCCAACTTCTGCGTTGCCTTCACTTCATCTCTC
>CAZYOE010000199.1:0-7694 GCA_964648725.1 uncultured Pseudobdellovibrionaceae bacterium | reverse complement strand
ATACAAATAGTTGGTATTGGCACGTGACTACACCCCACTAATTGGTAGAGAGGCCTACGCTCTGATGTTTTCATTAAATTCATTGAGAACAATTAACTCTTTTTTGATTTTAGGTAAGTACTCGACTGTAGAAAAATATCTTGATTGTAAACAACTTTTACAGAGCATCTACAAATTCATTTGTGACTCCTCCACCCAGAATGAACAAAGTTCTACGAATCTGCTAGTGGTGGCTTCAGCACCATCGCCGTGCCTGGAATAAATGATACCGCCAATGACGTTTCTAGTTTCAATTGGACTTAAAGCTTGGTACCTACTTTGCCGAAAGGTCTATGCTGAGAACGAAATGCGATTTCAACTCTAGTGCTTTTCTCAACTTCTGAGTCACTTCGAACAGACTCCACCTGGTGGATGGAAGAAAAATTAGCTCGGCAATTTCTGACAACCTTTTTGGCAGATCCAACATTTTTAATAAAACGACCAAGCTCGGAGCTAAGAAAAGCCTGACGAATTGATGATGCTCGAAATAAAACATGCTGATAACAAATAAAATCTCGACCCTGGTCTAGATACTGTAAACTTTTGTTGCGGAATAACCGATGGGTTAGATCGAAGACACTCTTATTTCTTTTGAAGGACGCGATATGCCGGAAGATGAATTTTCGAAATTACAAAATTTATTCCATGAAGTGAGTCTCTCACGCTTGCAATGGCTCACGGGAGAATCTCAATTGAGGCAAATGGAAAGCCCAGCCGATAATCTCAATATCTTGGAACGTTGGCTCTGCTTAATCCAACTATCCCACCAAGATTTCAGGCTCATTTTTAAATGTCACTTCGGTGAACCATTGTGTGCCCATCTTTTAAAGAAGCCTCTCACTCAAGAAAACATCGATTCGTGTTTTGATCAAGTTAGAGAGTTGTCAAACTTGGTCATTGGCGGAGTCAAAGCCGGCTTAGGTGATATGCGATTGGGCGTGAGTCTTCCACTGATTCTTGGGGGATTTGATGAAATGTTTCTAAGACCTCCAGCAGATAAAATGCGTTTACACCATATATGGGGCTATCGATCAGAGAAATTTTCGATCTATTTCTCTGTTGAAGCAATGATTTTTGATTCAGACGTAATGAGTAAATTAAACACAGCAATTGAGAACAATTCCAGCTCACAAGGCGGAGAAACGGAGCTATTTTGAGAGATTTGAATAGTGATGTTCAGGCAAATCATGGGGTTTTGCTAGCCATTGAATCAGCTAAACACCATTGGGAGACCTTTATTGAAGAACTCAATGGAATTTTTGCGATTATCAATGATAGATACGAGATTCTATTTTGTAATCGAAAATTATCTCAATCTTTAGGTCTCAATACTTACAATTATCTTCGGAGCGACTTTCGCCGAATTATTCCAGAGTCTTCACTAAAGCTCCTAGCGGCACAGCTCTCCGAAGTAAAAAATGAAACCCGCTATCATGCTAAACGAGGAAGCGACAAGGTTTTTGAAATCGATATTAAGGAAGGTGAAGTAGAGTCTCCTTACTTACTGATGGTTTCTCTTTTTCCTGTGACTTCAACGGAAGGATCGCTTTTTACAGTTTTCGGACAAGATCTTACAGCTCTAAAAAATTCTGAGCGTCGGTTAGCAGGGGTCTTTTCGGCTATTCCACTCGGCGTGATCACATTGGGTAAAGATGGTTTAATCGAAGATCGATATTCTGACCAGAGCATTAAAATCATTGGACAGGAATCTATCGTCGGCAGAAACTTATTAGAAACTCTGATGAGAGATGCTAAAGATGAATTGTTTATTGCCGAACTGAAAGCCATTGAGAATTTAAGTAACATCGTTGGTAAGCCTGAATCGGAGTGTCATGAAGTCTTAAAAAAACTGCCGCTCGAGCTACATTCTGTACAAGAAACACAGGATGGCCGTATTGCCGAGAGATGGATCTCGGTTAATTATAAACCCGTATTGAACAACCATAAAGTCGAGCGAATAGTCGTTGTTTTTGAAGACAAAACTCTCTGGGTCATGATGGAGCGAGAAAAGGCCAAGCTGAATTTACTTGAAGATGATGTCGTTCGTAGACTTTTTCAAGTCCGAAGTGTGAGTCCAGAATATGCAGTCACCATGGATAGCGAGATTGGTACCTTAATGGATTCGGCACGATTGGCTTTTTTGAAAACTGATAAGAAGGCTTTATTGAGAGCATTGCATGCGTTAAAGGGCAATTTTAGAGCCGTCGATTTTAGCGATTTGTCTAAAATGGCTCATGATACTGAGGAAGCCGCAATTGATAAAGAAAATGTTGAAGGTTTAGATTGGCAGGAACTAAGGAAATTGTTTGGAATGATCGAAAAAGAGTGGTCTGCCGTTAGTCGTACGATTGAATTTGCTAGAGCTGAAAGTGGATCAGCAGGAAATATGTCGGAGAGTGTCGTTGGCAAGGAGTCTCAAGACAATTGGGGGCAAATCAATAAATCTCTTGATCGAATAAGGGCCACCATTAAGTATGCTGCTCGAGTTTTTGAAACCGAGTTACTCATCATAAAAGTTAAAAAGCTAAATATGATTAGTTTGAAGTCACTTGAGGAACCAATCAAAGAACAGTTTCAAAGAGTTCTACGTTCCACAGGAAAACAAGCCGAGTTAGTCTTTCAATGGGATGGAATTGTTGTGAGTAGAGCGGTGAGTTCCCTCATTCGGGAAGCTCTGGTTCATTTGGTTAATAATGCCGTAGACCATGGATTTGAAGACGAAGCGGGCCGAAAAGAGGCTGGAAAATCACTCATCGGCACTCTTCGCATCGTCGGCGCCATTAATCAGGAAAACAGACTGTATTTACGGATTTCTGACGATGGTCGAGGAATTTCAAGTGAAAAAATTAAATCCAAGGCCATATCTAAAGGTATCATTACTGAAGACGAAGCTCGTAAGTTAAATGCTCAACAGGCCTTAGCCTTAATCTTCAAACCGGAATTTTCTACGAAGGATGTTGTCACAGAAATAAGCGGTCGAGGTATTGGATTAGACTCCGTTGTATCTGCTCTTGGTGAGGTTGACGGTCAGGTTGCCGTACAATCACAGGTCGGATTAGGAAGTGAATTTATAATCAAACTATTTGCAGGTTACCAATTCGGAGTATCTCTTCAATGTATGACTGCCAGTCAATTTGTTGGCATGGTTGATGAAATGATTTCCCTAGTTAAAGAAAAAAAATTTGGTGAAATTATCTTTGAACCTCAGGTCATGAAGTTTCTTGACGGCATTGATCCGGTGATTCTTATTGATGCTGAGAAGTTGGTAGTCGCTATCGTCCTACACTGCATTTTCAGAGGAAATAAACCAACGATCCTTGGAATTCAAAGGGAAAACAATGACATCCTTATATCGTTCAAATCCAAAGAGGAGCCGACGAAACAAGAGAATGAGAATAGGGAGAGTCTATGTGAAACTTTGGCATGTGATGAGTTTTTGCGAAATCTGTATTTTTCCGACGTCATTCATCAACATCATGGGGAGCAATCCTTTCATCCAGATGGTTCCTTGACCCTTGTTAAAGTGAAAAATGTATTTGTCGAAAACTTCGAACTGACAATTGCTTTTTCACGACAAATATCGACACCGGCAGCCACGGCCTTTTTTCAAAGGGTAGAGCGACTTGTTCAAAATCTGTCCGGGCGTTTAATTCTAATTCCTCAACCGACACCAAGTTTGGATCTGTGGGTCTCAAACGATCATTCTGAATCAAAAATTACAACACTACGCACCTATAGTTCAGATTCGGTCTTGGAAAATAACATTTTAAATAGACTATCATTCAAGTTTCTAGAAAGATAAAAAGTGATGGAAAAAAAAACAATCCTCATCGTCGATGATGCAGAAATTATTCGAAAACAGATTCGGGAGATTGTACAACCGCATAACTTTGAAGTGTTGGAAGCCCAAGATGGCATGGCAGGAATTCAAGTTTGTGAAGCCACCCCTCATTTAGCACTCATTATTAGCGACGTTAATATGCCGATAATGGATGGTCTGACAATGGCTCAACAACTCAAAAAAAAGCCAGACTTTAAGACCCCCATTATTATGTTAACGACCGAAGCTAGTCGAGAGATGAAAGAAGAAGGAAAAAAAATCGGAGTCAGGGGTTGGGTACTAAAACCATTTGATCCAGTTAATTTTCTTAATGTTATCAAGTTGCTGATTTCAACTCCATCAAAATAATCACGGTCGGAATGAAAATGAGGGGAGATTCCAGTGGAATATCTCTTCATTTTTTGCCAAACAAATTTTATGTAAGATTAGTTCGATTTAAAACGTCGCAGCTTGTGAGATCGCAGACCAACGAAAAGGGCCGAAGGAGAACCAATGCTCGCGATTTGGCCTTAATTATCAATGGTTACACCCGACGAAGGACCAGAAACCACGGCTTGATTGCGCACTAGATTTAGGGCACGCAACACTGCAATCGAAACCGTTGCTGTTCCATCTACCACACACCTACTCAAATTAACTACGGGCGAATGAGTACTAGGATTGACTTCAAAGGTGAATCCATCAAATAATAAATTAGAGAGAACACCACCTACATTTTCTAGATAGTGCTAGAACTTCTTAAAATTATGGAATGACTGCAATGAATAGCAAAACTGCAAATTTAAAAGAGATGAGAGCTATCGCTTCTAATTATATGCACCCTGAGCCAATGATTTATTGGTGTGACTTAATGATTAGCGTAACAATAGCTTGGGTTTGTTTTTATATAAGCTTAAAGACATCAATTTACTCATTGACTTTTTTTATTGCCTTAACGGCCAGTACATTCTCCTTTTACCGGGTATTAATCTTTACTCATGAGTTAGTTCATTTAAAATCTTCAGATGTGCCAGGTTTCAGTGTTGTTTGGCATATTCTTGCAGGTATACCATTTATGGCCCCACACTTCCTCTATCATATTGTACATCAAGAGCATCACTCAAAAAACATATATGGCACTGAAAATGATGCTGAATATCTTGCTTTTGGTCGCTCTAAACGGCTGATAATAGCGCATTTAAGTTGGAATCTATTAATCCCTCTTCTATCACTTTTACGTTTTGGGCTAATTGCTCCACTGTCTTTATTGAACAATAAATTTCGCCGTACAGTAATGCAAGATATGTCTTTTATGGGATTAAAGTTCACCCACAGTAGAAGACTACCTCGTAAAAAGAAAGATATAATATTCTGGTACATACAGGAGTATTCCTGCTCAGTCCTTGCTATTTCAATCCTTACCCTCATTTATTTAAAAATATTGCCTGCGGCGTTACTTGTGCACTGGTATATAGTACTAGTTTCTGTGCTTACATTGAATTCAATCAGAGCTCTAGGGGCAACTCATTGGTATATTAGCAATGGTGAAATAATGAATCTAGAAGAACAAAATATGGATTCGATTACAGTTTTGAACAATTCGTTGTTCACTTTATTGATGTGTCCTGTTGGAAATCGCTATCATGCATTACATCATATGTTTCCATCTATCCCTTATCATTCACTCAGCAAAGCTGATGCTCACCTAAGGCGAGAGTTTCCAAACGACTCTATGATCATTAAAACTACTTCTCCTTCGCTTTGGTATAGCTGGAAAAAATTATGGCGACTTACTAATGATATTCGTTAAACATGGATATCTTCCATTTAATTGATTCCAAGATGAACATAAATTCAATTTACTTCAATTTGAATTGCTTTGTATAGCGGCTTTTGACAAGTGAGACCATGCTGAGAAAGAAGCCGACCAACAGCTTTTAAGCTTAATTTTATTTTGTACTTATCATGAATTAATCTTTGAATCATCTCTCTTGTCCAAAGGGCAAATTCAAATTTCATCTGTTTCGGATTTTTACTTGTTATTGTATCAAAAATACTCTTCATTTTCTTTCCATCAATTTTTGGTTTTGCTCCGGGAGTAGGTTTTCGAGCGTCAGTTTTTCTCATGCAAAAACTTAATCATAATTTAAGTTTATTTTTCCCGTTTTATGTAGACTATCCAACGCACTTACTAACAGGTACTTGATATTAAGTCTTTGCTCAAAACAAAGTTGTTCGAAACAAGTTCCTACCGAGGCCTTCGATCTTCTTGGAGAATTCGATAAAACGTTAGGCTCAGAATAATAAACAAAGTTTATTACAAATTTCTCTTTCCCCTCCCCAATCTATCCTGTCCTAGATTTTAAAGTCCGTAGGTTTGACTAGAGGTGAAATGTTCAGTATCCCACGCTTCCAAACTATCAATCAGAATCACGGATTTTGTAGGCCACAGATCGCTGTTCCAGATTCCATCAAAAAGCTGTTCAGTGATTGTGACTTTTATTGGTTTTGATGTTTTATCAATAAATAAAGTTTGTACGCGACGAACTGGATTTCCCTTGTCATTTTTCCAGTGAGTCACTATTTTTGCGTCAAAATGACTTTGATCGACACTTAAATTTACGACATCTACATCCGGTGTATACCTTAAATAGAAATCTCCATAATGATCCGTATGATTTCCCATGATATAACTATGGTGGTAATCAGTGCCACTAATTTGGAAACTTAAACGGCCAAATCCGAGCGGATCAAAAGAAACTGAGTTATGCCTTAGTTTATCCACATAGGCACTGGCATTTTGGTCGATAATAGCATCAGACTCTAAAGCATAATTTATCTGGGAGAATTCAACTTGCAAGTCGCGTAAATCGCCTGAAGGAGATTTGCCGTGGAGAAAGAGAATCGTCCAGTCTTTGATTCTATCTTTATTTATCCCCAGAAAATCCACGAGAGCTTTGGCAACCTTCAAATTAGTTGTAATCTTTTCTTCCATGCTGCGATCGCTAGTACCGGTGATCGACAGACGGCAGGTCTCGGGACTCGCAATAGAAATGCTTGATAGACTCAATAAACTAGCAAAAATGAATTCAAATTTCATGGGTAATCTCCTTAACTAAACTTTATTGTAGATGACCTGTACGCAACAATCGAGCCAGGGTAAATAGGTGCTATTTGTAAATATACGATATTTATAAAGCAATCTGTGACACTCTAAAGTAACCCGTGGCACTTTTGCGCCTAGGGACCGGCAGTCTTCACTTTTGCTTGGACATTTGTAAAGCTGAAATCTGGTGGCCCTGCGAATCGCAAAGTCGTTGAAGCCATCGTATATTCACCAGGCGGGAAGTTCTCCTGTGACTGGCCTAAAATCTGCGTTAAACAAGGAAAGTATGACCTTTTGCTTTCGGCTCTTGCCGAACCTGAATCAGGTTTTGGCGACGAGTTTCTCCATTAAGACATCTTCGAAATGGCCGCGGCATATCTCTTTCGCCTAGTAAAAAGCCATGCCTTCCATGATGGAAATAAAAGAATAGCGGTCCTTGCTGCTGCTGTTTTTTGACAGGTCAATAGACTTATAGTAACAGCCGATGAGAATGAATTTGAAAAACTAGTTCTTGATGCCGTACAGAGTTTGGTCTCCAAAAAGGAAATCGCTGACTTTTTTCGAGAAAATACCCAATCGTAGTTTTTATTTTATTAGTCCCTATTAAAGGTTAAAAACCTTCGGCTTTAGCCGGAACCTCTTGAAGCACGCTTCAGACCTTGTAATTTCATTCGATTTTTAGTCGGAGTAGGAATGCCCATTGCTGGGCACCCCCTCCACGGATCCGTG
>CAZYOE010000198.1:0-7749 GCA_964648725.1 uncultured Pseudobdellovibrionaceae bacterium | reverse complement strand
TCCCTTTTATTACGAAACACACAGTATCCACGGAGCTAATGCAATCACTTTTGATCTTTTGGCATCTCAACATCATGCAAAGTGTTCCACGGACTCCATTCAATGGAAATGCCGTCAGCACCAATTTCACCTGAGCGAACAACAAGCCTTCCTGTAAATGTAAATGCAATTTTCCATACTTTGTTTTTCCCTTCTAAAAATCTTCGTATCGTATGCACCGAAAGATTGTCGGACAATCCTGCTGTGGGGATTTCGGTCTTTCCAGATATGAATTCTTTAAACCAGTCGTCGTATGGACGCATAAGGGCCTCCTAACCTCTATCTTTCGGTCTTCTTTTTTTGCGGGATGATGTTTTTATTTCTCCGTAAATGTATGCCCGAATGCGCTTCTCTTCCATTTTCACCAAAATAGTTACGAGGACATCCACATCAAGGTCTAAAATTTTAATCATCTTTCTAAGGGTGTCGAAGGGAGGCTTTGCCAATCCTCGCTCCCAATTAGAAATAAACTGTGGAGAGGTATAACCCAACACACTTGCAAGGTTACTTTGGGTGATATTCTTGGCGCTTCTCTTTTGATGTAGATAGTTGCTCAAAGTTTCATAACGACTGCTTTTCATAGTTCCACCTTACTAAGAAGTCTGAGATGCCGCGCCCCACAAGTTTAGTGATTTGACCTGAATATAGGCCGAACTAAGAGTTTTAATACTACTCGTAGTTTCCCCCAGTGTTAAACAAAATCAGCTACTTATTCAATAGGAGGATGAGGAACACCAGCAAAAACAGAAGACTTGATCGAGTGCCGAGAGAATATAGGGACGCCGTTAAACAAGACGTGGCCGCAATTGCCCAAAAAATCAAAAAGAGGCGAAGGGCCATGCAATTAACCCAAGAACAGTTGGCCGAATCTCTGAACATTGAGCCATCGACCCTTCAATCCCTTGAGCAACAAAGGGGGCGACCCTCTTTAGAGCTTCTCTTGACTATTGCCAAAGTTCTTCAAACTAAATTTGTGATTAAATAGAAGTTACTACGTCGCACCAAGACTTAACTTATTTAATCGGCTATCAATTTAAAAATTTTCTTCTTTCCCTTGAGTCCAGACACGATTTCGACTGAGCTTTTGGGAAGTCCAAAATACTTCGCCAAAAGTTCACGAATTCTTTCGTTTGCTTTGCCCTCAACGGGTGGCGCATGCACACGCACGATGTAGCTTCCATCATTTTGTTTTTCAACGGATTCGATTTTTGATTTTGTTTTAACCGAGACAGAAATCTTCATTCGTTGCTATGCTTTCCTAACAAACTCAGACTTCAAGTTGATCGATCCGAGGCCGTCAATTTTGCAGGAGATATTATGACCATCGCCTCCATCAGTAAGTCGAATGTTGCGGACTTTAGTTCCACCTTTCACTGATGTTGACGAGCCTTTGATTTTCAAATCCTTGATGACGATGACGGAATCGCCCTCACTCAGAACATTCCCATTGGCGTCTCGAATAGTTGTATCCTCCACGGCCTCAGAGCCGTCATTTGAGTCCATCGCACCCTTTATCCACTCGTGAGAACACTCCGGGCAGACCCAAAGGTCACGATCTTGATAAATATTTTCGGAGTTACATTTTGGGCATTGATCCTGAACCATTGCTCTCCCTCATCAGTTGATTTGAGTTTTCTAAAAAGGTGTTTTGAAGTGACCCAGACAATCGATTTTTCAACAAATATCCAAGGTGGATCCCGAAGGACTCTATACCAAGAATCAATTCCTGAGCTGGCGGAGTCACATCATGTCCGAGTAGCTCAATGACTGCGTAGACAGAGTCTTCGGTTTTTAGCGCGAACCAAATTCCGCCCGTTAAACCATATTTGTCGGCATCAAGAGAGCGGGGAAGGCACATGTCCTGATTCAGATTGAGAGTCCAAACTGGTTTTTTCGATCTCAAGACATGACCAGCCATTCCCTCGCTTAGTGACAATATGCGAGTTTTTGTATCTCGATTAAGTTCGAGCGCGTTGAATCCCGACTCCTCCCACGTTGCGAAAGGACTTAGTTCTCGCATATCTGTAGATGCCTTCCAATACGTGCCCCATTGACAGTGGAGCGCGCGCCCCAGCTCTTCGAGTATTCTTTGAGTAGCTTGTTCGAAATTAGGGTGCGATCTTAAAAGTTGAGATACTTTGGAGAAGGATTTGGAAAGGTTTTTAATTCTAGTTCCCATTTGATATCCCTAGTTCAACGACACCATCCTGAGATTTATAAATAACCCCCGAAAGCTGCTTGCCGATATGAGAGCACAAGACATCAAAAGCCCTTCTTCTTGCGCCGCCCATAATGTTCCCGGAATTCTTCAATTCAAGTGTAGATCCTTTGATAAAGCAGTTGTAACCAACGATTGCGCCGCATGAATCTAAAACAGTAATTCCATCCATACTTGCCATTCGACGAATGAGTTGATTCCATGCAACGAGCTGTTGAACGGCCTCTCTCGTATTTGATTCGAGCAGGTTTGAAATCCCTCCCAGAATATTGATTCGCTTTTCAAGAAGAATTCCATCGCTGAAAAGTGCTGGGACGCTACTCTCATGAGGAATGATCGCAAGAAGCGTTCCGTGGTTTGAGTGAAGAATATCTACGCCTAAACGGTAATAAAAAGATTGAAGATGGGGCTTTAACTCAGATGGGGCATTCTGAGTAGCCACCTTCATAAAAGTTCGGATCATCTCTTTGGGATTCATCGACTCTTCATGGTCACCCATCATATTCACAAATTGAAAGAGTCCGACACCGCTTCTGACTTCAATGAAACTTCGCCCAAGTCGACTTAAACCAATGATCTTCGCTTGAGTGTCCCTATTTTGCCTTAGTCTTTCAAAAGGAGTGGGACCGACGGGAGAGGGGTCTGTTCTAAAAATTCCGTAGTTTAAAATTTTTCTTTTGATGGTTACATAGATGGCCCATTCGCGGCCCTCGGCCAAAGGAGCACACTGCTTGAAAGCTCTGCGAACGGTATCACGATTTTGAGGGCCTGATCCGATGGAGACGGGATCTATGCCATGAACAATGGACAAAACTTTTTTTACATCCTCTCCTATATACACAGCCGGAAACAGATCCGTACCCTCTTCTCGGTATATTGACAGAACCACAATGAATTCGGCGAGCAAATCTGCTGCGAGGTCTAAGTGCTGAAAGTCCGAAACAAAAGGAGTTATTTTTGCTTGAAGGTAACTGCGGAATGATAAAACTCCTTTTTTGTTTTTGTATTCAGCCATAGTGCTCGCTATTTTCTCTCGTCATCACTCTTCGGCTCTTCCGTTTTTTCGCCTCTAGAAATTCCGAAAAATTCAGGAAGGAAAAACATCCCCGCGACGAATGCGATGATGATGACGAAAAAGAAAATGCCTCCAATAATGAATTCCGTATTCATAAAGAAATCTCACCTGATCTCTCCTGATTGCAATCCAAACAGTACCCATAGAACATAACGGAGAGCTGGGCTTTAGAGAAATCATGAATGTCTTTTAGAGCCTTTTCGATTCGGCTGAATAGTTTTTGATCCCCTTTTTTGACCTCTCCGCAACCTTTGCAGATGTAATAGTGGTGAACCTTACTATCGAAAATAAACTGATACGCCTTTCCAGTTTTCGGGAGATGTAACTCTTGAATAAGATCAAGCGCGATCAGTTTTTCGATATTCCTATAAATCGTGGTTCGATCAACGTCAGGTAAGTGATGCGCAACATGATCTTGCAGCTCCTTACTGGAAATATGTCTCTTCTGATTGTCGAGAAAGAACTGGATGAGAAGCTCTTTCGACGGTGTCATGCGAAGTCCTTTTGATTTCAAATAGTTCACCAAATCAGCTCGTTTTTTCATCACACTACTCCTTTATCCACATAGTGAGGTCACCGTTTTCGATGTGTCTGCTGGCTACCATTCTCCATCCTTTTGGCACACTTCCTCCGTATCCATGAAAGGTGATCAGCACTTTGCCGGACTTAGCCCAAGTCAGCTGCCTAAAAACCTCTGAAGTATAATGAGCATAGTTTTTCTTATCGAAGTCCAAGTCCTTTTCAATAATACAGATGTCTTCATCGGCTATGTGTTCTTGAAAAGGATTGTAAAGATAGTAAATGTCGTACAGATCCCAGTCCAAACTAAGCATGTTCATTTCGGAGATAGAGATCTTTTTTAGACCGTTCACTTCGATTATTTTATTGGCGATACCCACCAAGTGTGAGCGTTGCTCGATTCCGAAAATTTCATACTGAGTGAGAATTCTCAGGAGCAAGCAAAGCTTTCCAACGCCGCATCCAATATCAACAAAAGATTTTCTGTTTAGGGGCTCGATCCACTCTGAGATTTGACGGGCCACACAGATTGGAGACCAATGAATTGTTGATTGAAACTGATAGTATGTAGGAAATATTTGGTCGAATTCCTGATCTACGACGTTCTCATTCTCCAAGATCTTTCTAATGAGCTTTCGAGTTAAAATTGGATCTGCTTCAAATTTTTTAGGAAAGAGATCGACGACATCACCCACTCCTCTAGACATTTGTCGCCTCGATGAGAAAACTCTCACGGTCATTCAACTGGGGCGCTGACTTCTTGCCAAGAACTCGCTGCTTGTACTCCACAGAACGCATGAGTGTTGCCAGGTCTTTCTCATTCTCCATTTCAATAATTACAAGCCAACCCTCATTAAAGGGATCGTCATTTAATATGCCTGGGTTGTCGCAGAGAATCAGATTTACATCGACGAGGGTTCCTGTGACTGGAGCAATGAAGTCGTGAATCTGATTTACACTTTCGATGGAAAAGAAAGGCTCTCCTTGCCTGACCAGTTTTCCCTCTTCAGGCAAATCTAAAAAGAGAATCTCACCTAGCTGATGAAGACGAAAATCTGTCATACCAACGGTAACTAAATTTTCATCAACTTGTACCCACTCTCCATTTTGAGAATAGTGGAGGTCTTCAGAAACTAGAAAATTCATCTGTGGACCTCACGATCATGCCTGATCGGGGACTTGATTCTAGAGATGTAAGCCATCTCTAATTATTACTGCATCATGTTGCATTAGTAAACATACTAATGCAACATGATGCAGTAATGAAACTTCTGCCCTACCTTGGTCACCAGCAAATCATTCAACTTAATACGCTGTAGTAAACGGCCTAGTTACAAAACTTGGAAGTCAATCTTAATTGCCAATCAAAGGGCAAAGTCTTATAAATTTAGGTCTATGTTCAGTCATCACTTTGATCAAACACCCGATACCAGGGTCGCACTACATTGGTTTATGCTGAGTTTCAGCGGGGGATGTATAAATGCCGGTGGATTTCTCGCTACGGGAAAATTCGTAAGTCACGTTACTGGCTTTGCCACGCTCTTCGGCGTGGACGTAACAAACAACCAAATAGAAGCAGCAATGGGTATCCTTTCAGTTCCACTTTTCTTTTTGGTCGGTGCCTTCATTGCGGGTCTTCTAATTGATCGCCCAATCCACCAAGGGAGAAAACCACACTTCGATTGGGTGATGGGACTTAGCGCACTTTGCCTTTTTCTCGCGGCTGGGGGTGGAGAGATGCTCCTCTTCGGGAAATTTAGTGAAGTGGTGGGATTGAAACAAAATTATTTTCTCTTGGTCTTGCTCTGTCTCGCAAGCGGTCTTCAGAACGGAGCAATTACTTCTTCGTCAGGTCGATCCGTTAGAACAACCCATTTGACCGGGCTGACTACTGACCTCGGACTTGGTCTTGCCCGCACTCTTACGTTTGACCTCAAGAAAAATATCTTCCAAAAAGAAGCACGAGCGAATTATCTGCGAATCGGCTCGATCCTCTCATTCGTCGTGGGCTCCGCCATTGGTGCGTGGATTTTTATTAAGGTCGGCTATAAAGGTTTTGTTTTGTCAGGGATGATTGCATCCTATGCTGCCTGGCACGGCAGGAAAGCTAAGGTCGCTGCTCATACTTTGCCCCCACCTTAAAAGACGAACGCGATGTTCACTCAGTCGACAGAAACCGCTTTGCCTTTTATTTTCTATTTACGTTCACTACTCCTCTTTTTACGAAATCTTTATGCTGAATCTGAAAAAATGATTCTTTAAAAGGAGTCGGAATTTCAGGTTATGAGCATTCGTGATTTCTTGCCTAAAAAAGAAAAAACAACAGCTTTCTATGTCAAACTGCCAGCAGCTTTGGTCACCGAAGTAAAGGTGGCTATGAAGGAAGATGGATTCAGTACATGGAGAGATTTTCTGACCGCTTGCTTCAATTCGTATTTGGAAAGTAGGGGCGAAGAAAATTCTAAAAAACTACCTGCCAAGTAAGACAAAAACGACGCCCGATTAGACAAAATCTTAACCACATTCTTTACTTTTCCTTTACTACTTCGAGCCACCTTTTTACGAAATTTTGACTCTGAAAGTACGAAGATGAAAGCATACGAAAGGACCTTGTCATGCGATCATTCCAATTCGGACCTATTTTGACGGTGTTAGGTTTTCTGCTTACAATTCATTCTGCAAAGGCCGATAGCGAAAAACCTGAAATTAGCTTTAACGGTTTCTTTGACGCCTATTATTCTTACAATTTCAATCGCCCGAACTCGGTTGCGGCACCGAACACATCCTCAGTGGCTGCTTCTGCTCTGCCAGCAGGAAACAATACCTATCGTTACTACGACACCTACCATAATCAAATGACCTTAAGCCTTGTGGAGTTTTCCGTTCAAGCAAAATACCGAGAAGTAAGTCTGTTAACGGATTTTGATTTTGGTCCATTTGCTGATCTCAATTCATCAACCGATGAAGTTTCAAAGCACGTTGGACAAGCAGTTATTTCCTATCGTCCGGCAGACTCAAGATTCTCTTTTGACGTCGGAAAAATGTACACCCATGTCGGACTTGAGACGGTTAAATCCAAGGACAATTTCAACTATTCTCGTACCACTCTCTTCGGATATGGCTCACCGTTTTGGCATACAGGAGTTCGAATTGGTTACGATGTTGTTCCTGAAAAACTTCAAACAAGCCTATATGTCTATAATGGCTGGAACACGATCTATGACACTAACGATTCAAAAACTCTGGGCGCACAAATTAAGTACACGCCCTCTTCCATCGTGAGCATCGTGTACAACTTCATTGGCGGGCCAGAGAAAGCCAATAACGACGGTGACTGGAAAATTGTCCATGAACTTAATACTACCTGGGGTCTTTCGGAAAGCTGGACTCTCATTACCGATGCGCTCTATGGAAGCGAGAGAGACGTTACATTGGGAGCAGAAACAAAATCTGCAAAATGGTATGCGGGCGTTGTTGGTGCGAAATACCAACTGACAGAAAAGTCATACTTAAGCCCTCGCTATGAAATTTACCGTGATGAGGACGGTTACACTCTAGGAAATATCCCTCAGACGATTCAGAGTGTGGTTTTCACCTATGGACGTGAGATTACTTCAGGCCTTCAAGTGAGGGGCGAGATTCGCCTAGATAAATCCTCAGAGAATACCTTCGTTGCAAAATCTGAAAGCAAGGATTCACAAGTTACAGTTTTAGCAGCAATGCTTTTTACATTTTAGGAGAGTGATTTATGGAATTTATTTTTGCAGGAATGGTTAGCGTCGTACTTCTTGGATACCTAGTTTATGCGATGTTCAATCCAGAAAAGTTTTAGGAGATAAATTTATGAATCAATACAGTTCACTTAACGACGGAACGTACGGACAGAACTTTATGATTG
>CAZYOE010000197.1:0-7752 GCA_964648725.1 uncultured Pseudobdellovibrionaceae bacterium | reverse complement strand
ACGTGATGCCTATTGGCCTCGGCGCTCGAGATACTTTAAGATTAGAAATGAAGTATAGCCTTTACGGGCATGAGATCGATGATGTTATAAACCCATACGCTGCAGGATTAGGCTGGGTGATTAAGCCAACGGCAAAAGACTTTTTAGGAAAAGATAAAATTCTTGCCCAAAAGGAAGCCGGCTTTTCTCTCGCATTGGTAGGATTTAAATTAATTGAAAAAGGCATCCCTCGACAAGGTTATACGCTGTTTTCTTTTGACAACCAAGAAATGGGCAAGGTAACCAGTGGGACTCTATCACCGTCAACGAACGAACCAATAGGTCTTGGCTATGTTTGGCCTCAATACTCCAAACTTGGCTCTGAAATTTTTGTGGATATTCGTGGACGCAAAGTGAAAGCTGTTGTCGTACAAACACCTTTTGTTCGACCGACCTGAAGGAGTAACTATGGGTTTTATTGTTCCTGAAGATTTATATTACACGAAAGACCATGAGTGGGCACAGGTAGACGAAAACATCGTTACTGTAGGAATCACTGAGTTTGCACAAGACTCTCTCGGTGAGATTGTTTACGTCGAACTTCCTGAAGAGGGTTCTAAAGTAACTCAAAATGAATCTTTTGGAGTTGTAGAAAGCGTAAAGGCAGCAAGCGATCTTTACTCACCCGTGTCAGGAACTGTAATTGAGGTAAATACTGCTTTGATGGACAACCCATCTGTGCTAAACGATGACCCAATGAATGAGGGCTGGCTCATGCGCATCGAAATGGACACTGAAAAAGAACTTGCCAATTTGATGCGAGCGCCTGATTATAAAAAACTAATTAACGAAGCTAAATAGTAGCAATACGAATAGCTTCGGTGCTTTGCCCCGCTGGTGAAATTGGCAGACACGCTAGACTTAGGATCTAGTGCGCAAGCGTGGGGGTTCAAGTCCCTCGCGGGGCACCATTTAAATTCGAAAAAAAAACCGACCTAAACCGTCGGCTTTTTTATTTCTCTGTCGGCATTGGTTTATCAACGGCTACATCCAAATGGGATGGCGTTAATTTTAACCAAGCACCAGTCCAGATATCCACCGGCACACCCATACCGAAATTCAGAATGTTCCATAAGGTTGTCCAATTAAATTTTGTATCAATCACTTCTATCTGAACTAATTTTCCTGGCTGATAACCAACAACTGCATATTGGTGACCACGATCCAACTCTGGCGAAAGTGAACCAACCCCAAAGTCCTCGATCGCGAATTTATCGAGCAAAATCTTTTTGAACTCAGAGGGCAGACCGCTATAAAACTTTACCAATCCTTTGGAAGTACCTTCGGGTAATTTTCCTGATTTATACTCCACGATTAAGGCCGAAATAAAATATTCGATACCTATTTTATCGATCATTTTACGATCGTCTTTCGACAAGTGTTTTGATGCTAGATCTAGAACAGTTCGCGTGAGCTCTCCGTACTTTTTTGTTTGCGCTAAGAGTGGACCTACGGGACCGCCCAAAACCATTAGAGTTGTATCAGCCGATCGCGCCTGAATTTTCACTTCTTCCCTTGTTCCCGAAAACATAGTGGCACAATCAACTAAACAGAAATTAAAAGCTACCTAAACTAAGGTGGACATAAATGATTCTTGTTTGCGCATAATCCCTCTTCGACTAAAGGCATTTTTACTCGAATCTAACTAAAAGAGTGACCATAGTTTTTGGAGCAAGCAAATAGATTTAGTTACAACTAGACCTCGGGACTAAAAGATCACTTGGGAAATAAACGCAAGTCCCTGATATCTGCAATATCATTTAGGGCCATAAAAAGGCGATCCAAACCCAAGGCAATTCCACAGGACGGCGGCATTCCGCCCTCTAAATGCCTAAAGAAATCCTCATCCATTGAAATTGGCAACTTTCCATAAAGCTGCTTTTTCTCAAGATCTTCTTGTGAGCGTTGGCGCTGAATTTTTGGATCATTGAGTTCATTGAAGGCATTGGCAATCTCCAATCCCTTTATATAAAACTCAAAACGATCCCCCCACCCCGTTGGAGTTAGACGAGCCAAAGCTGCCTGACTAGGAGGATAACTATGCAAGAACAAGCAATCGTAATTCTTGAGATGAGGCTCAATCTTCTCTAAAAATAAAAAGAAAAATATTTCATCAAAGTCACTTGCACGCGAAACATCCACATGAACTCTTTCGGCCAAGCTCTTTAATTCTGCCGCCGTGGTGGACGGCTTCAATTCAAAGTTCAAATACCTTTCAAACAAGTCCGAGACACTGTATTGACTCCACTGGCGCCTAAGAAACATAGGAGCAAGGGCTTCAACCAATTGTCGAACATCACTTTTAATTTCATCCATAGACGAGAAGGCTCGATACCACTCGAGCATATAAAATTCTGGTTGGTGTAGTTCAGACACCTCCCCATTACGAAAACAAGGACGCATTTCAAAAATTCGATCCCAACCTTTAGCTAAACATTTCTTCAAATGCAGTTCAGGGCTGGTCGGCAAAAATAAAACTTCTTTATGGGAACCTACAATCAATTCAGTTTTGAACGGTTCCAGAAATGGTTCGGTCCCAGGACATGGAACGAGAGTTGGAGTGCGAAGTTCATCGAACCCCGCCTTCTGAAAAAAACCTCTGACATCAATCCAAAATTGATCCCACTGTCGTATCACTTGGTTTACTTGAGAGCGATGACCCTGACTGTCTAAATTGGGACTGAGCAATCGAATCTGGGTGACGTTTAACTTGCCATTGCCAGATGTTCCAAAAAGTTCTACCCAATCACCTGATTGCAATACTTGAAGTGTCTCAAAGCCATGCAGACCTTTCTCACCAAAAACAGCAGAGGACAACCCAAGAAGGCCTTCCAATTTTACACCATTTCGCTCCAACCAGATCTCGTCATTTGAAAACACAAGCATTCCGCAAATTCCAGCGCCAGATGTACAGGGATAGCGATTATCCCAGCATTGCAGAAATGAAATTCGTTTCTGCATATCTAACTTTGGATTTTGAAAACTCATTAATACCCACCCATGAATAATTGCTCACACCGAATTTGAGAGGCACTAGATACTTTTTCAACAGGGGTGTTCTCAACCTGTATATCATCAATTGGATTAGTTTTACTTTTAAAAAGTCCTCGTACGGCAATCTTAACCATGTCGAATAAACTAATGTCTCCAGCCTGTAAAAGCAAGGTAGCCACAGTCACTGGCTTTTTCATTCCAGCCCGCTTTGCCAAAATCGACATATTGTAACCGCTACTAGTTTCTTCCAAAAGTTTTGTTAGAATCACATAACCTCGGTTGAGATTGATAAAATCATAGGGAAGGCTGACTCCCAATTCCATGGCATAACTAATCCATTCATGAAATCGTTTATTTTTATTGGTTCCGCTTTTGATCTTGTTAACTTCATCGAAAATGGTGTCCCGAAAGGCACGCTCTCCGATATTGTTTTTTTCTTTTTCGCTTAAATCCCAAAAAGCACTAGCAATTGCTTCATCCTTGAGGAGATCAACGCCAGCCCCAAGCTTCATAAAATTGAGCCGTAAATTTTTTGACAATACTCCTGACATTCCAAAATCCAGAATATTAAGATGTACTTCATGTTGACCAACAGAAATTTTAAAATTCCCCTGATGTAAATCAGAGTGATAAAAACCAGTTCCTAATAAAACTTCTCGAATCCACACACGCGCAAGCTCCTCCACCACTAGGGTTTTAAAGTTCGGCATTTCAGGAGCCACAATTTTCGCAATTTCATCCAGTTTTTTTCCAGACACAAACTCTTGGACTAGTAATTTTGAAGCAGGATCATTTGGTTCAAACACAATGGGAACTGATAAATACAAGGTGCGATTGTAGTTTTTGAAAAGTTTTTTGTTTGTGCCATGATAAACATTTATCGCCAATTTTTGCCGTTCAATGGTATTTTTAAAAACAAGTTCTTCACTAATAGTTCGCGACAAATCGTCCACGATGGGTACAACTCGGGGCAAATTATCGGCTCGCACAAGAGCGTCGGCATCAATCATCGGGGCAAGCTTCCGCAATATATCTCGATCCTCTGCCACTCTCTCTTCAATACCAGGCTTTAAAAAACGAACAACAACTTCTTCTACTTGCCCATTATGCTTCAACTTTCCTTGGTGCACCTGGGCCATGGTTCCTACACCCAGTGGCGACTTCTCAACCTCGATAAGTTCATAATTTGCTTTTTCAGATTCTAAAATCTGATTAACTAATACCCAAGGAACGGGACGCACATTCGCCTCTAGTCCTCTAAACACTTCACGCAATTTGGGATTCATATCTTTTTCGCGCGCTAAGATTTGCAAAAGCTTCTGCAGCTGTGGTCCCGTGGCTCCAATGATGGCCCCGAAACGTTCGAGGGTTGTGGCTTGGAACGGCAACTCAAGCAACAGCGAAAAAGCCTGCTTCTTAGCTTCCAAGTTAAGCTCTTTAAAGTAGCCGCCGACAAAAAGCTGAATGACTCGTTGGATACCTTTTTCGGATCCGAAGTTATTTGAGTCGCTGGCAATTTCTGAAGCGACCTTTTCTACTTCGTTCATATAGCTCAAAAGGATAGGGCTAGTGCCGTCGAAAACCACTTTCGTCATTTTGACTTCAGCCTCTTCCCGTACGGAATCAAAAGAACCTTCATAGTCCTTGATTTGGCCAAACACATTTTTTATCAAGGCATTATTCCTGGGAACTTTGTGCTTTATTAAAAAGGCAACAAACAAGGCTTCTTGTTCTCTGTAATAGCCTTCAATGCGTTCCTGAAGTTCCTGGTTATCTGAAGAAAAATAGCGTAAGCGCAAAGTACTATTGGCCTCCAAGAGCTGTAAATCCAAGTCTAGCTTGTGAGTATTGGGCCAAGTACCCCGCCAAAGAGTCAGGAACTCTTCAAATGAAGCAACTTTTATGCGGTCGATTCCTCTCGATTGCATTCCGCGCATTAAGGAGGCTGCTCGTCGAGCCAGGACCTCTCTGGCCTCATGGGTCTCACCTGCCGACTGAATCAAATAGCTAAGCATAATTCGTTGTTCAAACCCCAAATAGATTGGATTGGGGAGAGCCCAACTTTTGCCACAGAATAGAAAGACTACAATGGATATAACTCTTAAATTTTTCACGACTGTTCATCGTGCAATCTTAAAGCCAGTATTTCAGACTCTAACTTTTGACTCTCAAGTAAGGGTGCGTTAGTTTTTTAAAACTATGAGTTTTTCCCAATGGTCCTCTGAAAAATTATATCTCGATAATGACGATCTTTTTCGTGATCTTATTCAAGAGATGGAGCAGGCAAAGCACTCCATTGATGTGGAAGTTTTTACTTTTGAGAACGGAATATTGGCGAGACGGCTCCTTGAAGTGTTTAAACGCGCTATCAGTCGCGGTGTTTCCGTCCGACTCATCGCTGATGGATGGGGCTCCCCGCTTTTTTGGGAGACTATCGGGACTGAGCTAGAATCTATTGGCGTTCGTATTCGAATTTATCGTTCCTTACCTTGGCGCTATGGGCGCCACAGTCGCGGAGAGCCTCGTTCTTGGCTAGGAAAGTTTTGGTTTCGTTTTCGTCGCATCAATAGGGGGTTTCACCGCAAGGTAACTATCATCGACCGTAAGATAGCATGGGTCAGCAGCCTAAATGTCACGGATGTTCACCTCAAGGAAGTTTACGGAAAAAATGCCTGGGCTGATGTCGGCGCCCGATTAACAGGCGATGCTGTTTCCATCCTTGTACATGCCTTTGAAAGATCCTTTTTTCGAAGGCGATGGTTGAGATTTGCACCTCCTCCAACATCCGCACTCATTTTGTTAAACGACTCTTTCTTTCGTCGACGACGTACAACCTTTATTCAGAAACGGCGGCTCAAACGAGCTCAAAAACGAATTTGGATTCAAAACCCCTACTTTGTTCCGGAGAGATCTCTCCTTAGGGCCCTCTATCATGCGGCGAAAAGAAATATCGATATTCGCGTCATGATTCCTGAAAAAAATGATCAGCCAATTGTTAAATTTTTGACCTTTGCGCTACTCGGCCAATTGATTCGACATGGTATTCGAATTTTTGAATACCAACCCCGCTTTGCTCATAAAAAAGTGTTGATTGTCGACAACATCCACACCATTGGATCTACCAATTTCAACCATCGAAGTTTTCTGCACGACCTCGAAATCGAAGTTCACCTCTCATCTCCTGAGGCAAAGGAGCAATTGGCCCAAAGCTTCCATGATGACTTGGATGAATGCGTTGAAATTTCATATCAATGGATCAAACATAAGCCTTGGTGGTACCGTTTTTTAGGTCGTGTCTTGTTCTTTGCTCGTTACTGGTGTTAAAGCTCAATCAACGTCGAGGAATTTCATTGACTCGCCCCGAGTTCTCAAATGGAAACAAATTAGACGCTAAGCTGATACCTATCACCCCCTTCCGCTGCGACAAATTGACCAGGAAAACAAGATTTCTTTAAATTTCAAATATTGTTCTTCTGATGGAGTTGCTTGTATCTTAACATTATGTTAGTCAATGTTCCGAGAGGTAGGAGTGTGATATGCAAACAACCGTTAATAAATTTCTCGAAGATCTTTCAAAACATCCTCGCTGGACTCATTTCAAATCTGAGGTACGTAGAAAGCTAAATTCTGAGTTGACCAAACTCAAGGATTCTATTGGACAGAGCACTTGGCAGACCGCTGAAAAGAACTATAATCAAATCATTAAAAAACTCACAGCGGCACAGAAACAAGTTGATCAAGAAGTTCAAAAAACCCTTAAATCCATTAAAAAGTCTGCCGCTGAAGTTGAAAAAACAATCGGTCAGTATAAAGCTATTGCTCTTAAGCAAAAGGCTCATGCTAAAAAGGCTACGCCTGCAAAAAAGTCAACCACTGTAAAAAAGGCTAAAAAAGCTACTACTGCTCGCAGAAAAGCTGCAAGAGGGTAATTTGACTCAAGCCAACATTTGTGAGTGGTGGTTTAGTTGAAAGTGAATTCCATAGTCTTAGGAAAGCTCTGACCCTGTGTCGGGGCTCTTTTTTTTCCAGATACTTTGCTATAAAAATGTCCGCATGATACATAGCTCTCATTAAAAAGATTCTGCTGAAAAAGAGCTAAATTCAAGGCGGCAAGCTTCAAATCGAACGAGGCGTAGTTCCCCTACGTTGAGTGAGAGATGAAGCGTAGCCAACGCAGAAGTTGGCCTTTTTCAGCAGAATCTAAAAAAGGGGAGAGGCTATGTCGCTAAAGGATCTTAAAAAGTTTAAAGATTTTATTCGTCGTCATATCGGACCGCGAGACACAGATATTAACTCAATGCTCAGCACTGTTTCCTGTTCTAGCCTAGAGGATCTTGCTCAAAAAACGATTCCGAAGACTATTGTTTCGAAACATGAGCTTTCTTTCTCCCCTCAAGACGAGCAGCAAACACTTCAACAAATTAAGGCCCTGATGTCACAGAATGAAGTTCGCCATTCAATGATCGGCATGGGTTTTTACGACACCTTCACTCCACCCGTTATCTTGCGAAATGTGCTCGAAAATCCAGCTTGGTATACCGCATACACTCCCTATCAGGCTGAAATCTCTCAAGGGAGAATGGAAGCTTTGCTTAACTTTCAAACTATGGTCAAAGACCTCACTGGAATGGAAATAGCCAATGCTTCCCTTCTTGATGAGGGAACCGCTGCCGCAGAAGCCATGGTTATGGCTCATAATTTAACCACCAAGTCACATTG
>CAZYOE010000196.1:0-7771 GCA_964648725.1 uncultured Pseudobdellovibrionaceae bacterium | reverse complement strand
CAAGAGGTTCCGGCTAAAGCCGAAGGTTTTTAACCTTTAATAGGGACTAATAAATTTACATGTACGTTATCAGCAAATTGGTGGGCCCTTAAAGTCCAAAAGTGGAATAAGAGTGTCTGCTCCTAATGCCAGAGCCTTTGAATCAAGTGGTATTTGCATCGCCGCTGGGCTGAACGTATGCCAATAAAGGATTTTGCTGTTTGCAAAGCCTTTTTGCTTTATCAACTCGGCCATATAGGAAACAACCTTAGTCGTGTACGTGGTATCAAGCGTGAGACCTTCGGCATCTCCCACCGTCTGAGCCAGGAGCTTTGAATCTTCAGAAGGAACTCCATAGTTCACTACACCACGATCGCGCAAATCCACATCAGCAACTCGAATCTGGCCCGCAACTTTCAAATAACGAAGAATTTGATTCGCTAATTTAGCGATTCGAAAACGATTACAGATAATTTTATCGACACATCGAACCCCAATTATTCGAATGTTAGAATTCGATAGTTTATTAGCAGCCAATAATCCCGCCATAGTTCCACAGGTGCCGGCGCCAACAATCAATACTTCAGGCAATGGAACTTGGCCCCGACGAGCTTGTTCCAGCATCTCGAGAAAGGCATTCACGTGACCAAGAGCACCGGTGACATTAGATCCACCGACTGGCATTTGATAGACCTGATTACCATCTTTGAGAGTTCGAGCCGTATAATTTAAACCCGACTGCACAATTGATCCAAAATAACCACCACCATAAACCTTAAGATGAGCACCAACTTTTTTGCAGAAATAAGCATGTTTCAGCATCTGAGTCGTGCAATGGGGAACAAAATGATGGACTTCCACTGGCAATCCTACCTTATGAGATTGAGCCGAAAGTGCGGCAATAAAATTAGATCCCAGGGGCGCCACCGCCATCACTTTTTTACTCCCTTGAAGGATGGCCTCACCTAAAAGAAATTCTAAATTTCGAACTTTATTACCCCCATAAAGTGAATCTGTCAGGTCTTCCCTTTTCACATAAAGATGCTCATGTTGGAGACTTTTTGAAAGCTCTTTCAATTGGTATACTGGGGTCTCTTCTTTGATCAACTCAACCCAATTGTTTTGCCGTTCCGGCAGATACTGAAACAGTGGAACCATTCTCATTGTACGACCTCGTAGGCGAAATGATTTATCACCGATAACTCCCAACCTGTTTACTCGTTCTCTCGTGCCGTACTCAACTCTTTTTCTCCAGAATTATAAGAAAGTTAGGGCGTAATTTTAAGGACTAAGAATTTAGCAACTCGGACGGAAGGCCACTTAATAAATGGAACCTTCATTCGTGGCATTGAAAAAATACAAGCCTGGGAGTGTTCCCAATGGAAGTCTCGCCATGCATGCAAGGCCTGGTATCAATCAGTGCGTTGGATAGTCTACATAAAACGTAACTAAAAAACGTAAATTATGATTAAGTCTTTGCATGAGAAAAACTGACGCTCGAAAACTTGATTATAAAACGCTAGAAGATATTAGACTTAGAGCAGTAAAGGCTGATCAAAACGGAGAAAGTCCAGAAGATGTATTCTGAGATAAGTCTAGGCGAAGCTAGTGCCGGATTGCTTTATCAAATTGAGATGGGCTTACAACGAGAGATCGTTTGAATTGTTCTCGATTACTAAACTACTTTGCTTTATTTGCCCCCCAAGTGTATAATATGGCTATGACAAGAGCTCGAATTTTATTCATTTCCATTTGGATTACGTCTGCTTTTTTCATGACAGGTTTTTTTTCAAACTGCGCAACAAAAGAATCCAACAATGGAACGCCTTTTCCTACTGCAATTGCTACTTCTACTCCAACGGCAACAGCAACCCCTTTGCCGATAAAGAAGTTGACCTTCCAAGGGGTAGGAAGTGGTGGCATTTTCGATCCGTCAATTGCCAAGGACCCTACGACTGGAAAATTATGGATGAGCTACTCCGCCGTAAACCCCTCACTGATGTTTCCTTCACAAAACAAAATTTCCCCGCACACTCGCTTAGCTTATTCTATTAATGACGGAGAAGATTGGACAGATATCGGTCCCGTTAACCAAGTCAGTGACGTGAATTTACCACTGGCTCCACCTAACAATTCTGGAACCTGGATGAACGAAGTTTCAACTTTGGCTTACGAATCAGGGGCTCCTGCCAATGAACGCTGGAAATTAATGTGGCACACATTCATTAAAATCAATGGTGCCCCTTATTTTCAACACGCATGGATCTCTATAAAAATGGCGGCTACCCCCGAAGCTTTGGCCGGTGCGACAGCCCTAAAACTTTTTACTTCCTACTTGTATGATTCGGGAAATAACCAGGCTTCGGCCGCAACGAATCCTCCCATCGCAACAGCCCCTGCCATTCAAATTGATACGGCTTTTCCTCAGCTCAATAAATGCATTGTTAGCGAGCCAGGCCTTTACGCGAACAGCACAGCACTTTATTTAAGCCTTCAATGTGAGCAGATTAATGACCTTGCCAACAGTAACCTCAATGATCGTCTTGTTTTTCTTTTTAAGTGCTCGAGTCCCTGCAATGTGGCTAATCTGGCGAGTTGGACTTATTTAGGACGAATATTTAATCGAACCGAATCCGTAGCTGTTGAGCCCGCCTTTAATGGGGGATATGCAGCCCCTGCTATCGCAGAAACACCCGAAGGCATTTATTTGATCGTGACACCAACACAGGAACCCAATTCCAATTATCGCGGCTGTACCGTTTTCAAGTTTTCAAATCTAGATTCGGCTACGCTTGAAAAAACAGGAGGAGTGCCTAAAGTCTTCAGAAAGGTACCTGGTACTGATGGCCTTTTTCGTGGCGCCTGTGGATTCAACGGTTCATCTACAGCAAGTGGAATATTCTTAAGCGAACTTTCCGAAAACAGCATCAATGGTATTTTTCAAATCTTTCTCAGTCGAGTGCTACCTGAGTAAAAAATTACCTACAAGAAGCTAAAATTGTTAGCAACACAGTTACCTCCATCTTTGCCAATATGCTTATGGTCGAGAATATCTTAGAATAGCTTACTGGCAGTATCTTGTCTGTTCAAAGGCAATTGTGTGTCGATAGCAAATGCAGACTGCTGATAGCAAATCAGCAGCAGCATGCAGTAGCTCAGAGTCTTTTTCCGTGGATTAATAAATGGTATAAATTCATTTATTTTTTTCGTACGTGTTCAAAATCAAAAGCGGTTTCCTGACCGTTTTCAAACCAGACCCAGTGTTGAGAGACCTTATCTTCACCGCTAAAGGTGAAGCGCACTCCATGAATGTGCGGATCTTCAGGCTTGGAGTTGGTGATGTCTAAAAACTTAAATTGAATAGGGCAAGGGCTTTATTTGGATCAAAGCCAAAGGCCCGGTGGCGAATGCTTATTCAGCTGAATTTGAGTTTGTCTCTTTGGTGCTGCATGAGCTGGGCCATGTCTTGGGCTGCGGCCATGTCGAGGGCACCATTATGAGTGCTGATCTCGTTGCGACTCTGAATCTGATCGGTCAGTATCAACCCCCCAGCGGTTATGCGTATGAAGCCAATGTGGATTTGCAGAAAGAAATGTATTTTTCTTTTCAACACGGAGTTCGCGCCCTGTCTTATATTTATACCAAATCCAGTTCTGCGCAGAAAAATTTAGTGAAGACACTTCTTGGTGTCGATTTGCAATCAGCCCTACATATGGGATTTATTCAGGGAGAAAATCAGGATCTCGGAAGGGCTAAGCTTTACCTCGCCTACGAGGGAAACACGCCCTTGTCAAAACCGCAGGTCTTTAGAGGGCTCGAAGTGAAAGAACGTGGAACCCACATTCAGAAGACCAAACTTGAGGGCAAGGTCTTTGATGTCGAGTTGGATATCGCAACCATTTTCAGTTTCAACACCAGTGATCAACCTATTTTTCGCGTATCCTATCAAGGTAAAGAGAATCAGATGCGGGTCCCGGGATATTTGGTGCAAGGACGAATTCTACGCGAGAATGCCCCACCCCTTCCGATTTTCTACGGTCGTAACAAGGGTGATGGTGAGTACGTTCGCCTCAGCGCCATTATGGACACCAAACAAGATTTGTTCTTCGAGGCGTTACTGGCCACGCAACCTTATTGGTGATGTAGAGCCTGTTCGGATATTCTGAGAGCCTATGTGGCGTCGTGGCGGGTCTGTTTAAGGGCGACCGGCAATTTCAATCAGATTGCCGCACGGATCCCGAAATTGCACCCCAGCAAAATCCGAATCGGCAGAACCATATTGGTCGACGATTTCAATATGTTGTTCTTTCAAGAGTTCAGAGCATTTCGTCACACCCTTGGCAATATTGAAACAGACGGCTATCTCTGGCTTTTGCAGATCAGTTGCTGTCTGTAAATACAATGTCACATCGGACTCTTCCTGATAAAGCAAAAGACCGGGCGGCATCTCGCGGGTTTGTTTAAAGCCCAAGAGATCGCAATAGAAATGCAAAGACGATGGCAGATCTTTCACGTAGGCCACCAGCACGTTGAATGCTTTATTTGTCTTAGTCTTTAAAGGTCGAGGGGCCATGCCATGAGCGGTGTGAATAACTCAGGTCACATCAGGCCATTGTCTTTTAAAAGTCTGCAGTAGGTTTTAACCGAATCATCATCGCCACCCTTTACAAGGATTGCCCTCCAAATTTCGGCCATTGGCAATTGTATTTGCAAATGCACTTTATATTCTTCCTGCATCACGAGCGTATTCACAAGAAACGTTTTGTCAACGGACATTTCCTTAAACAAGAACAAAAAAGGAGATCCCATTTTCACATAAAACGAGTAGATGTCTTCCGCTGAACCAATTAGGTCTTGGGTGCCGTTAAAATAATTACCTTCGATTGAAATCCTATAAGGGGTTAGTTTCTTATTTACTTCTTTCAAGATAGAATCGTCGATCACCTGGAGAGTGTTTTTGGGTGTTGAGTCCCGACACACTTTTTCATTTTGAATATGATAGATGTCATGCAAAAGAGCCGATCCTTCTGAAGTTAGAAATGATATTTCTAAGCCATTCAATCGTTTTGATATCCCTTTTAAGAGGGCTTCGGCTCCTGCTTTCTTGAGAGTTAGCACAACTGTTTTAATGACCAGCTTATCAAGCAAATCTAATCCATATTGAGAAAGCAAGCTCTGAGAATCGTCGATCGATCCTCCTTTCACCTTTTTGAGGATTATGGATTTAAAATAGATCCTTAGCAGTTCATGTAGAACCATTCCGGCTTGGACATCTAATTTATTGGATGTACCTTTCAGAAACTCTTCAGAAAGCCGCACTTCAAAATCATCCTGGCAAGCTCCAATTTTTAGGGTTTTTGATTCCTGAGTCAAAGCGCGGTTGATACATCCAATTTCCGCCAATGGTTTTGATTCTATATACCATTCCCTAAGATCAATGGCATTCTTGAGTTGAGTTCCAAAGCCATTCCAAAAAAAATTCACGCCTAAAGCTTTTGACAGTGGTTGGTGGTCTTGGGTGATCCTTAAAGATTTAATAATGTATCGAACGTAGTCGAGATATTGACTTGTTCTCAGGTCTCCGAGCCATAGGGAAGGTCCCGGATAAAAACCAGTAAGTCGATTCAAATTGTAGTTTACATCTTCAATATAAATTCCAGGTAATTCTTGATCCAAATAATCTAGAAGCTTTTTAAGTTCAGGCCAAAAGGCTTGCTTCTTCACTTCGATCAACTGTGTGCCTTCATAGAGTTGTTTATCAAATAACTCTATCGTGCCGTTAACATATTCATAATTTCCGCCACCGTGGGTTGCCCCTCCAGTCATACCAACACTCACTGTTGAAGTGGCACTCACCAAGAAAAACAACCAACCAATGGCTAATCTGTACATCTCAAATTTTTGCTTCATAGAATTTCTCCGTTTCTGCAAAACCCATACTTGTTAATCTGAGTTTTGGTAGATCTGGTCAGTGGTAAATGACCAAATATGTTTTATTTACTAACGAATGTGTCAAAAAACTGTCATTTGCCAAATAATGCGAGCGGAGGAAACAGCCTATTTCCTCGAATGAACTCCACTAAATTTTCTTGGAGCTCAGTGCTCAGTCCATCGAAATCTTTTGATCCATTCGATTTAAGTTCTATAAAACTCACTCGACCAAAAGCGTGATTAAAAGTATTTGTATAATTAACTTTAAACTTAATGTATCATTAACTAAACCTCTTAGAGCACTGAAATGATTGACAAAAAGAACGTTTTTGATTTTCGCAATTACAAGGCTTATTTACTATGGGTGACTACTCACCTTGAAAGAAAAACAGGAGCACGGCGAAGATTGGCTCAAGCTATTCACTGCCAGGCCACTTACGTTACTCAAGTTCTCAATGGAGATGCTCATTTTACCTTAGAGCAAGCCCAAGCCATCAATGACTACCTCACTCATGATGAACCGGAAGGTCATTTTTTTTTGCTTCTAGTACAGCAAGCGCGTGCAGGAACCAAAAGACTGAGGGAGTACTTCACCTTTCAAATTCAGCAGGAACTCCTTAAGAGGGAGTCACTCTCACCGCATATTCCTAAAATTGAAAATGAACTGACTTCAGAGCAACAATCTATTTACTACAGTTCTTGGATCTATGCCGCTGTTCACATGGGACTAAAATTAAATGAGATACCAAACCTCGAATTCCTGAGTCAAAAATTGGGCCTTGAAATAGACCGGGTACGTAAAGTGGTATTAGAACTACAAGCGATGGGATTGATCAAATCGAATGGAAGTTTTTTAGCCACCACAGAAAAGACTCTCTTCATTGGTAAAGAGTCTATTCATATTTCTCACCATCATTCTCAATGGCGCCTTCAAGCGATCAACAGTCTTGATCGAAATTCTACCAGAGATCTTCATTACACCGCCGTCTATAGTATGGCGGTCGCCGATCGCGAAGTTATAAAAAAACAAATCATTGACCTCATTCAAAAAAACCTTAAAGTGGTCGAACCCTCCAAAGAGGAAAGTCTTTTCGCCTTTACAGTCGATTTCTTTGAGCTCCTAAAATAACCACAATTTGTCTCGCCAGATTCGGTTTTTTCGAACTCAATTTATATAGGATAGGGCCTTTTCAATTTGTACTTGCACCGCAGACTGAGCTGTTCCACCTTCAGTGGTTCGAGCTCGCATCACATTAAAAGGTATGCAATCGTCTACTTGATAAACTAGCGACTAAACCTTATGCATTCGATGCTCAATACCCTGTGGCATTGAGTGGATTGACATCAAGTGAATTCAAATGACTTTAATGGGTCGCTTATTTCCATAGCTTTCTTTTATTTACATTTATATTTAACGAAACTTTCTTGCCAGTTTACTTTCAATTCCTTCAATTTTGTTTTCATAGGGTCAAATTCTATCGACTTATCAATATCTATTTGATTACAAATTTTGAGTGGTTTACATATTGAACCTGATGTGATCCAGTCTTCTGAATCTTCACTCTCGTACAACTGCGCCATTTGCAGCTCTAGTCCCATCAGGAGCTGTTCTTCGAGTAAATCGATGGAAGTATTAGAATCTGGCCTTATCGGATCATTCTCTGACTTAAGTTTTTCAACCGTATCAGGGAGTTTACGATCAAAGACCTCCTCAAGGAAGGGTATCGGTTTTTTTGCTTTGTTGTTTAGCTTCCAATCAGCATCATTATCCCAGCGAAGAATTGCACTGGTTTGATCATCAATCTGAAAGTGATCCTTCCTAAAAGAACGGACTCCTAAAATATAACTGGATGGTGTATAA
>CAZYOE010000195.1:0-7840 GCA_964648725.1 uncultured Pseudobdellovibrionaceae bacterium | reverse complement strand
AAAATAATTTTTTTGATTTAAATTTTAGGGCTATTTACCGAACAGACCCTAATTAACAGGCTCGTTGTTAAGTTTACGAAGAGCGTTGAGGCGGAAGAGATCTTCATCGACTATGAAAATGGTCGTGTTGTTCTTGAGGCTCCTCCGCTACCGAATGAATCAGAACAAAGCGAAACTGATCGACGGATGTACTATTACAACAATCTAATCAGGTCAGTAGAAGCCATTGCGACCATCGGGATAACCCACATTTATCTGGTACTCGATGATGAGGGCCGTAAAGAGCTGGAGGCACAGAAAGCCAAAAGAAAGAAGAAAGCGAAATGATCCAGAAGGTACTATGCAAAGTAATGCGATCATTTTAGAAAGTGATTCCCAAACTGCCGAAGCACTGAAAGCTCAAATCGACGCCTCATCTCGAATTCAATGCATTTTAGCCGTCGATTTTAAGGAAATGCAGTCACTTCTTGAGCGTAATCCCCAAATCAAATACATATTTTGTGTTTACGACGTTTCAAATAATGAAGAGCAGATTAGGGAACGGGCGGTCGCAGAATATGTCCATCGCCACCATCCTTTTATTCAAATGTGCAGTATCGGCTCCATTAAAAGAGAACAAGTAACCGTTTGTGAAAGAAAGGTTTTGTTATTCACCGAAGGCGACAGCGATGAATTTACCAGCGCAAGTAATAACAGGAAAAGCCGACGGAGGAGTCTCGGCTTTAGACTAAAAATAGATGAATTTATGAAGCGAGGTATCTATGTCGTCTAAAAGAAAAGCTAGTTCGCCCACGAAAAAAGGACGAATTAACCCTCAAGCTCCGAGAAGAAAGACAATAAAGAAGAAGGCTTCTGGGAGGGCGAAGCCCAAGCAAGTGTTGCTAGTTACCGAAAATCCAACGAGTGAGTTTTCAAAAAAAGTTATTCGAGCGGCAAAGATCGCCAAGAAAAAATTGATTGTCGAAGATGCGAAATTCACAACGCTTCAAAAAATATTGGATGGTAACATTGGAGTTGTGGTTGTTGATCGAGATCAACTGAGTGGGACTGGTGATCATTTCCATCGAGCTATTCGAATCTTCCGCTCCCATACTCCCGTTCTGATGCCGTTTTCTACACGAATTTTGCTGGAGAATCTCGGCACCCAGGCGCACAAGAGAAATATATCGGCACCAGATTTAGCAAAGGTCCTAACAAAAGCTGTATTCCAGAAGAATGAAATGGATAAAGAAATTCCTATGACCTATTCATTCGAAAACGACATCCAGCTTCAGAGCCTATCCGACTTAATCGTGAGGTCTTTAAAGTTTGATAAGGTGCTCGATAAAGTAAATAAGAAATTTCATGTCGAAGTCGAAAAGATCAAGCATTTAACGGGTGACGAACTAACAATCGCACTTGAGAAAATTCGCAAGAAAGCCTTTTCAGCCCCAGAGTTTCGGCACCTTCGGCAGCAGATCAAATCAAAAGTGCAGCAAATTAGAAATGAATCACCCTATGTCCACTAAGATAAAGTCTGAGAATTTTTAATTCATAGCATAGTCTTGTGTAAAGAGTTGCAAGCCTCACAGAAATAATCTATCAAGCCTTTCTCTCACAGAAAGGTAATTATGCGACGCGGACGACCCGTTACCCCTTTGTCGAAAAAAGACGTTCAACTCATAATAAAGACTGAAATTGAAAAAGCTATTTCTCAGCTATCTGTAAAGGCAATTTTAATCGGAACTAAACGTAAAGGCCGTCCGTTTGGATCCAAACCAAAAAAGAAGAAGCAGTAATATCCGGGATTAGCAACGCCTCTTTCTCAGTTCATTCAAAAGCTCTGCAAGTTGAGCAGCATTGTCGCTCGGAAGCGACAAATGCTCTTGAAGATAAGTCCCATGCTGTTCGCTATCTATGTCGATATGATCGGCACCACGTCCCAAAATACTTATCCATGCTCGGCCTGCTGGATTCCCACCAAAGGGCATTGTTCCTTTTTTAAGAAACTCTCGATTGATCGAAATGATCATTGCGCTTTGAGCGTCGGCTGAATAAGGAAAAAGAATGTTCTCTTTCTCAGAGAAAAGACTAGCAAGCTCATCCCAATCTTCTTTTACCGCTCGGTAAGTTCCGAATTCATCCATTGCCAACCTCGCTTTTGACATCCATATCTATTTACACTCGACTTCTAATACTCTGTAGGAATTTAATTGTTTGATCGAGCATTTCGGTCGATTTTTTAAGTCCTAGGTCCAGACTACCTTCTCCCAAAAGCTCTGCTGCCGAACAACCCAACCCCTTAGAAATTCGTTCGAGGACATCAAGAGTGACATTCGGAGCCGTGTTCTCTAAGCGAGATATATATCGCACTGTAAGGCCCGTTTTATCTGCCAATTGTTGCTGTGACATACCCTGCTTTAGACGAATGGCCCTCACATTTTTAGCTACGTTTTTTCCAAGATCCATACCTCCCCCTGTCTTTTAATTCTAGGGGGTGGACATTTGTCGGGTTAGCCGTCACGTAGTTCCACACTATGGTCTTATAGTTCATGTAATTCTCATTTCTGGCCGATACCCATAAGTGTCCACCTCATAGAACTAAAAGGTGACTTTAGAAAAACATCGGAGAAGTGCGTGTTTCGCATGGATGGAGGAACAACGAATGGGTGCAACAGTGTTGGAATTTAAGCCGAGAGAAAGTTTAACTGAATTTGTAAAAGGTAAATCAAAGGTAAGTCTGATCAGGCGTAATGGCGGACGAAAGAGCAGCGAGAACATGGCGATCTTCGGTGAAAATTTGACCGCACTTGCCGCGCTTAAGGCAGGCTTCGGAACGGCAAAAGAGAATTTCAAAGTAGATGTGATCGCAATTGATCCTCCTTACAACGTCGGTGGAAACCAGGGTTATCGGAACGTGTGGAAGGGACAATCCGAGAAAGAGCGTGATTGGGCAGGCGATCACGGAGCATTCCTCGACTTCATGGAGCCACGGTTAAAGATTGGCCGACAACTCCTCAGTGAAGAGGGCCTCATTATGATTAATATTTGTGACGGGGAATACTGCCGTTTAAAGATTCTGATGGATCAAATTTACGGAGCAGAAAACAATCTTGGAACTATTATCTGGGATAAAATGCAGGGTGCTGGCGGAAGTCACTTAGTAGCAAGTCACGAGTACATTTTGATCTACGCAAAAAATAAGCGAACAGCACCCGCTCTTCAGCAGAAGAAGCCAACCGCCGAACTCATGATTAAAACTGCTGCTGAACTTTTGAAAAAGCATTCATTTAATGAAGCGCAAAAACTTTATTCGGAATGGGTAAGGGAAAAAACAAAGGAAGGAGTCCTAACTGGTGGAGAAGCTGTCTATAATAAAATTCATCCAAAAACTAAACGTGTTTTCCAGGCTGACAACTCTTGTGCTCAGGATGATCCAAAAGGAAAGCGTTGCCGTAAGCCACTCATCCATCCTGTGACGGGAAAAAAATGTGCTGTACCCACCAATGGGTGGAAATGGAAAGAAGAGACCTTAGACAACCTCGTTGCTGAAGATCGATTCTGGTTTGGAGAAGATCACACATCCGTGCCGCGAGTAATTCGCTATCTTGATGAGCAAATGACCCAGCTCCCGCCTACGGTTATCCGAATGGCTTCCAGTGGAAAAAGCGATCTTCCAGAAGGACTGGCGTTCGCCACTCCCAAGCCGGTGGCTTTGATGAAAACCATACTAGGCCTCTATCCCAAGAAAAATGCCCGTGTCCTCGATTATTTTGGTGGCTCTGGCACCACGGCACATGCTGTTCATGAGCTGAACCAAGATGATGGCGGTTCGAGATCGTGGATCTTAGTTGAAGAAATGGGATCAACCTTCCACGACGTTTTAATTCCGAGAATGGAGCATGTCGACAAGTCTAAAGATTTTTCGACCTACGAAGTTGAAACTGTTCCAGTCGGAGGAAAGGAATTACTCAAGAAATTCAACCAGCATAGCTATGAATTCCTATCTAGCTATCACGTTCTCGATGAAGCTGAAACAGTGCTGGTTGAAGGCTTAAATGTGGTCGGCATAGACAAACACAAGAATCAACTTGTCGCAATCACTGTGCCCACTGCGCGCAAGAGTAAAAACTTTTTTGTCGAAGAGCTTGCTGCGATCAAGCAGACCATTAAGAAAGTCAAAGCGAAATCCGTGCTGATCTATACGCTCCACGGTGATACCGAGGAGCCTTGGCTCGGTGTTGATAAATCAATTCTTTCTGGCACACAATGCAAAGCCCTTTCTACAGTTGGCGTTCCCGATGAACTTATCAAGGAATGGAATGAAGTTCTTGAAGCGATGGCCGCATAGAGGGATAGGGGGAAAATATGTCATCTCTCTATTCGAGACTTAAGGATGGTTATCAAAAACGAGTTGTCGATGGGAATGTTGCGCTTATAAACGCCGTTACTTCTAACGAAAAAACTGTTCTAGGCCGTCAGATTACTGTTTCACCCACCGGCAGTGGCAAAACATTCATGATGGCTTCGATTATCGAAGTGGGATTACGCCTTCCGCATGAGCCCTCATTTGTTTGGCTCACGCACAACAAGCAAATTCTGGTTCAGACCGAAAATGAAATCATGGAATCGCTCGGAGCATACACCACGACTGCGTATAATATTGAACAAGGAATTCAGTCCTTCGGAGGACGTGTTCTTCTTTTTAATGTTCAAAAAGGCGTCTCCGCCAAGGCGCTTACATGGCTTCAGCAATGGCAACAACGACAGAAAGATCTAGGGCGTCCGGTAGTTTTTATTGTTGATGAAGCAGATGAGGGAATGAGTGGCGACAATATGGGACGCCTGCGAGATTCGCTTTCGCCCATCCTGGAACTTGGATTTACAGGCTCTTTCAAAAAGAAAGTCGATGAATACGAGTTTCAAAGAGTGACATACAAAGAAGTTATCGAAGCGGGAATGTTAATTCAAAATATTCAGTATCAGGCTTCTGACGAGGTAAACCGCCTAGAGATGATGAGGCGAGCCATCGAGCAACGTGCGTGGTTGGAAAAGATCGCAGATGGACTAAAACTCGATGACCGATATTTTGTTCCGAAAATGTTAGTCCAAGCTCCAGCGCGAGAGTGTGAAAATGTAGCAGTCGATTTAAAGAAGGAGCTTAAGCTCTCAAATGAGGAGTTCAACAAACAAGTCATTGTGCATACGCAAAACTCAAGGGGTCTTGAGGAGGTTGAGGATTTGAACGACGTTCGTTTTATCATCGGTGATTTGATGGTGGAACGTGGTTGGAATTGTCCTGAAGCCTATGTGCTTTTATCGACGAAAGATTCCGTAAGTGTGTCCAAGGGAATTCAGCTGTTAGGAAGAGTAATTCGGTTGCCGAAATGTCAGCCCTTCGATGAGCGTTTTTCCATGTTTAATGCAGCCTATGTATATATATCTGGCAAACACGTAATAGAGGAATCCTGCAGAAATTTTACTGGCGATGGAGTGATTGAGTTGCCCCCACCGAGAGAGGTCGCACAAGTAGAAAAACGCACAGATATTATCGTTCCTCCAATTATCGCTTATGTTGATGAACTGGATAAGGACCCAGAGGATCGTGATTTAATTCCAATAACTGAGGCAATCTGTGACGTCGTTGACGATATTAGACAAAGCTGTCAAAAGACAGCGCCAACCGTTGCAGCGGGAAGTTTAAAATTGATTGAGGGTTCTGTCTCAAGATCGCCGGTTGAGGTCGTTGAAGCCGAATGGAATTTAGAGCAAACGAAAAAATTGCTCATCGATTCGTTATGCAGACACCTTCCGAGGAACTTCTCTAATATGGTAGCCGTAATGTTTCAGATTCGCATGAAACCAGCTGGCGGCCTTGCAGGAGTTTCTCCGCATATTAAGGAGATGGCTATACGGATTAAGGAATCGACAGCAATCAGAAAAATTGCGGAGACCTTAGATTACGTCTTTCACCCTTATGAATGGCCACCTCATAAATTGGTAATCGTTCAACCATTGCCTTCTCAGTTTAAAAGAAGTCTTTATCCGAAAATTCAACTGAATAATGAAGAGCGGGAATTTGCTCACTTTATCGATGAATTTTGTGAAAAGTATGATTTCCACTGGGTGCGAAACGAAACATCCGATGTTAAATTATTTCGTGGTCACTATCCTGACTTCATTGTCTTCTCTGACAATAACTACGTTTTTGTCGAGTTCAAAGGAGAACATCTTCTCAATACTCCCGATTCCATTCGCAAGAATACTATCGGTCAAATGGCCGCAGGGTACTTTATGGTCTACCTCACAGAAGATCATGGGGGATTCATGCAGAAGGGTTGGGCAGGAGAAGAAGACTCTGAATTCAAAGAGATCGATCTGCTCACCGCAATGCGGACAAAACGAAAGAAAGTCGGATGAGCAATGTCCGCTTTCTCACCAAGTCGAGATTTAAAGTAGGCTATGACTGTCCGACCAAGCTGTTCTTTCTCGACAATAAGGAATTTGGAAATAAGAACATAGACAATTCATTCCTTGAAGCCCTTGCTGAAGGTGGGTTTCAAGTCGGCGAGCTTGCAAAACAATATTTCCCTGGCGGAGTAGAGATTTCGACTCTCGATAAAGACGAAGCCATTTCGCTCACGCAGAATCTGTTAGCTCAAGACACGGCCATTATTTTCGAAGCCGCAATCAAATATGAAGAGCTTTTCATTCGGGCAGATATTTTACTGAAAAAGGGAAACCGAATTGATGTCATAGAGGTCAAAGCCAAAAGCTTTGACCCCACCGAAGAAGATCAGTTCTATAACAAGACCAGTTTAAAAAAGGGACAGAAAAAACTTAGCTCCTCTTGGGAGCCTTATCTTATGGATGTGGCGTTTCAGTGCTATGTTGTGAAACGTGCATTACCGCAAATGAATGTCTTTGGCTCTCTCATGCTCGCGGACAAATCAAAAACCGCAACCGTAGATGGACTTAATCAAAAATTCTTCCTTGTAAAAACTGACGACGGCAGAGTCTGCGCCCGCGCTGAGGCCGATCTAAAGCGCGAGGGCCTGGGTGAGCAGATCCTTATTCAAGTGCCTGTTCATGAAGAAATTGCGCTTATTCATTCCTCTGAATTTCAGTGTGGCGACGCTCTTCTGCCCTTTGATAAAATGGTTAGCTTCTTAGCGTCAACTTGTTCAAAGCGAACATTCATCCCGCCCGCTGTCGGAGCACATTGTAAGTTATGCGAGTTCCGCATTGACGACGGTCATAAGAAGTCCGGCCTCAAAAGCGGATTTGAGCGATGCTGGTCGGAGGCCAAACAGCTGGCTCCGCAAGATTTTGAAAAAGACTTTGTCTTCGATATCTGGAACTTTCGCAAAGTTGCTTCTGTGTTGGCGAGCGGGAAAGTGTTCGCTGAAGAACTCGAAGAAAACGAGATATTGAAGGATGGTTCGAGTGAAAGTTCGAATGGGCTTTCAAGTTCAGCTAGGCAGTGGGTGCAGGTCGAAAAAATTAAGGCAAAAGATTTGACGCCATACCTGGATGAATCAGGATTGTCGCTTGTAATGAAAGCGTGGCAATATCCACTTAATTTTATCGACTTTGAAACTACTATGGCAGCACTCCCCTTTCACAAGGGACGGCGACCTTATGAGCAGATTGCTTTTCAGTTTTCTCACCATACTGTGCAACGTGACGGACGAATTGAGCATGCGAATCAATATATCAACTCGACACGCGGCGCTTTTCCGAACTTCATCTTCGTTCGTGAGCTAAAGAGGGCATTGGAGCAAAACAGCGGCACCATATTTAGATATGATCTTCCCCCGAAAAAATGGACACGAAAAAGTTAACTTGCGAGTGCTAAATT
>CAZYOE010000194.1:0-7865 GCA_964648725.1 uncultured Pseudobdellovibrionaceae bacterium | reverse complement strand
CCTTCTTAATTTTTATCTCACGAATAGCCAAAGGCAGTGCCTCCTTGAGAATTAGGTTCAAATCGCCGTCTCCAATTTTGTGCGATAAAAGAGATTTAAGCTCTTCAATCATCGCAATAACCTCGGGCTCGCCTTCAATAGTAATCTTTTTATAAACTTTGCGAGGGTCAGGTACGACTCTTACCCTCGAGCCAGATCGGCCCACCGAGCATTGAGAAATCATCAAATTTCATTTGTTGCTAGTGTCATAGCTTACCTTTCCCCAACGGTCTTGTACGTTCTGATTGTTCAAAGCCAATCAAACAAGGAGTATTTATGAATCGCTTGAGTCTTATAGGAGTTTTGATGTTTGGAATGCTCGTCTATGCGAGTGCGATTATCTTCGAAAAAAAAGGGGAAAGCTATATTCAACAGGTCCGTGAAAACGGTGGCCAGCTTTCCACCACCATTCGCACGCAAGACTTTCAAGTGCTTGAATTTTACACGAACCAAATTGAGCCCGAAACTCAGCTTTTGGATATCGTAAAAGATGTTAAACGAATCGATGGAATGGAAGGGCTGAATGCAAAGTTAAAACTCTCACTGTTTTCGAGTAAACAAGAAAAATTTGATACTCTCCTTTGGCAGATCAAAGAAGATGCCAACGACTGGGCCTATTTAAGTGACACAAGACTTTTGATCACCAAGCTCTCTGGATGCTGTGGAGCATGGGAAGGGGCTCGAGCCTACAACATAACCACTGGTAAGTTGATCATGAGCTACACTCCGATCATTGAAGAGGTCGGTAGTGAGTTTTCACCCTTTGTCATCGAAATTCCAAACACTGAGATCCTTCGCTTCGTCGGTCTGTTAAGTGCAGACTCTTCACGTGATTTCCCTCCCGAATTAATCGAAAAGGACAGCCAAGGTTTTCAGGGGGTGGCAATCTTAAAATATACTGATAAAAATTCTATTCTACAGAAATTTCTCATTAAGGTGAAAGTTCCAGAAGGCTTTAGTGCCAACCTTGGTTCAGCACAATGGATTGTTCCTGAGAACTCTAGGAATGAAGCGCAAGGTGGTAAGGTCACCCTCTGGGATATTGACGGCCAAACTGAGTTTTCTAAAATCGGAGGTATTTCTCTTGAAATTAGAGTTTTTAGCGGAAGCAGTGACCGCGTGATAAAGATTCCAATCACAAGTGACAAACTCGACGTCACTAAAGCCGTTAAGTCTGATGACGTGTTAGTAGTTCCTCTTTAAAGGCTTCAATAGAAGCTATTTAGAAAATGGAATTATGTTGTCATCAACGTTAGCAGCATGAGGCGATGCCTGAGTCTGGTGATTGAGGGACTCGATGCTTCTGGAAACAATACTCGAGGCTAATTACCTCATCTTGAATGTTCAGAATTCATCGCGTTGCCTCGTATTGAGGCATTAAGAAAAATTCGCTTTGTGCAGCAACTCGACCAGCAATCTCACAATCCGGTTAAAAACCTCTTGGCTGTCATAAAACTTCTCCATTAGAGTCACAATACTTTGGAGGGAAATATACGATGACATCAGCCACCGCTACTGGAACTGTACCTATTGAAGCCCCACGCCATCCGCAGGCAAAAAAGGCACTCACTCTGCTGACCATCGTTAACTATCTCAATTATATCGATCGATTTATTCTCAGCGCCGTTCTTTTATCCATTAAAACTGAACTTAATCTTTCAGATTTTCAAGCCGGACTTTTAGCCACTGCATTTATGATTGCTTATATGTTTACATCACCAATTTTTGGATGGATGGGTGACACTAAAAATCGCTCGTGGCTTTTAGCTGGAGGTGCGCTTCTCTGGAGTATTGCCAGCCTTATGACAGGTTGGGCCGGGACTTTTGTCATATTAGCTTTCTCTCGTTTTATTCTTGGGTTTGGCGAGTCCGCGTTCACAACAATTGCTACGCCGTACATCTCAGATTTTTACCCAAGCGCGCGACGGGGACGGGCACTGGCTATTTTTTCTTCGGGACTCCCCGTTGGAGCGGCTCTCGGCTTTGTTATGGGTGGTCTCTTAGGGCAACTTGTTGGATGGCGTGGAGCTTTTTTAATTGTTGGGTTCCCGGGAATTATTCTAGCGGCAATAATTTTAACATTGCCTGATCCCAAAAGAAAAGGACCAGTTCTTGATTTCAATTACCGAAAAATCGTTAAAGACCTTTCTAAAATTCACACCTACGTTTGGACCACACTCGGCTATTGTGCTTATAGTTTTGTGGTTGGCGGTGTGGCTCATTGGGTTCCCACTTACCTTCAACGCACTTACAATTTAGATCAAATGAAAGCCAATATGATTTTCGGTGGTATCGCCGTTGGAAGCGGCCTAGTTGGTACGTTGCTGGGTGGAAATATTGGCGACCGCTGGGCCACGAAAGCTGGATCAGGAGGACATCTGAAAATTTCTGCGATCTCCATGGCGTTAGCTCTTCCTTTCTTTATTGGGACTCTATACGCCCCTTCCATTGGCTGGCTCATTGTCTTTTTAGTTTTCACTCAACTTTTCTTTTTTCTTTCGACAAGTCCGATCAGTGTTGCACTCATTGAAGCGGTTCCTTCTCATGCGCGAACAACGGCGATGGCCATCGCCATTTTTCTTTGCCATATCTTGGGTGATGCGATTTCTTCGCCACTCATTGGTTTTATTTCTGATCAAACCGGTTCATTGCGTACTGGAATGACCGTTTGTATTCCGATGATTGTGATCTGCTCTTTGTGTTGGAAAAAAGGTATTCAGAGTCGCACTCCACTTCAGTAGTTTTTTCTTCAAATCGGAAGCATAACGTCATTCACAGGGGAACATACCGAGTTTTAATGGCCCAAACTCCTGGGCCGCGCTTGCAGGTCAAAACCAATGGGGCTAGCCTTTACTTACAAAGGAGGGCACTATGGGACCACAAAATTGGTTCGTTGTAGTTAATCGCAGTTCTGCAAAGATTTTTGAGGTATCAAGAAAACCGGATGCTTTGACTTGGTTAAAAACCATCCGAAACCCTCTGGGTACAACCAAAAATAAACTCATGACCACTGACAAGCCTGGAGTCAGTCGAGGTAAATTCACAAAGATCAAAAGCCCTCACGCATTGACTCGAGAGCGCGATCCTCATGAAGATGTCGCCGTAGATTTTGCCAAGAAAATTGCTCATTATCTCAAAGACCATAAAGAAGATAAAAATTTTCTGGGCCTCACTATCGCTGCAGAACCCCACATGATGGGCTTAGTAAAAAAGGCCATAGAGCACGATCGCATAAAAGTGAATGTTCAGTGGCTCCGCAAAGATCTTGAGAAGATGACCACTGACAAGCTTGAAAATATGCTTTTTACTTCTAAGAAATCCAAAACCCAATAGCTTATAGGTAATAGCTAAGTGGGATAACTCAATCGAAAGTGGATGAAAACAACTCATTTTGTTTTCATCCACCGCAATCTTGTTAAAAATTTAGAAGTCGATTCTTGAACATCGGTCTCAAAACTCTTATCCTTGCATAAAATAAATTAACTAGAGGACTTTAGCTGATATGCTGAAAAGTTTTGAAAAACTGAAAATGCAATTTGAACAGGATTCATTCCCAAGCATCAAAACTCGAAGGGGTCGACTCCAATCAGTTCGAAGTCTCTTCGAAGAATATTCTAGTCAGTTGTGTGAGGCTATCTCTCTTGATTTTGGATATCGTTCTCATCATGAAACCAAATTGGCGGAAATTTTTCCAATACTCAGTCAATTAAAATACACCGAAGATCACCTAACGCTCTGGCTCCACGAAGAGCATCGTCCAGTGGAGTTTTTCTTTCAGAGTGCCAGTGGCAAAGTGATTCATGTTCCCTTGGGTGTGGTTGGCATTATTACCCCATGGAATTTTCCGCTGCTATTGGCATTTTCTCCTCTCATTACCGCCTTGGCTGGCGGTAACATGGCCATGATTAAAATGTCAGAGCTTACACCAAGGACAGCAAAAGTTCTCATTGAAGCTGTCAAAAAACATCTCGGAGGCTGTGTTTGTGTGTTTGAAGGTGATCTGGAGTCTAATAAAGCTTTTGCGGAAATTCCTTTTGATCACTTGTTTTTTACTGGCTCAACCCAAGTGGGATACTTAGTGATGCAAGCCGCAGCAAAAAATCTAACTCCGGTCACTCTTGAACTAGGAGGAAAATGCCCAGTGTTTATGGCACCTGACGCCAATGTGAAAAAAGTGGCTGAAAAAGTGAATTGGGGAAAGTCACTTAACGCCGGCCAAGTTTGTTTGGCCCCAGACTATGTCGTTTGCCCCGAGGATCGCCTTGATACATTGATTGATCTGCTAAAGAGCGCTTTTTTGCGAAGTCATCCCAATGGAATTCATGACTCCAATTATACCTCAATCATTAACACAAAACATTATGAACGACTTTTGAGTTGGCTTGAAGAAGCAAAGTCCTCTGGCGCCACTGTTATCCCGTTGAGCAGTGAAGCCACCAATAGTGAACGAAAGATGATTGCACCACACCTTATCATTAATCCCCCTCTTCACCTCAAAGTCATGAGCGAAGAGATCTTTGGACCACTTCTTCCAATCGTGACCTATAGTGATTTCCGTGAAACAAAAAAATATTTAAAACACTGCCCAAATCCCTTAGCCCTCTATCTGTTCACGGAAGATAAAAAAATCATTGAAGACTTTCAGCATAATACCTCTTCTGGCGGACTCTGCGTGAATGAAACGGTATTGCATATAGCACAAGAACATTTGCCTTTTGGGGGGGTTAGAACCTCCGGAATTGGGTACTACCATGGGATTGAAGGCTTTCTTACTTTCACCCGGCCAAAAACAGTCTTTGTCCGTGGCTGGTTTTCATTCTTAAAGTTAGCCTACCCGCCCTATCGTGAAAAGCTTTTAAATATTTTCTATTGGCTCATAGGAATAAAAAGTAAATAGATTCGATCTCTTTTTTTCAATGACTGTTTGAATCTTTTTTTATTCCGATTTGTTCTGTGGCAATCCCTCTTGTCCTATCAAAATGGGCTTTTTTCTCCAACATCTCCGATACTGCGCCACTGACTATCTGAACCTCTGGCTGTGAGAGATTGCCTTGAATCATTAAGGGGAGGAATAATCGACCATCGCTAGCTCGGTTAGCTTCAAAAAAACTCCCATTACTTTTAAGCTTTGCAATCATGAGTTGCCCGTGGAGGTCCGCGGTCTTATCTAAGCCTACCTCCCCCTCAATGGATAATTCATGCCCTTCAGGAGTTAATAAAACCATTGGTTTAAAATTGATTTTTTGCTTCGCCAAAGCAAACTCTGATTTTATGGCAAGATTGGTATTCTGAAACGTAAAGTTCCTGAAGATGCCATTACCAACCTTAAGATTTGAAACTCTACTTTCGAGACCAGATTTCAGCGGTACACCACGGAGAGAAGCTTGAGTTATTTTGAAGTTGCCGGAACTCTGGAAATCATGCAAAAACGTCGAAGAGGTGGGAAGTTTAGTAAGCCCAACGAACTCTCCTGACATTGACCCTTGAAGCAAATCTTTCCATGGGGGAAAAAAGTCTTCCAAAATCCTGGCAACATTGATGTGACTGGCCTTGATGTTAAAAGTGACGCCAGGATTAAATTCAAAGAGGGGAATGTCAAAGAGGGGAAATTCGACCGATCCCCCGAGAACTTTTGCGATACGAGATTGACCGCGTGCCCTTCCCTCAGCGATTTCTGAAACTAGATGAACATTTGCTAAGGTCATTTTTTTCCATTGGATGTTTCCAAGCATGACATCCAGATTTAAAGTCATCGCTTGCAATAACTGAGTTGAGGAAAGAATGGGATCCGGGAGATACTGTTTATCGGAAGGCATTTTTAAATCTGATTCTTTGTCTCTCGAGGGCAAGATCAAGCTAGGGATGATTGCTTTTAAATCGCCCTTAGAAAAAATTCGGCTATTAGCTAAATCAGAAGTATTTAACTCTCCTGACATCGACAAATTACCTTTTATCTGCCCGTCTGGAATCAAATTCCCAGTCCCAACAAACCACGATTTCAAAGGTGCGAGGTTAATTTGCGTCGATGCAACCGTTAAATTCATGGAGTAGATCGGAGGGACCGGAAAAATTCCTTCAATACCAAAAACACCAAACGGACCTTTTAAAGAACCTTGTTTCACTTTCAGAGCACCCTTATCTTGAACGGCCACGATCCTCAAATCAAAGAGACTCTGAACTGACTTTCGAAACCACGCACCTATTTGAACATCCATTCCTGTGAGATCCATTTTTAAATCTAAATCTCCCTTTCGCACTTCTTTACCTACGACATTAAGGAACCCCTTCAAATTGAACTGAAATGGACCTGACAGTTTAGTTTCATTGCTCTGCCAACTTAATTTGCCCTTAATATTTTCGAAAGAGACTTTTTCCAATATGAGATTGGCCTTTTCGGGCTTCATAAGGTTACCCTTATATTGGCCAACGAGTTCCGCCTGTCCAACCAATGGATAATCACTTAAGAATGGAAATATTTTTTCCATTCCCAATAAATTAAGGGGATTCACTTTGAAATTGAGATCGGCCAAGTTTGAATTATCAATAAGACCATCGACTAAAATTGCGAGATCTCCGAGGTGCACGGAAGTGGATTTGAGAGTAACCCCGCGCCCATATTGCACTGTTCCTTCACTGCTCAGTTTTACCTGCGGTGGTTTGGCTAAAATTGAGCCCCATTGAAATTTGCTGTCTGTTAGATCCAACAACCAGTCTACCTTTGGTAGCTCAAGCCCATTATCAACATGGTACTTGCCTTCAGCAATGAGGTTAAGCTTTACCGGCCCCTGAACCAAATACTGCTCACCGGTCACATTGACATTACCACTGACACCTTCGACGGCCAACTTGCCCTCTAGGGACCAGGGATCTAAACTGGCGGCCCGAGTAATATGGGTGTCTAAACTGATGAAACCACCTAAGTTAGTAATGGGACTATTTACAAGTTCAGCATTAATCTCAGAGAGATTGAGCTTGCTGATCTTAGCATTGACATCAGCGGCATTGGATTCAATAACGAGGCCACCTAAAAGTTCAATAGGAACGCCCATAACTTTAAGAACTGTTTTGATAAACTCAATTTTTTCCGGGCCTTTTACAATCGATCCTTGAGAGGCAATAACAATGGGCTTATTGAAGATTTCTTTGGGCGGAGTGATATCTCCAGCAAAATCCCATTTCAGCGTGAAATGAGAGCCATCAAATTCATTTTTAATTTTACTGAATTTGTAAAGATAGTTTTGATTGTTTTTATGTTTTGATTTCAACTCGAAATCCGTTACCGTCATTGCAACAGTGAGGTGTTTTAGGCCTTCAATTTGCCGTGCCAGTTGACGGGAGGATTTGTTCATGACTGAAGTGCTCCCCGCTTCCCCTACCAGCCCGGCGTTATATCCAGCTTTGACCTTGTCTAGCTTTAAATCGACTTTGAGCTTGAAATCAAATTGGCTCATTAGAAAAATGGGCTTTATAACTAAATTTAATTTGCCAATGCTGAAATCAATTCCACCCATGTCACTGCTGAAATTAATGATACTGACTTTCATGGGATCTTTGACCGTCCACACAACTTTATCGATTTGTAGCTGACATTGACAGGAACTTTGATCGTATGCTTTGATGAGGTATTTGATTAATACATCACCCCTGAGATAGATCACTCCTCCCAGAACTGAAATCAGGGTCAATAGGAATACCACAAAGATCACGCTAATTCGATTCATCGTGTTCTTTTTCGGAATTTTTGGAAGAGAACTAACCGGAACTAAAGGCTAGAGGGTCTCTAACTTTGAGTGGGGTGACGCAAAAAGTGTTACTTTTTAAGTGGC
>CAZYOE010000193.1:0-7959 GCA_964648725.1 uncultured Pseudobdellovibrionaceae bacterium | reverse complement strand
AAATATACCAGATTGAAAAATAATTAAAATGCGTGCACCCTTGATGATTTACATTTGCACACTCTGAAACTCCCTTTCATCTAATGGCTGATTCACCGAGGCAGCGGCTTTGAGCGATACTTGCTCATGGTGTTTTTTTATTGCCCAACTGCTGCGGTCATCGGTAGTTTCAGGAATAGCATCACTAGTTCGGACAATACTACCCTTGCTATCAATAGTTATTAATTTTACCCGCTCTAAAATAGAAAGCGCACCCTGCACTTGGGCCAATTTAAGACCCAACCTTTGAGCAATCCATGTCGGGCTCGACTGAAAGGATTTGGTTCGCATAAGTTCGAGAATAGCAAAATTGTGCCAGTCAGAAAGTAATTTAAATACCTCAGTGTTCATCGTAATTCTTTGAATTGATTTTGCAGACTTGAAAAGTTTTTGGCTCAGCACTTTTTTAGTGTGTAAGTCGGCGGTGGCAAAACTAACGAGATCCAAAAATCGTTCTCGCTCTGAGATTCCCAGCCCAAGTTCAACGGATAAACGAAGGGCTGCTGCAATTGAGAGTTCTTTGTGGCCGTTAAGAACACGTGAAAGATGAGACGGACTAACATCTACTTTTCGGGCAAAAGCCCGCATCGAATATGCCGGGTTATTGGCCACTTTTTCGGCCAATGCTTCTTTAATATATTTTCTGTAATCTGTTGAATTTGACATATCAAGTGTCTTAATTGGCTCACGAGGAGCAAGTCAAAACTTTGGACAACATAGTGTTGTCCAATAGAAAACACTCGATTCTTGTTGAATTTATTACAATAATGAAAACTTGAAGAACAAGTCTGCCAAACTTAAAATCCAATTCGAGCTTTAAGCGGCATTACTATTTCGTAGCCTCATCAAACACTGGGTAATAGTTGTTGAAGCTTGGGCAAAATCACTTTTTCTACCCAGTGCTATCTCTTCTGAAACTGATTGGCCTGAATCGGCCTTGCGAATAATTTCGGCTGCACTTTTATGAAATTGAGCATGGTGAGTTTTTAATTTAGCAAATTCCCGATGATTTCCAGTAAGGGTTTGACCTTTAGAATTGATCCACTTACCTAAATCACAAAGATTATCTTTGCAAACAACTTCGAGTTTGAGCGATCCATCTGGTTTGCTAATATAGGTTTTCAACTTGGATACAAAGTGATTCAAAAGCCATTTCAGTTCTGCCCCCGCTTACCCACTGACACTATCTCCGACCTTTCACGCCTGATCTGAACGATTTTTGCTCTGCTGGGCTATCTATGATGGTTTTGCCCGATGCCACCGAGTTAACACAACAAGCCAGTGAACTATTTTCGACTATGCCAGCAACTATGACAAAAGTCACCTTATCAATCATTCAGTTTTACGCGAATATCAAAAACAAGAAGACCGACAAGTACAAAAATTAAAACTTAAAAAGATAAAAAAAGAAATATTTTTTATCAAAAAAATTAACGGAGCTCAGCATAACTGATTGAAATAAAATTAGAATTCAATCCGGTGACTTTTATTGCCTGAATGTCTAAATCTCTACAGTTTAAAACTAACTTCAATTGCTCTATATTAGACCACTAAAGAACCGGTTCTTTGGCATATTGGGAAATTAATCCCACCAAATTTGGAACGGTATCAAAATGTTTGTCTGGCTGATCAATCGGTAGTTCTTCCGATGTTGATAAGTTCAGCGAATAGGAAAAATAAAATGGAAAGTATGTTTTCCGGGAGGCCCCAAAAACCTGTCACAAAGAGCTCTTTAGAGCTTAAAAAGGAAGATTTTCTTAATACTGTTCTCTATCAATCATTATGTATCAATGGATTAGGGTGAAGACAGGCTATTCAACAAAGTGCTTTCGAGTGACTTGAATGAGGCGGTTTCAACAATTTGCTGCTAAACAAGGATTATGTTTCAGCGGACGGGCGTGAAAATGGACTTTTCAGACTATTCAACTTTCCCCAGCTTGGCATCGCTGGGAGTGGTTCATCCGATTTGGAATTAAATTTTATTATTTCGTAAACTTAAGACCAATAGTTCTTATCGTTGTAAATTTGGAAAGTCCGCTATCGCCTGTGTTTAAGTCAAAGCTGGCTTCTCTATGATTCATCGTCAATTCAAGGGTCAATCTCGATTCATTCAGTGTTAAAAGGGGATATGCATATTTAGCCTCTATGCTGTTTACCTTTTCGTAGTCTTTGAATCGTAGTTTACTTAATTCTCTTTTTTTCTGTAGCTGAAGCTCGGCAATTTGCTCATCGATTTCCTGAAGCTTTCTTGTATATTCAATTCGTGCCACTCTAATCGAAGCTTCCTCAATAATTTTTTTGAATTCACTTTTAAAAGTCCCAAATCTCACTTCAAAATAATCCCACCCACTAAATCCACCGAAGAAATCAGTGTAGATGCAAGCTTTAAAGGGCATTACTGAACTTGATCCAGGATAAAGATATTCTGGATAGTTGGCCTTCAGAAAAGCGTCGACACTGCCATCGACTTCCTTATACTGGGTCCACTCTTCATCACTTAAACTCAACGTCACGTACTCATCGCTATATTTTTCTGAGTCAAAAGGATTGTGATTTTTGCTCAGGTAGTGAAAACGCAATTCCTTATTTTCTGAATCAATATCCTTTACTTCTCCACAAAGGGCCTTGCTATTACCATTTGGATTAGAAGTTCCGCCCAAATATCGTGAAGAGAATTCAAGAAATTGATAAAAACTATCAGAAGTGTCAACTTTACTGTCCTTGATAATTTTGACTCCCAGCGGGAGTTTTATCTTGGATGGATTATTCTCTTTGTTCTGGTATTCTAAGTTCACTCGGTTCGTCATGAGTTCTTCAAATTTAGAAAATGGCATTTTTGAAAATCCATCACTTACCACGTACGCAAAAAGCACCTGACTAAAATACGAAGAAGCATGACCGGATACGGCATAGGCCAACTCGTGAAATTTAATCGACGCCCTATTAAAAGCATCCATCTTGCGATAATAGACTTCATCCTTAAATAGAATGTTAGACTGGCGCTCTATGATTTGCACCATTTTCATTCGAGCGGGATCTTCAAGTTTTAAGGGCGGGCCAAAATCGGGATTGAGGTTAAAGGAAGTCCTTTTTAGTATCGGAGTCCAATCTTTAATCAGATATTTGGCATCTAAAAGGCGGAGTACAAATACATTGCTAAAACGAGCAAGCCGCAAAAACAATTTATCTAATAGGACATTCGATTCGGCTTCTATGGCCGCATCTGAGGAATTTAAGTTGGTTTTCATGACGAGGAGTTCAGGGTCTATTCTCAAGTTCAGCTTATAAATAAACTCATGAGTGGCTCGATAGACGTCGGTGCTCACGACTTTCTCCAAATTTTCGGGAGTCATCGGTCGATTCGGAAAATAGTAAGCGACCCCAGAGCCTCCGGCGCTATCTCGGCCGCCGGCATGGCTCATATTGTTCCATTGAAAAATGGTGGCCATTGCCACTAAGACGCATATTTTTGTTAAACTTTTCGATTTCATAAGTTCTCCTTATACTGTAAAAATTGACTTGCCGCAATGTACTTTGAAATCGGGCCCTTTCTCCAGATCATTTTTGTCATTTATCATCTTAAAAGATGAATTTTTATCAAGTTTCAATAAGATCTTCCGAAGAGATTTAAGGAGTTGTAATTCATGGATATTTTTGAATATGAAAACTACAAGGACTTCGTAAATAAGAGGGTTTTAAACATGAAAAATCGAGGTCGCGGTCAATATCAAAGTATCGCACTTCACCTTTCTGTTCACACCACCTTGATCAGTCATGTTTTTTCGGGAAACAAAGATCTAAATCTCGAGCAGAGCTTTGCGCTCTCTGATTATCTGGGTCTTACTGAATTAGAACGTGAATATTTTATGGCCTTGGTCGCCCATGCACGTGCTGGAACTGACAAGCTAAAAAAATATTATAAACAAAAATTAGATACCTTGAAAAAACAGTCCGCGAATTTGGCCCACCGATTAGTTAATCGCTCCGTTTTGAAATTTGAAGATCAAGCTCTCTTTTATTCGGAATGGTATTTTAGTGCCATAAGATTGTTAATTTCAATTGAAAAAGATCAGGAACTCTCGTCGTTATCTGAAACGTTAGGTATTTCTGTCGAGCGAATAAATTATGTCCTGGATTTTCTAATTAAATCAGGTTTACTTGTAAAGGAAAAAGGGCATTACCAACTTGGACCAAATCGCACCCATTTAGAAGCAAGCTCACCCCTTGCATCTCGTCACCATAAAAACTGGCATTTAAAAGTCATGGAAAGTTACGAAAAACTCACCAATAATGAAATCGTTTTCACTTGCCCGGTTCTATTAGACGAAAAGGATGCAATCACTGTTAAAAAATTAATTATGGAGTTTATTGATAGAGCCGATTCCGTGTTTGAAGCTTCGGGCAGCGAAAAACTCTATTGTTTAAATGTAGATTGGGTAAAGATTAAGGGCCAAAATTAAGATTCGCGCAACCGACTCTTGAGAACATCATCCATAAGTAAAAGCTCAGTGATTCGTTCGAATCGGTCCATGGGATTTTTTTTTAGCCATGGATCAAGGTACCCCTACTTTTTATGAGGAGCAAGAATCCAATTTAGAGCACCAGGTTTCAAATAGGAGTATGATGGCGTCGTCAACCAAGACTGAAGAAACCATGAGAGGCTGATAGTCACCTTAAACGCAGAAGAATAATTTCATAAATGTGTAAACTGGCATTGACTCCACTTTACGCATGTGTAAAGTGGACACATGTCTACTTTACACCGATATCTAAAATCTTACATTAGCAAAGATCTCACCGAAAAAATGGTTTTCTTGGGCGGTCCGCGACAAGTTGGAAAAACCACTTTTTCACAATCGTTATTAGCAAGGTATCGAGATGGCCATCCTGCATACCTTAATTGGGACCTTACCGAAGACAAACGAAAAATATTACATCAGGAATGGCCAAAAAATGAGAGGCTTATTATTTTTGACGAAGTTCATAAATTTAAGAACTGGCGAAATCTGGTTAAAGGTTTTTTCGACAAACTTAAAAACTCACACCACTTTTTAGTTACAGGATCAGCCCGTCTTGATTTCTATAGAAAGGGTGGGGATTCACTGCTTGGGAGATACCACTATTATAGAATGCATCCTCTGAGCTGTTCTGAACTTGTAACCAATAAGTTGAGCCGGAGCCTTGAAGACCTTTTGTTTTTTGGTGGATTTCCCGAGCCACTTTTAAAAGCCGACCCCATCCACCTAAAACGCTGGCACCGACAGCGGCGTGAACGAGTTATCTATTCTGATATTCGGGATCTCGAAAATTTAAAAGATATCTCACAAATGGAAATACTTATTGAAGCACTTCCCGACCGAATCGGATCGCCACTTTCCAAGAAGAATCTATCACAGGATTTAGAGGTCGATTTTAAAACTGTTGAGCGCTGGATCACAATCTTAGAGAACGTCTATTATTGCTACAGAATTTCACCCTTTGGTGCCCCCAAAATAAGAGCGGTTAAGAAAGAGCAAAAAATCTACCTCTGGGATTGGAGTGAACTTACTGATATAGGACCTAAATGGGAAAACCTAGTTGGGAGCCATTTGCTCAAATACTGTCACTTTCACGAAGATGTCTATGGTGATAAAATGGAGCTTCGCTTTTTGAGAGATACCAACGGTCGAGAAATCGATTTTGTTGTTCTAAAAAATAAACGTCCACTTTTCGCAGTCGAATGCAAGACCGGCGAAAGGAAAGTATCGCCCCATCTTAATTATTTCCTGGAGCGCACACAAATTCCTTTTTTTTACCAAGTTCACATGGGAACTAAAGATCAGATGATCCAAGACAACATTCGAATTCTACCGTTTGCCACCTTTTGTAAGGAATTAGAAATCGTCTAGCACATGAGTCTTAGGGGCGAATTGCCTCGGCGGATGAAGACCTATACTGGCTGAGAAAAGTTCGACTGCCCCAGTCTTTGGTGTAGTGCCAGAGATATTCGCCGCCATGATTCTTCCAAACAAGGGTTTTTGAAGCTCATAAAAATCGTAGTATCTCAATTTGAAACAGCGCATAGAAATTGCAGCATTCTTTAATCAATTGGCGGTAATAATGAAAAACGAAATATTCGCAGTAATTTTACTACTATCAAACCAAGCCTTGTCGCAAGATAAAACCTGTGTAAATGAATTAGCTTCAGCACCGTATTGTTTTACGATTGCGACATCAGAATTGATCTGTAAAGACGATTTCTCAATGGTTGAAGATACTAAAAAATGTATTAGAGAAAACCTTGAGATTTATGGGCGATCACCTAAGACTAGATCTCTTATAAACAGTATGTGTTTAGTTGGCTCTGCCACTTCAAGCGATGAAAGAAAAAATAAATCACTATGTAAGGACTCACATTTTGAAACGCAACAAAAAAGCGCCGATCGATCTAATTCTGCTGCCGTAAACTAAACAAATGCAGATGGGGTCGGAGTAGGACGTTCAACCTAAGTCTTTTAACACAAGAATGTTAGCTTTGAGAGTCATTATAAAGCTACTGAAAGAAAGATTTGCGCCAAATTGATCGATGACTAAGACAAATAAAGCGGAAAGTGGTCCCAGCAGCTCCCGCCAAAAGCCGGTCACAAAGAGCTTTCGAGTGACTTGAATGGGGCGTTTTCAACAATTTGCTGCTAAACAAGGATTATGTTTCAACGGACGGGCGTGAAAATGGACTATTCAGACTATTCAGTCCAATTCTTCGAGAGGCATTCAAGAAATCCACTTGTGTGCCTATGATTTGGTTACATACGAGTTACCATTAGAAAACAATTTCAATTGTTGCTTTTGGATTCATAGCTCGAAGATCTATCCATGGAGTTCCATTGAGGTTCGTGCGGAATTTAGCGCAGTTTGATAAGATTCTCGGTTAGCGGAAAAAAGACCAGTCCATTGAGTGAACTTTCTCGCAGTCCTTTCTTATTAAATAGATTAGCCATCGGAGCTTTCCACGTGTGGCTGAACAGAGTTATTAAACCCTCGATCAAACGATCTATCGCCAAGGCCGCCTCACTTCCATAGAAAAGATGGTACACTTTTCGCCATCTCTGGTGCCCCTGCGCCCGTCATGCCGTCCAATCTGGTACACTTTCAGTCCGCCCCTTCCATCCAAATCCACTAAAAGATGACTTTTCTATAAAAAAATGCCCCTAAATCTTTTATTGGGGTCATTCCGGGAGAAATTGAGAGAAGTATCACTTTGAAACATTGGCACGCAAGCTTGCATAGATATTGGGAACATTTTAATAAAGAGGGTCAAATGAACTCATCATCAATTTTATTTAGAGTTTTAATATCTGTTTTTTTGTTACTGACGTCCTTTGTTCCTTCTTATGCAGAACTCGATTCGTGCCAAAAAGCTCTTCTTGTAAAGAGTCCATTTAAAGAAACGATTGTTCGCGATTGGTCGGAAGATGAATTGCCAGAAATGATAAATTTTGATGGCAAAGAGTTTCAATTACTTAAGCTTAATAGACATATTCATGAAGTAAATTATGGAGATTTTCGTTATATTCCATTTGCAGAATCGATAGCTACTAAATTGCTTGAGCAGCTTAAAATCCCTTTTCCAAAAGGTACTCGACTTACCTTAAAAGATCGAAACAATCGCTTCGGAATCTATGGCCAACTCGGTATGGAAAACGACGAATTAAGTTATCCGTCCTTTGAAAGAAAAAATGAACCAGATTACTTTTATCTAAATGGAGTCAGCTTATTGGTTGATAAAATTTTATATAATTATAGTAATACTAACGTCATGCTGAAAGAGGACAAACGGGTGCTTTCGGGTGGCTTTAAAAGTATTGGCTCGTCTTTGACAGGCCCAAGTAGTCCAATGGAATTTATACAGATAGTTAAAAACCCAGACGAGGGAAAAGGAGT
>CAZYOE010000192.1:0-8127 GCA_964648725.1 uncultured Pseudobdellovibrionaceae bacterium | reverse complement strand
AACAGCGCATCAGCATCGGCGTGGCCCTTCTCATGGATCCGCGCCTGGTGATCGGACAGTTCATTAAGTCACTGTCGGATTTAGACTCCAACGGTGTGATTCACTATGCACGCCTAATGGGTAGAGCTGGTGCCGATAGTGTGATTGACGAAGCTCAGTTGCGTAAGTCGTTGGATCACCTGTTTGCTCAAGCACGTAGCCAAGGCACAATGGATATTAAAGCTTTGATGGTTGATGTGATCAATGAAATCGCCGAAGGTGGTTTGAAGTTTGATACACGCTATATTTTTGGCGGTCTCAAAGGTCTTATCATTTTATATGGCGAAAACTATGTCGGCGCGAAGGAGTTCGAAGGACTTCTGCGAAACGAATTAAAAACACTCTTCACGTCTAAGTTCCCGGCGATTCTTGCCGAGTCTTTCAGAACTTCGAAAGATGCATCTTCAAGTTCAAGCGTGATTCGTTGTCAAAACCTTTTTGCAAAATAAGGCATCGAGTTTATGAAACACTGGCTTATGGTTATTCTCTGCTTCACTGCCTCACCGGCTTGGTCCAGTCTGGGTGAGGCCTTCAGTCGTGAATTTAAAGAAGTCCTCATTGACCTTCGCAATAGCCGCGGAGGCAATGGTGATGTAGCGGCCGGTTACCTCACTCTCATGAGTTTGCTCACAGACTACAAAGTGAAAAATCATATCACCCTACTCGTTGATGCCGAAGGACAGAAGCGTCTCAATATACTTTTAAGCGAAAACCATCCGTTACCCGCCAATGTGGAAATACATTCACTAGAAACCTTTGATAAGAATCTCCAGATTGATTTTTATACAGCTCTTGCCAGCCCAAGTGGAACATTGAAAAATAAACCTCACCAGGATCTCAAATTCACGAATGATGCGATTCTCCTGATTCAAACGGTGCTCGGAAACACCGAGAATCCTCACTCTTTGAACCCCATGGGCCTCATACAAGTCAATGATGTCAAAATAAATATGTACCCTGCCGGCATTGGCCCTAATGAGACCGGTATCTATGGTGACTATATCGCCACGCAATTGCGCGGCAAAAATGAAGACTATAGTCGACAATTTCTTTTGAGCGAAATTGAAGCCATCCCGAATGAAGACACGCGCCTGCAACTCGAGTCGATTCTAACCCAGAGAGCACTCAAAGGAGCTCGCACCGGACTTGTTTATGGCATTACTTCTAACAAGACCCGCCCTCAGTTCACCTCCTATCTCAAGGGTCTTGCCCAAACGAATAATGAATCTTTCTGTTTAATCACGCCTTCTAATTTTGATCTTCAGTTCGTTGATGACGTAAAACTTCAAAAGCGGGTCATTATTCTAGAATCTGAGTCTGCGCTCCCTGTGCATGCGGAACCAGGAAAAATTTATGTCTTGAAAACCCCGAATTTACCGCATCCGGTGTTTGTCGGTTTGACTCATTACTCAATGAAACAAGGTGTAACCCCAGTGGGTGCCGGTGATGGATTTATGAGTGCTGGTATTATTTTAGGTGAACCCTTTGTACTTACCAAAGTGCCATGGAATGAAAACAATATTCTTAATCTTAAAACTATGCTCCGAAAACAATTTGCCGGGCACAACGAAGAACTCGATTTTCTCCTCAGTTCAATCTATGATGATATTCAGTTTGAAAGAGCTCTTGAGCTTCAGAAATACAAAACACTTTATTCAAAGCTTTCACAAAATGCTCCACGGCTAACGGAATCAATTCTTAAAAGTGCCCTCGGGATTAAACAACTGATGGCCGAAAACTTTAAAGAAATTAAAAATAGCACTCGATTAAGAACATTAGGACTATCACTCCAAGGGGAACCTGCCGTTGCAAACAAGAGCCCTGAATATGCAGACTATGCTAATTTTTTAAAGAAATCCGTCGCTGATTCCTTGGATATTCCGCCGGAAGTGAAAGTGAAAATTTTAAATTATTATGCTAAGTCTGAAACTTCCGCAGGCGTTAATAAAGCTGCTCAGTGTTCGCAACTCTTTCAATAAAAGTTTTTCAGTTGTTGGAGGACCCATTGCGGGTCATCCAACACAAGATCATGCCCTGCAGTCAAATGAATTCTATGAGGGACATGCAACGCTGAGGCTAGCTCCTCACTACTACGTGGATTTACCAGTTCATCGCCGCCTGAACTCAATATTAAGTAAGGTATCGTTGGGCATTTTGCATTTCGCTTCATCTGGGCGGCGGTCCAAAGTTGATTAAACGCACTTAGTTTATTGGTATGTTGCGCTCTAGCGTGCTCGGCCCAAGTATTTGCAATGTCGACCAGCCTGGGGCCAAGCATTTTGGTTGTGAGTTCTAGGACTTGCTTTTCTCGTGCAAAAATATCTTTGGTTCGAGCTGCCTTGACTAAGCGAATTAATCCAGAAGGACGCATTCGATAGTAAAAAGGGGTGGGTCGTAAACTGGAGTTGATTAAGACTAAGGACGCTAATTCACCTGGAAATCTCTGGGCCCATTCATGGCCAAGCATCGCTGCAAACGACATGGCAATAAAATGAACCGGTGTTTTTGTTTTCACAAACTGAGCGCGTTCCCGAAGAAATTGAATGTAATCCGCAGCCCGAGTGGGGCTTGTCACTCCACAAAAATCACCATTCCCCGGCAGATCGATCAATTCAATTTCACAATTAGAAAAGGCGGCTTGCAATTTTTCAGGAAACCCATCCCAATGAAACTTTTCTCGCGATAACCCACGCACTAAACAGAACTTCATAGTGCTGACAGTTTATGAAGAAAAAAAAATTTGAACAATAATTATTTAATGATTGGGAGCTATTTTTTCGATAGCATTTTCAGAGCTTCAGCGGTGTCGCGAGTGCCTAAAATCTCACTATCTAGATTCGACTGAAAAAGAGCCAAATTCAAGGCGGCAAGCTTCAAGTCGAACGAGGCGTAGTTCCCCTACGTTGAGTGAGAGATGAAGCGAAGCCAACGCAGAAGTTGGCCTTTTTCAGCAGAATCTATCTAAGACATCAGCGATGATTCCTCTTTCGTCCAGGTTGAGGTAATCCATCATTACCGCCAAGGCCTCGTCCGATGGTTGGCCAGTTACTTGTAATGAAAAGAGAGGCTTAACAGTTCATCAAGTGTCGCCGGATCTCTTTGGCGGAGAACGAGCCGGAGAAAGGGCTCTTGGAAAGCGCGTTTCCTCTGGTTGCGTTCGTGTTCACAAGGATTCGATTCAGAAAATTCACACTGTCGTAGTCGACGCTGATTATGGCGAGATTCCCCTCCTAAATTCTAAATCTGGTCAAGGCCTCCTCGACGAAAATGGCCGTGCTCGATATAGAAAAGGGTATAGATCTAAAGTCATCGTTGAAGAATTCTAATCTTTTTATGCAAAGTTTGATACGGGTAAAGCTTTATCCTCCATTCAAACTTGCACGACAGCTCCCTTTTTTTGACTTCCAAAAAGCGAGTAGGTCCTTTTTAAGGGCGGCACGCCCTTCGGAATTATTTCTGTAGCGTTTGAGTGTGCCCTTCATTCCAGCTGCAGCTCCGCCACCAGGAGGTAATGCGATCGCGGCTGGAATCGAAAGTCCCTTCATGTAATTTCCAAAAAAGATATTGGGCACAGAGATTTTTAAGAATCGAGCAGTCTCAACAGAAGGGCGCGATGAATTATGTAACTCATCCGTCATAGAAACCCCTAGCCCCGCCGCCATAAATGCAAAGAAGGAGAAAATTTCATCGGCATTTCGAGTTTCAAAATAGGTCTCAATCGAATAACGATTGCGGCCATTCTCGGCCTTCTTCACCAAGGCTAGGCCGGCTCCCAAAAAGGCATAGAAACCATGGCCTTCTGAAAGTTTTTTGGTAATGCGACTATTAGGATACTTATTCATTAACCATTTGGGTGCACCCGCCCCAAGTCCAACCGCTCCGGCCAACTGAATACTGACAACAAATGCATTGGATGCGGCCACATTTCCTGCATTTTCAAAGTATCCTTCATTGATTCCAGCAAGAACCTGATTAAGATTTTTATTCGACATAATCAATCTCAAAACTTTTGCTGCTCTGGTGAGATATTTTGTTTTCTTTGCCAAAAAGATATTCAGTTGCACTTGGTTGAGTTCATCAATGTTGGCAAGCAACTTTTCATCGGCGATCGACAAAGGAATAACTATTTCTTCGGCGGCTATTGGCTTTGGGGAATTTCGCATGATCTCTGATTCGCGCCTCATATCCTCATGAGTAACGACGAGGACAGGCTCGACCGGTTCTTTTTTTGGATCAATTGAAAAGGCGAATTCGTCCACCGGTGGTTGCGCTATCGCTTCTCGTTCAAGCTCTTCGTTGCTCAAAGGTGATTCACTTAAAATCACTCCCTGAAAATCTTCTTGATAGGGGCCAACAACCATTTCTGTGAACTTCAAGAGGCGTTCTTCAAAGGTTGGCCCAGCCAGTGAGGACTTTGGAGTGACTGTCAAACAAATGGCCAAAGACCAAAAAATGTTCCCGAGTCGGAGACCACGATTTGAATTTTGCCGGCTTGTAACCAAGGGACCCTCCTAAGTGACGGCACAAATCCCATGAATTTGTGCTTAAAACTAGAGGAGCAATTTTGAGGCCACCTCAAATTTAGGATAGCGAATACTCACCTCAAGAAGTCTATATTGATCCTTGAGTGAGCCAGTTCCATCGGAGCTGCAGTGCTGGGAAGATAACAACATCCGATAGGAATGCCATTAAAAATGCAAAGGAAAGGTCGATAGCGATATGATTAAAGAGCTTCAATTGCCCCAATAAAAAAACCGGTAAGCACAAAATGAAGATCGCACTCGTGGCTAGGAGCGAATTTCCAATCAGATCAAAGGTGCGATGAAGGGACTCGTGGTAGGAGATTCCCAATTTTTGATACTGACTGATAGAATAGGAAATGTGGATGGTGTTGTCGCCAGCGATACCGAAAGCAACGCAAATTAGAATGATGAGATTCGAATCCACGGCTGTACCAATAAGGCCCATGAGACCACTAATTGAAATCAAAGGAATTAGATTAGGAATCAAAGCTAGGATTGACCATTTGATACTCTTGAAGAGCCAAAGGTAGCAAAGCGCAATAAGTAGGAAGCTCAGGATAAAGGATTCAAAAAAATCCTGAATCACACGTTGATTAATGTAGGAACGCACGACTGAAAAACCGTTAGGATTAAGATTCAACTGAGTGCTGTAAGGAGTATTGGGACCATCTTCCGAAGTTTCTGATGACGGGGCAGCCCCTGGTACAAATGGACACTGTTGAGGCCAGCGAGACAGAATATGTTCGTCAAGTTTTAGGATTAGATTGGATGATGCGACCGGCGGCGCTTGCTGCTGTAGGGCTCTTGCCTGATGTTTTAAAAAAACCAGGGTTCCGTATTCTAGATCTGGGAGCCGGCTCTGGTGTTTGGAGTTTTCAACTGCTGGACTCAGACAAGTCGGCAACAGCTACTCTAGTGGATTGGGCTGGGGTTTTGAATATCGCGCGTGCCAAAGCCTCAGAGCGTGGCATCGCCGAGCGAGTCAATTTCATTAGCGGTAATTATCACGAGGTGGACTTTCAAGGGACTTATGACCAAGTCATTCTTGGTAACATCACCCACCTGGAGTCGCCGAATCAACTCTTTGCTCTTTTGAAGAGAGCTAAAGCGGCGCTTAAGGCCGACGGTGAAATTGTCATTTTCGATGTGTTTGATTCGCAACCAAAGGGGCAGTTAGCGTTTGCACTCTACTCTTTGGGGTTAGGGCTTCGAAGCCAACTTCAATTTGGGGAATCCTGCTAACAACGCATTGGTCCAAAGAAGTACAACAGCTAAAACAGTCCAATTCACTGTGCGGTCCCTTCGAAAATTATGAATGCTAAGAGGCTTGTTAGGCCTGATTCATGACAAGTTTTTGATGGCAGCACAAATATTTATTTTGTGAGTAAAAAAGTTTCGCACGAGGCCTCTTCTTTGTCCATTTGTCAGAGTTTCATTTGATTTGGGCCGTCTTTGTCAGTGGTAAGTAATTTATTTGTTGCTACCTTGATGTCCTATAAAAACAGAGATTTATGAAAATAGATCTCAAATCAATCATAGGAGAGAAACCATCGTATGAAAGTAATAATCATAATAGCTCTGCTTGCAAGCAGTCACTTCGCACATGCCTTTTCGAGTCCGTTGCAAATTAGCAAAGCGCGCATGGAACTGGCTTTGGCGGCCTTTGTTTCACCAGAAACGGTCTCGATTCTTTCAATCGAGAATATCGACAAGGGAGTGGAGATTAAATACTTATCCCACGAAGGAGATGGTTGTTATCTGCAGCTAATTCCTATGGTTCATGATGAACAAGGGATGCCGACAGTATTAGAGACTCCGCTTCCGCCAAAACGTCACTGTCATTAATGTGGTGACTTCTATAGATCGAATAGTTCGCGGGTTGTTGCTCTTACAATCCACGAAGCAGAATGCTATCCTTACCTACGGTTGGCTGCTTGTCGCATTGAGGAGGGTAGTCGATGTGTAGTGTATTCCTCGTGATTCTTTGCGTTTGAGTGCACAACTAACGGTGAGATCAGCAACTATGGCAAACGATTAGGAATTCCAAAACGGAAAGTGTTGTTTTCCAGAGGCCGCCCAAAGCCGGTCACAAAGAGCTTTCGATGGCCTTGAATGTGGCGTTTTCAACAAATTGCTGATAAACAAGGATTATGTTTCAGCGGACGGGCTTGAAAATGGACTATTCATCGCATTTGCTAACATTTTTCTGGGCCCGCCGAACAATTTCGCAAAGAACTAGGTATGAAGATAGGAACTTTGCGAAAGCTATAAGTGGATTCAAAGAAATTAAACCATGTTTTGGCGAGTTCAGAGGCCATGGGTTTAGCCAATCCTGGAGAGCCGTCCTCGGTGACTAAGGATAGTTGGGTAGTTAATAGCACGCATTTAGAACTTGTAATTGGTGAAGGTCAGAAAGTGGTTCGTTTTCCAAATCTCGATATATTAATTGAGTTTTTGGGAAAAGCGTCATGATACTAAGCACAAGGAAAACTAATATTTATTTATGTAAGACTCCTGCTGATATGCGGCTTGGATACGATGGTCTGGCACTTTTGGTTAAAAAAGCTTTTCAACTCAATCCTTATGCGGGGCAATTTTTTGCCTTTGTGAATAAGCGCTGAACGAGTTGCAAGATCTTTACTTGGGATGGAACTGACTCCATAGTAATTTCAAAAAATTAGAATATGGAACTTTCACAAGGCCCAATCCTGGTTATAAAAAGCAACTTAAGCTTACGGCAACGGAGTTTGGTCAGTTTTTCGAAGGTTTAAACATGTCAGGACGAATAATCGAATCGATTCCAAATAGAGCTCCGAAATATAAGCACTTGCGTTTTTTCCTCCTTATAGAAAGCTTAGCTCCTATGGTGGTGACAGAGCAACAGGAGTACAACTAAAGGGCTAAGAAGATTAGGTCCCTTAGTGAGACAGTTTATGGAGAAATTTATAGAATCGAACGCGAAGTCCAAGAGTCAATTGCAAAATCCGCTGATTCTGAATCCCAAGGAGAAGCTCTTAAGCTAAGACAATCCATGGACCCTCTCTTTAATCAAATTTACGATATTGCCTGTGAAATCCTTATGGAAAACTCAACAACATCGCTCATTGGCAAAGCGGCCAATTACTTTCTAAACAACCTATCAGGGTTAACTTTGTTTCTAACAGATATTGATTTGCCAATTAGCAATGGGTATGCAGAACGAAGTGTAAGAAATCCAGCGGTAGGAAGAAAAACATGGCTAGGGACTCATTCAAGAGCGGGAGCTGAAACTCACGCCATCCATTTTTCACTCTTTGAATCATGCAAAATAAATAAAGTCGATCCAAGGCAGTACTATAATTATCTAGCCAAGCAATTAAACGAGGGCCAAGAACTAATAACGCCCAATAAATATAGAACCACTATTCTAAACTAGCCTAATTTATAAGACATCTAGACGTAATCGAGGCGGTTATCCGGGTGATAAGACGTTTTACCACCAAAATAAAAGAAACTGATTCTGGTTGAAAGTAGCAAACAAAAAACATTGACGAGGTAAAACAAATCCTAAACTTGAGCTGTTCTG